>CAYTPC010000020.1:0-26689 GCA_964439605.1 uncultured Burkholderiaceae bacterium
CATGGCAGCTTCAGAACGATTTGGATTTCATGAAATGACAGGGCAAAGGAGATTTTCTTTGTAAATTAGTATGAGGAGTGCGATAGAATGTATGTATCCATAATGTAAAAAGATAAACTATTTCCATGAAAATCAAACATAATGTTATTTTTTGAATCGAAATATGGAAATGTTTCCGCCGGCAAATCCTGCTCGCGGACGCGATGCGGAGAAATTTCCGCTGAATGCTCTTTGTGAATCTCCGTACCGTGTTGCAAATGTTCGCCACATTTACAGGTGCGGCCGTGGTTTGCAACCGGCCCTTGATGCGTAGAGCACGCTTGCTGAGTGGCCGCTGAAGGGTGTTCCCAGGGCAAATCGCCACTGGTGCGGTGTTCAGAGCCTGCGGGTATTCAAAGCGCTTGCCAGCGCCGCTGACAGGGGCAGCGGTTCGCCGTGCCAGTGCGCGGCCAGCAGTTCGGCGCACAGCGCGGCAAAAGTCAGGCCGCGCGAGCCAAGCGCGGTGCATAGCCAGGGGCCATCGGGCCGGTTTGGATCGATCGGCCCGAGCAGCGGACGCCGGTCGCCCGAGGCGCAGCGCAGGCCAGCCCAGCCCTGCACGGCGGCGGCGTCGAAGGCTGGGGCGAGTACGGCCGCGGCGCCCGGATGCAGGCGCGCGATGCGTTCGCGGTTGGCCTGGGCGTCATCGGCACGCAGGGCGGTGTTTTCGCTGTCGCGGTCGAATGTGGAGCCGGCAAGCCAGAGGCGTTGGCCGCCTTCGGGCACTTCGGCGACCAGGTGGCCGTCGCCGTTGACGGGAACGGTGGGCAATGCGCCAGCCGGTGCGTTGCCCCAGGCGATCTGGCCGCGCACGGCTTGCAGCGGCAAGTGCGGGGCGAAGCGGCGGCTGCCCAGGCCGGCGGCGATGACTACGCGGTCGGCTTCGGCCAGCAGGGCGCCGCGCGGGTCGAAGAGCTGCCAGCGCGGGCCGGCTGCAATGAGGTGTTCAACCGCGCTGCCGCAGCGCAGGGTGATGCCGGGTTGCGCGAGCCATGCCGCGATGAGTTGCGCGGGCCGCACCCAGCCGGCGCGTGCGTGCCATAGCGCGGCGGTGCCGGGCGGCAGGCCGGCTTGGGCGAGTTGTTTGGGTGTTGCGGGCCAGGATTCGTTGGGGCCTTGGGCGGACCAGCCGGCGGGCATGCGCAGCGCATCGGCGGCGCGCCGTTCGAGTACGCCGCAGCCGCGCCAGCCGTGGCCCTCTTCGAGCAGCAGTTGGAGCTGCTGCCAGCTTGCGCGGATGCCGGCGCGCGTGAGCCGTGAGAGCAGGGCGTCGTCGGGCGAGACGTGCGGCGCCATCACGCCCACCGGCAGCCCCGAGGCTTCGCAGGCCGGCAGGGCGTGTGTTTCGAGTACGGTGACGCGCCAGTTGCGCCGCGCCAGGCTGGCGGCGACGGCGGCGCCCGCGAGGCCGGCGCCGATGATGGCGCAGTCACCAGGTTCGGCGGGCGCTGCCACGGCCTGGCGCCGGCGCGGCGTCCAGGCCGGATCGAATACGCCGCGCAGGCAGTCGCGCTTGGGCGGCAGGCCGGGGGCTTTTTCGGTTTGGAAGCCGCAGGCGGTGAGGGCGTCGCGCACGCCGCGCGCGACTGTCCAGGTTGCCAGCCGTGTGCCGCGCCGGGCGAAGCGTGCAACCATTTTGAGCGTTTGCGCCGACCACATGTCGGGGTTGCGCTGCGGGCTGAAGCCGTCGAGAAAGATGCTGTCGGCCTCGAAGCGTTGCGCGCGCAGCATGGCCTGCACGGGGCCGATGCACAGCGTGAGCAGGACGCGGCCGTTTTCGAAGGCCAGACGGTGCAGGCCCGGCAGCAGGCCGTGCCATTGCGCCGCGAGCATTTGAGCAAGCCCAGCCAGTTCAGGGTGCGCGGCGGCGGCGCGCAGGATGTCTTCGCGCGTCGCGGGATAGGCTTCGATCGAGACGAAGTGCAGCAGCGCCGGGCGCTGCGCGCCGGCGCGCCAGGTCTGCCAGGCGGCGAGAAAGTTCAGGCCGAGCCCGAAGCCGGTTTCAAGAATGCGCCATTGACGCTGGCCGGCCCATGCCGCCGGCAGATCGCAGCCGCCGAGGAAGACGTGGCGCGCCTGCGTGAGCGCGCCGCTGGCGCTGTAGTAGATGTCGTCGAAGCGGGCGCTGCGCGGCACGCCGTCGGCGCGCCATTCAACGGGCTCGGTTGGCTCGGCGGGCTCAGCGGGCTCAGCGGGCTCAGCGGGCTCAGCGGGCTCAGCGGGCTCAGCGGGCTCGGCCACCGGTCAGCCCGGATATTTCACGGTTTGGAGGAGGGCGCAACGTAGCCCTGTGCCGCGTCCGCGCCTTCGCCGAAGAAATGCTTTTCCATCTGGCGCGCGAGGTATTGGCGTGCGGCCTGGTCGGCCATGCTCAAGCGGTTTTCGTTGACGAGCATGGTCTGGTGCCTGATCCAGTCGGCCCAGGCTTCTTTGCTGACGTTTTCCCAGATCCGTTTGCCAAGTTCGCCCGGGTAGGGCGCGAAGTCGAGTCCTTCGGCCTCGCGACCGAGCTTGATGCAGTGAACCATGCGTGCCATTCGTGAATGTCCTTTGATACTGAGTTGATGTGGTTAATAACTGAACTGTTCGGGTCGCACTTCCTGCAGGATGGTGGTGGCGATTTCCTCGATGGATTTGGTGGTGGTCGATAGCCAGCGGATGCCCGAGCGGCGCATCATCGCCTCGGCGTCGTGCACTTCGCGGCGGCAGTTGTCCAGGCTGGCGTAGCGCGAACCGGGGCGGCGTTCGTTGCGGATTTCGGCCAGGCGTTCGGGCTGGATGGTCAGGCCGAAGATTTTCTTGCGGTAAGGCAGCAGCGCCGAGGGGAGCTGGCGGCGCTCGAAGTCTTCCGGAATCAGCGGATAGTTGGCCGCTTTCAGGCCGTGCTGCATGGCCAGGTAGAGCGAGGTCGGCGTTTTGCCGCTGCGGCTGACGCCGATGAGGATGACGTCGGCGTTGGGCAGGTCGCGGTCACTCTGGCCGTCGTCGTGCGCCAGGCTGAAGTCGATTGCCGCGATGCGCGCGCTGTATTCCTTGCTTTTGCTGATGTCGCTGAAGCGGCCGATGCGGTGGTTGGATTTCATCGCAAGCTCGACTTCGAGCGGCTGCACGAAGGTGCTGAACATGTCCATCAGCATGGCTTTGCAGTTGCCGCGGATGACGTGCAGCACTTCCATGTTGGCCAGCGTGGCGAATACGATGGGCCGCACGCCTTCGATTTCGGCGGTGTGGTTGATTTGCCGTACCACCTGGTGCGCTTTATCGGCCGTGTCGATGAACGGCAGGCGCACGTGGCGGGGTTTGAATTCGAACTGGGCCAGAACGGCGGTGCCGAAGGTTTCAGCGGTAATGCCGGTGCCATCGGAAATGAAGAAAACGGTGCGCGCGTGCATGGAGGGTGCCTACAATCGGCGTCATTATCGGGGGGTTGGGTAGGCCCCGTGTCGTGATCATTTTTCCGCATCGCCTTGTCATGCCCAGAGCAAGAAGAGCAATCGCGTACTTGGCGTGTGCGTCCCGGTTTTTAAAACTCAGGAGCTTTTGATGTCTGCACTATTCGAGCCGACCGCACTGGTCGTGCCCTTTGAAAATCTCAGGATGAGCGACGTGGAGGCCGTCGGCGGCAAGAACGCCAGCCTCGGCGAGATGATTTCGCAGCTGCCGCAGGGCGTGCGCGTGCCCACCGGTTTTGCGACCACGGCCCATGCTTTTCGCCAGTTTCTTGCGCATGACGGCCTGGCCGGCAGGATCAACGCGCGCCTGGCGGCGCTGGACGCGGACGACGTGCGCGCGCTCGCGCAGGTGGGCGCCGAAATCCGCGCCTGGGTGATGGCGCAGCCCTTTCCGGCGGATTTGCAGCGGGCCATCGCCGATGCCTTTGCCCAGCTTTCGGAGGGGAATGCGCAGGCCAGCTTCGCGGTGCGCTCGTCGGCCACCGCCGAGGATTTGCCCGACGCCTCTTTTGCGGGCCAGCAGGAAACTTTTCTGAACGTGTCCGGGCTGGACGACGTGCTGGACAAGATGAAGGAGGTTTTCGCTTCGCTGTACAACGATCGCGCGATCAGCTATCGCGTGCACAAGGGCTTCGCGCACGCGGACGTGGCGTTGTCGGCGGGCGTGCAGCGCATGGTGCGCTCGGACCTCGGCGCGGCGGGGGTGATGTTCACCATCGACACCGAATCGGGCTTCGAGAACGTGGTTTTCATCACCGCCAGCTACGGCCTGGGTGAAACGGTGGTGCAGGGCGCCGTCAACCCCGACGAGTTTTACGTGCACAAGCCCATGCTCAAGGCCGGCAAGCGCGCCGTGATCCGCCGCAATCTCGGCTCCAAGCTGCTCCAGATGGAGTTTGCCTCCCCGGCCGAAAAAGCCGCCAGCGGCAAGCTGGTCAAAACCACCGACGTGCCGGCCGAACTGCGCAACCGTTATTGCCTGAGCGATGCCGAAGTCGAACAGTTGGCCCGCTACGCGCTGGTGATCGAGCAGCACTATGGCCGCGCGATGGATATCGAGTGGGGCAAGGACGGTATCGACGGCCAGCTTTACATCCTGCAAGCGCGCCCGGAAACCGTCAAAAGCCAGGTGCGCGGCCAAGTCTCGGAGCAGCGCTACAAGCTCAAGGCCCGTTCGGCCGTGCTGGCCGAAGGCCGCGCGATCGGCCAGAAAATCGGCACCGGCCCGGTGCGTCTGGTGCACAGCATTGCCGAGATGGAACGCGTGCAAAGCGGCGACGTGCTCGTCACCGACATGACCGATCCGAACTGGGAACCCGTGATGAAACGCGCCAGCGCCATCGTCACCAACCGGGGCGGGCGCACCTGCCATGCGGCCATCATCGCGCGCGAGCTGGGCATCCCGGCGGTGGTCGGCTGCGGCGACGCCACGCAGCGCCTGAAGGATGGCACGCTGGTGACCGTCAGTTGCGCCGAGGGCGATACCGGCTTCATCTACGACGGCTTGCTCGAAACCGAAGTCAGCCAGGTGCAGCGCGGGCAGATGCCGCCCATTGCCGTGAAGATCATGATGAACGTCGGCAATCCGCAATTGGCCTTCGACTTCGCGCAGTTGCCCAACGAGGGCGTCGGGCTGGCGCGGCTGGAATTCATCATCAACAACAACATCGGCGTGCATCCGAAGGCGATCCTCGATTACCCCAACGTCGACAACGACCTGAAGAAAGCCGTCGAATCGGTTGCGCGCGGCCACGCTTCGCCGCGCGCCTTCTACGTCGACAAAGTGGCCGAGGGCGTGGCGACCATCGCCGCGGCGTTCTGGCCCAAGCCGGTGATCGTGCGCTTGTCGGACTTCAAGTCGAACGAATACCGCAAGCTCATCGGCGGCTCGCGCTACGAGCCCGAGGAAGAAAACCCGATGCTCGGTTTTCGCGGCGCGGCGCGCTATCTGAGCGCCGATTTCGCCCAGGCCTTCGCGATGGAGTGCGAGGCGCTCAAGCGCGTGCGCGAGGAAATGGGCCTGGATAACGTGCAAATCATGGTGCCTTTCGTGCGCACGCTCACGCAGGCCGAGCGGGTCGTCGCCTTGCTCGCCGAGTACGGGCTCCGGCGCGGCGAGGGCGGTCTGAAGCTGATCATGATGTGCGAAGTGCCCAGCAATGCCATCCTGGCCGATGAGTTTCTGGAGTATTTCGACGGTTTCTCGGTCGGCTCCAACGATCTGACGCAACTGACCCTCGGCCTGGACCGCGATTCCGGCATGGAGCTGCTGGCCGCCGATTTCGACGAGCGCGACCCCGCCGTCAAGGCCCTGCTCGTGCGCGCCATTGCGGCTTGTAAAGCCAAGGGCCGCTACGTCGGCATCTGCGGCCAGGGCCCGAGCGATCATCCCGACTTTGCGCTATGGCTGGCGCAACAGGGCATCGAGTCGATCTCGCTGAACCCGGACAGCGTGATCGATACCTGGCAGCGGCTGGCGCAGGGTTGATCCTGCACCTGCTAAAATATCCGGCTTTGCCTTGCCACCTCCGCACTCGACGCTGCGGGTGGCTTTACCCACAAGGAGTTTCATGCGTCACTATGAAATCATTTTGCTGATCCATCCGGATCAGAGTGAACAGGTTCCGGCCATGCTGGAACGCTACAAGAGCCTGATTACCGCCGGCGGCGGCAGCGTGCACCGGGTCGAAGACTGGGGCCGCCGTCAACTGGCCTATCAGATCAACAAGCTCAGCAAAGCGCACTACCTGTGCGTGAACATCGAGGCCAACCAGGCCGTGATGGACGAGCTTGAACACGCTTTCCGCTTCAACGACGCCGTGCTGCGCTACCTGACGGTACTCAAGAAGAAGGCCGAGACCAATCCGTCGTCGATGATGAAGACGGTCGAGCGCGAGGAAGCGCGCAAGGTCCAGCAGGCCGAGTACGCTGCCGCCAACGCCAGCGCTTGATGTGAATGGCCGTGTTGCCTGCCCCCGCGGCTGGTGGCGCCAATCAACTGGTGTTGACGGCCCGCATTGCCGAGGCAGGAGCCTTGCGCTTCACCCCGGCGGGCCTGCCCGCCATCGACGTGCGGCTTGAGCATGCGTCGCGCGTCGAGGAAGCCGGGCAGCCCCGGCAGGTGAAACTGGCGCTCAAGGCGGTGGCTTTCGCAACGCAAGCCGAGCGCATCGCCAGGCTGGCACTGGGCAGCGCGTGGCGCTTCCAGGGTTTCCTGGCAACGCCCGGCGCCGGTAAGAGCAGGCAGCAACCGGTCTTTCACATCCAGGAATTTGAAGAGTTTCAGCAAGATTAGTTTTCAGGAGGTCCATCATGGCCACGTTCAAGAAATTCAATAAAGACAAGCGTCCCAAGCGCAATGCGCAATCGCTGCTGTTCAAGCGCAAGCGTTTTTGCCGCTTCACCGTTACCGGCGTCGAAGAGATCGACTACAAGGACGTCGATACGCTGCGCGATTTCATCAGCGAGAACGGCAAGATCATCCCCGCGCGCCTGACCGGCACGCGCGCGATCTACCAGCGCCAGCTCAACACGGCGATCAAGCGGGCGCGTTTTCTCGCGCTGCTGCCGTACACCGATCAGCACAGCGTCTAAGGAAGGGGTAGCAAGACATGCAAATCATTCTTTTGGACAAAGTCGTCAACCTCGGCGCGCTGGGCGATATCGTCAAGGTCAAAGACGGTTATGCGCGCAACTTCCTGATTCCGTCGGGCCGCGCGCGCCGTGCCACTGAAGCGAACAAGGCTGAATTCGCCGCCCGCCGCGCCGAGCTGGAAAAGGCCGCCATGGCCAAGCTGGCCGAAGCGCAGGCGCTGGGCGAAAAGCTCGGCGGCACGACCGTCAAGCTGACGCAAAAAGCAGGGGTCGACGGCCGCCTGTTCGGCTCGGTCACCAACCATGACGTCGCCGAGGAGCTCAACAAGCAGGGCTACAAGGTCGCCAAATCGCAGGTGCGCATGCCCAACGGCCCGATCAAGACGGTCGGCGACAGCACCGTGAGCGTGGCGCTGCACACCGACGTGGTGGTCGAAATCACCGTAACCGTTTACGGCGAAACCGCCTAAGGCGCAATCCGGTTGCGTCACGGCATCAAGGGCCGCCTTCGGGCGGCCTTTTCATTTGTGCGCCCAGCATGAGGGCAGTACGCGTCCCGCGGCTTGTTCTGGGACTTATCCCGCGAGTCACACCGGAAATCCACTTGTTTTCCCCAGCCTTATCCAATGACTTGGCGCGCTTTGCGCTTTAGCATGAGCAGTTCACCAGGAAACCCATGTCTGCTGTTTTTCCCTTCCCCGACCCTAGTCCAGTCCTCGATCGCGAGGTGGCTCAACTGCGCGTGCCGCCGCATTCACTCGAAGCCGAATCGAGCGTGCTCGGCGGCCTGCTGCTGGATAACGGCGCCTGGGACCGGGTGGCGGATCTGCTGGTCGATGGGGACTTCTACCGTCACGAACACCGGCTGATCTACGCGGCCATCGGCGCGCTGGTCAATGCCAGCAAGCCGGCGGACGTGATCACCGTCTACGAGCATTTGCAGAGCCTGGGCAGGGCCGATGAGGTGGGCGGGCTGGCGTACCTCAATGCGCTGGCGCAGTACGTACCCAGCGCGGGCAATATCCGCCGCTACGCCGAAATCGTGCGTGAGCGGGCGATTCTGCGCAAGCTGATTTCGGCCAGCGACGAGATCGCCACCAACGCTTTCAATCCGCAGGGCAAACCGGTCGACCGCATCCTGGACGAGGCCGAGCAGAAAATCTTCGGCATCGGCGAAGAAGGCTCGCGCATGAAGCAGGGCTTCCAGACCATGGATCAGTTGGTGGTCCAGTTGCTCGACCGCGTGACCGAGATGGCCGACAACCCCAACGACATCACCGGCGTGCCCACCGGCTTCATCGACATGGACCGCATGACTTCGGGCCTGCAGGGGGGCGATTTGATCGTGCTGGCCGCGCGTCCCTCGATGGGTAAGACCGCGCTGGCGATCAACATCGCTGAACACGTGGCGCTCAACGAAGGTCTGCCGGTGGCGGTGTTTTCGATGGAAATGGGCGCGGCGCAACTGGCCGTGCGCGTGGTCGGTTCGATCGGCCGTATCGACCAGACCCGCCTGCGCACCGGCAAGCTTACCGACGAGGAGTGGCCGCGCCTGACCGAGGCGATCGAGCGGCTGCGCAGCGTCTCGCTGTACATCGACGAGACGCCAGGCATGACCACCAGCGAATTGCGCGCCAATGCGCGGCGGCTGGCGCGCCAGTGCGGGCAGTTGGGGCTGATCGTGGTCGATTACCTGCAGTTGATGGGCATTTCCAACGGCATGAGCGACGAGAATCGCGCGACGGCGGTGGGTGAAATTTCGCGCGGCCTGAAAATGCTGGCGAAGGAACTCAAGTGCCCGGTGCTGGCGTTGTCACAGCTCTCGCGCGGCGTTGAAAACCGCACCGACAAGCGTCCGATGATGAGCGATCTGCGCGAGTCCGGCGCGATCGAACAGGATGCGGACGTGATCATGTTCATCTACCGTGACGAGTACTACAACAAGGATTCGAAGGAACCCGGCGTCGCCGAGGTGATCATCAGCAAGCAGCGTAACGGCCCCACCGGCACGCTCAAGCTGGCTTTTCTCAAGCCCATTACCAAGTTCGAGAACCTGGCTTTGGGCGACGGCGTTTATTGAGCGTCCACGGTCAGCGGCCGATGAGGGGTGCGCACGTTGGGCATGGCCTGCGGCGCCAGAGAGCCGCCGGCCATCCCGGCAAAAGCCGCCAGCACACCGGCCAGTTGCGCCGGGAAGGCGTCACCCCAGGAAGTGGCCAAAAACAATATCCAGACGCTGATGCCCAGTACCACCGAGGCGACGGCGCCCTGGGTGGTGGCACGTTCCCAATACAGCCCGCACACCAGCGGCACGAAGGCTCCGACCAGCGGCACTTGATAGGCTCCCGAGACCAGTTCGTAGATCGGCTTACCCTGCATGCTGATCGCATAGACCAGCACCGCGGCGCTGAAGACCAGCACCGTGATGCGCATCGTGCGCAGATTGGTGCGGTCCGATGAAGACGGCCGGAACTGGCGCCAGATGTTCTCGGTGAAAGTCACGCTCGGCGCCAGCAGCGTTGCCGAGGCGGTCGATTTAATGGCTGACAGCAGCGCGCCGAAGAACAGCACCTGCATGAAAAAAGGCATCTTCTGGAGCACCAGCGTGGGCAGTACGCGCTGCGGATCTTCCTTCAGCAGTGCCGCGGTCTGCTCGGGCATGATCAGCAGCGCGCTGGCGACCAGAAACATGGGCACGAAAGCGAACAGGATGTAGGCGACGCCGCCGATTACCGGGCCGCGCGTGGCCGCGCGGATGCTGTTGGCCGACATCACGCGCTGGAATACGTCTTGCTGCGGGATCGAGCCCAGCATCATCGTGATCCCGGCGGCGAAGAAAAAAATGATGTCCCTGAAGGTCGGTTCGGGCCAGAAGCGGAACAGGTCTTTGCTCGCGGCCAGGGCGATCACTTTGTCGGCGCCGCCGGCCATTCCGCCCGCGAATATCGCGAGGACCGCCAGGCCGAACACCAGGATGATCATCTGGATGAAATCGGTCACCGCCACCGACCACATGCCGCCAAACAGCGTGTAGGCCAGAATCGAGAACACGCCGATGGTCATGCCCGCCGGCACGCTGATATAGCCGTCCGACAGCACGTTGAAGACCAATCCGAGCGCCGTGACCTGCGCTGAAACCCAGCCCAAGTAGCTCAACATGATGACCAGCGAACAACCCACTTCCACCGCGCGGCCGTAGCGCTCACGGTAATAGTCGCTGATGGTCAGCAGCGTCATGCGGTAGAGCTTGCCGGCGAAGAACAGACCCACCAGGATCAGGCAGGTGCCCGCCCCGAACGGATCTTCGATCACGTAACCGAGTCCGCCCTCGATGAACTTGGCCGGGATGCCCAGCACGGTTTCCGACCCGAACCAGGTCGCGAAGGTGGTGGTCACGATCATGTACAGCGGCAAATGGCGGCCGGCAATCGCGAAGTCTGCGGTGTTGCGCACCAGACGCGCCGCATACAGGCCGATCACGATCGTGATCAGCAGATAAACGATCACCAGGGTCAGCAGCACGGTTTTATCTCCTTGGTGTATTCCAGGATTGTTAGGGTTATGGGGGGAGTATTTTTTAGAACAGGCGCACGCGTACGAGCACTTGCATCACGATCAGGCCCAGCAGGAAACCGACGCCGCCGAAAATGATCGCCTGCAGCAGCTTGTTGGTTTGTTTCTGCGCCGTGATCAATTCCAGCAACTCGCGGCGGTGATCCGTGGGCCGGCGTTCCAGATAATCGTGCAGCAGGCGCGGTATCTGCGGCAGCAGCTTGGCCAGGTGCGGCGCTTCGGCGCCCAGTTGCTCGAAGAATTTGCGCGGGCCGATCTGGTCGCGCGTGAGCTTTTCGAGGAAAGGCTTGGCGGTGGCCCACAGGTCCAGTTCGGGGTCGAGCTGACGGCCCAGCCCCTCGATGTTGAGCAGGGTTTTTTGCAACAACACCAGTTGCGGCTGGATCTCAACGTTGAAGCGCCGCGAGGTCTGAAACAGCCCCATGAGCACCAGCCCAAGCGAAATTTCGCGCAGCGGGCGGTTGAAAAAGGGCTCGCACACCGTGCGCACGGCCCCTTCGAGTTCGTCCACGCGCGTGCCCTCGGGCACCCAGCCGCTTTCGATGTGCAGTTGCGCCACGCGCTTGTAGTCGCGCCGGAAGAAGGCCGCGAAGTTCTGCGCGAGATATTCCTTGTCGGTTTCGGCGAGGGTGCCGATGATGCCGAAATCCAGCGCGATGTAGCGCCCGAAGGTGGCCGGATCAACGCTGATCTGGATGTTGCCCGGATGCATGTCGGCGTGAAAAAAGCCGTCGCGGAACACCTGGGTGAAAAACAGCGTGACGCCATCGCGCGCGAGCTTGGGCAGATCGACCCCGGCCGCGCGCAGCCGGTCGATCTGCGCGATCGGCATGCCCTTCATGCGCTCCATCACGATCACGTCGGGATGGCACAGATCCCAGATCATTTCAGGGATCAGCACCAGATCGAGCGAAGCCATGTTGCGCCGCAACTGCGCCGCGTTGGCCGCTTCACGCACGAAGTTGAGTTCGTCGTGCAAATACTTGTCGAATTCGGCCACCACCTCGCGCGGCCTGAGCCGCTTGCCGTCGGCCGAAAGATATTCGACCCAGCGCGCCATCATCGCCATCAGGGCGAGATCTTTCTCGATCACCGGACGCATGCCCGGGCGCAGCACCTTGACGGCTACCTCGCGCAACGCGCCATGGGCGCCGCGCAGGGTGGCGAAGTGAACCTGTGCGATCGAGGCGCTGGCGACGGGCGTTTGCTCGAAATGCTCGAAGATCTGACTGATGGGGCGCTTGAATGCCCGTTCGATCGTCGCCATCGCGACCGCTGAATCGAAAGGCGGCACGCGGTCCTGCAAATAAGCCAGTTCGTCGGCGATGTCGGCTGGCAGCAGGTCGCGCCGGGTGGAGAGTACCTGGCCGAATTTCACGAAAATCGGCCCGAGACGCTCGAGCGCCTCGCGCAAACGCTGCCCACGCGGCGCATCGAGCTTGCGCCCGACGGAGACGATGCGCGCAATCACGCGCAGCCAAGGTTTCTGGAAACTGGTCAAGACCAGCTCGTCCAAACCGTAGCGCAGAGCAATCCAGGTAATGACCACGCTGCGGTAGAGGCGCCTCACTGTGGTACTCCTGTGCCGGTGGCGGTGAGTGTCACTTCGCGGGGTTTCCGATGAATTGCCGCAGCATTTCGGCGGCCTTGCGCGCCGTGCTGCCGATGGCGTGGGCCGGTACGTCCCCGACGAGCCGGGCGAGATCGTCCTCGGCATCCCAGCGCAGGTGGTCGACCAGCCAGTTCACCTCGGCGGCCAACTGCACGTCGCCGGTGATCTGTATGTCGGACTTTTCGCCGCGCAGCCGGTCGCGCGCGAGTTTCAGCGGCGAAGTCTGCTCGATCGTCAGGGTCAATTCCGGCACCGTACTTTCGCCGGCCAATTCGAACAGTCCGGCTGAAGTGGGCGCCAGACATATCCGCAAGTCGCGCCATCGCACTTCGATGGCCCGGCCTCGATGGCGCGCCAGACGCTGTTGCGCCTCGGGTTCTTGTTGCAGTACGTGATTGAGAAACAACACCGAACGGTATTGGATCTCATGTATCGCCCACGCTGGCGGCCGCAAGCGATCGCCAGCTTGATCAATCAGGTTTTGGAGGAGCACGAAGGGAGACGGCGGTGGGATAGTGGCCATAGGGCCCGATTATCCAGTGTGGCGAGCCGCCTTTTGGCGAGCACCCGCACGGATTTGCGCACCGCGCATCAAAAACGCCGCGGTGCGCAAAACGCTGATGGTGGGTTTATTGCAACGCCTGCACGCCCCCGACCAGCCAGCCGCCGCCGCCGTTGATGGGCTTGGTCATGTTCCAGACTTCGCGGAAAGGCTGCGGGCCGGCCGAATCATCCTCGCGAATGATTCCCGAGAATTCGACGCTGGCCATGTACGTGTCGGCCAGCTTCTCGATCCCGAGCAGCTTGGCGTTGAGCATCACCACGTCGGTCTTGTTCGGCTGGCTGCCGGCATGGGTTTCGCGCTCGGCGAGCTGCGTGCGGATTTCTTCGACCATCTCGTCGGTCATCATCGAACGCAGGGCGGTAATGTCGCCGTTGTCCCAGGCGTTTTGCAGCGTGATGAAATTGCGCTTGGCCGCGCCGAGAAATCCATCGACGTCGAAATCCGCGGGAATGTCCCAGGACGGCGGCGGGTCCGACAGGGCCGAACCGATCATGCTGCGGTATCCCGCCGCGTTCGATGCGGCATCACTTGCGGCCGTTGGGCTGAAGTCAGTGATGTTCGGCTGTTCCCACGGGCGCGCCGATGCGTCATTGCCGACATTTTTCGGGCTGTATTCGTGCGGCGCCGTCGCGGCGGCCGGTCCACCGGCGCCACCGAACGCCAGATTGCCAGGCCGCCGGCCAGCGTTTGCGCGCGCCGCGAAAAAACGCCATGCCGCCAGGGCCACGAAGGCCAGCAGCAGCACCAGCAGCACATTGCCGAACGCCTCGCCCAACCCGAGGGTGTGTGCAAGCCAGGCCAGCCCCAGACCGGCCGCCAGGCCGCCGATCAAGCCGCCCCATGGCCGTTTTCCGGCCGGGGCGTTGGGCGCGGCCGCCGGCTTGGCGGCGCCATTGGCGTTTTGCTGCGCCGCGTTATTCGGTGAGGCTGGCGAGGCCGGCGGGGGCGCCCGCCGTTGCATCACGTTACTCGATTGACGGCCAAAGGACTTGCCGCCGCCCAGGCGGGCCGCATCGGCCTGAAAGCTTACAAACGTCAGGGCGCAAGCCAGAAAAATAGACAGATATTTTTTCATCGAACTTCGTTGTGCAGGGCTCGTTTCATTAATTAACACTTGATTCCAACATGCAGCGCCACGACGCCGGCGCTCATGTTGTGATAGTCCACGTGGCCAAAGCCGCATTCTTTCATGAGGGTCTTGAGTTCCTCCTGCGCGGGATGCATGCGAATCGACTCGGCCAGATAGCGATAACTTGCTTCGTCGCCAGCCACGAGCTTGCCCAGGCGCGGCAGCACGTGGAAAGAATACCAGTCGTAGGCTTTGGTCAGCGGCTTGGCGACGCGCGAGAATTCGAGCACCAGCAGCTTGCCGCCAGTTTTGAGGACACGGCACATTTCTTTGAGCGCGACGTCCTTGTGCGTCATATTGCGCAAGCCGAAAGCGACGCTGACCACGTCGAAATGCTCGTCCGGAAAAGGCAACTGCTCGGCGTCGCAGGCCGCGACGGGAACGATGGCGCCGGCATCGAGCAGGCGATTGCGCCCGACGCGCAGCATCGCCTCGTTGATGTCGGTCAGCACGACCTGTCCGCTTTCCCCGGCGCGTTTGGCAAAAGCCCGCGCGAGATCACCCGTGCCGCCTGCGATGTCGAGCACGCGCGCTCCTTCGCGAACGTTGGCCACCATCACCGTATAGGCTTTCCAGAAGCGATGCAGACCGCCCGACATCAAGTCGTTCATCAGGTCGTAGCGAGTGGCCACCGAGTCGAACACCCCGCGCACACGCTGCGCCTTGTCTTTTTCGTCGATGTTCTCGTAACCGAAATGGGTATTGCTCATGGTTCTATGTTAGGTTGAAAACGCGTGTATTCAGGTGACAACCCCGTCGTTACACCGGGCATTTGTTGTATTTCTTTTCAATGTTCGCAGGCGCGACCGCCCTTGGCGGGCATCGGCGCGTCGCGATCGACGCCGGCGGCCGCAAGACGCGCCTGGTAGTCGGCCCATAGCTCTTCCTGGCGCGCACCCAGCGCGTAAAGCCAATCCCAGGAGAAGATGCCGGTGTCGTGCCCGTCACTGAAAACCGGCCGCACCGCATAGTTGCCGACCGGCTCCAGTTCGAGCAACTCGACGTCGCGCTTGCCGGTTTGCAGAACCTCCTGGCCAGGGCCATGACCCTGCACTTCGGCCGAAGGCGAATAGACGCGCATCAGCTCGAAAGGGATACGGAAATGCGCGCCGTCGGAAAACACAACTTCAAGCACACGCGAGGTACCGTGTACCGTGATCGATTCCGGCGTCGGCGTGCCGGCTTGCAGTCCTGCCACTGGGGAAAACTCCGTACAACGAGATCAAGAAAATCCATGCAGTATGCCGCGCTTGCGTAAAGACCACCCGCCCGGCGTGCTTCAAGTTCAGGCCAATGCGCCCAGCCGCGCCGCCATTCGCTCCACGATGGCCCGCTCTATGGCCGGCAGGCGCGCGGCAATCGGCTCGAGTCGCTCCGCGGCCACGGAGCGCTGGGCCTGCGACCACACCGGGGAAGGAAAGTGGCTGTCCCACGCGAAGCGCGCAATCACATGCCAGTGCAGGTGCGGCACCAGGTTACCCAATGCCGCGAGGTTGATCTTGTCCGGCGCGAGCTGTTCCCGCAGGCACTGCTCGACGATGGTTACGGCCTCGATGCACAGCGCGCGGTCCGCGTGCGAGAGATCGGAAAACTCCGCTACGTGCGTGCGCCAGACCACGCGGTAGAAGGCCGGGAAGCCCGCTTCCCCGGCATGGATCACGCGAAACTTCGCTCCTTCGAAGACCAGGCGGCCACCGTGGGTTTCGCACAGCGGGCAACTCATACCAGCACCCGCTCGATGCCGCCGGCGTTGGCCTTTTGCACGTAGTCGCGCATCCAGTGTTCACCCAGAATGTGGCGTGCCATTTCGATCACGACGTAATCGGCTTGCAGCAGGCCGGTTTGCAAATCTTCCTGGTAGCGCCACAACCCTTGCAGGCAGCTTGGACAGGTGGTGAGGATTTTGATGTCGTCCTTCATGCCCACCGCGCCGCTTTCGCGCAGTGCGGCTTCGCCCGCGCGGATTTCGGCTTCTTTGCGAAAGCGCACCTGGGTCGCGACGTCGGGCCGCGCGACGCCCAGCGTGCCCGATTCGCCGCAGCAACGCTCGCTCTGGACGACGTGCCGGCCCATCAGCGCCTTGACGACCTGGGTCGAACCGGGCAGCTTGATGGGATTGTGGCAAGGCTCGTGATACAGGTAGGCGCCCTGCGCCTGCGGGGGCAAGGTGATGTTTTTTTCCAGCAGATATTCGTGTATGTCGATGATGCGGCTGCCTGGAAAGATATCTTCGAACCGGTACTGCGCGATCTGGTCGCGGCAGGTGCCGCAACTGACGACCACCGTCTTGATGTCGAGGTAGTTGAGTGTGTTGGCAATGCGGTGAAACAGCACCCGGTTGCCGGTGATCATTTTCTCGGCCACGTCGAACTGCCCATTGCCGCGCTGGGGATAGCCGCAGCACATGTATCCGGGCGGCAGCACGGTTTGTACTCCCGCGTGCCAGAGCATGGCCTGGGTTGCCAGGCTCACTTGCGAATACAGGCGCTCGGAGCCGCAGCCGGGAAAGTAGAACACCGCCTCGCTGTCGGGGCGCGTGCCCTGCGGATCGCGGATGACCGGCACGTACTCGCGGTTTTCAATGTCCAGCAGCGCGCGCGCGGTCTTGGTCGGCAGGCCCGATGGCATTTTCTTGTTGACGAAATGGATCACCTGCTCGGTTACCGGCGCGCGGCCCACGGTGGCGGGCGGGCGCTCGGCCTGGCGGCGGCCCGCCGCGCGCAGGGCGCCGGCGGCCATGCGCTGGGCTTTGAAGCCGATGCCGGTCATGGCCGTGCGCGCGATGCCGATCACGCTCGGATCGGTGGCGTTCAAAAAGAACATTGCCGCCGCCTTGCCGGGGCTGAATCGCTGCTGGCCCATTTTGCGCAGCAGATTGCGCATGTTCATCGACACGTCGCCGAAATCGATTTTCACGGGGCACGGCGACAAGCACCTGTGACAGACGGCGCAGTGGCCGGCCACGTCCTCGAACTCCTCCCAGTGCTTGATGCTGATGCCGCGCCGTGTTTGCTCCTCGTACAGAAAGGCTTCGACCAGCAGCGAGGTTGCGAGGATTTTGTTGCGCGGCGAATAGAGCAAATTGGCGCGCGGCACGTGCGTCGTACACACGGGCTTGCACTTGCCGCAGCGCAGGCAATTCTTCATGCTGTCGGCGATCGCGCCGATATCGCTTTGCTGCATGATGAGCGATTCGTACCCCATCAGGCTGAAGCTCGGGGTGTAGGCATCGGCCAGGTTCGAATGCAGCGCCCGGCCTCCATCGTCGCTGGCCAGGTGCGTGGCGTCGCGCAGCAGCTTGCCTTTGTTGAAGCGCCCCTCGGGGTCGATGCGCCGCTTGTATTCGGCGAAAGGCGCCAGCTCTTCGTCGTCCAGGAATTCGAATTTGGTGATGCCGATGCCGTGCTCGCCTGAAATCACGCCGCCCAGGCTGCGCGCGAGCACCATGATGTGCGCCACCGCCGCGTGCGCGGTCTGCAGCATCTCGTAGTTGTCGCTGTTGACCGGAATGTTGGTGTGTACGTTGCCGTCGCCCGCGTGCATGTGCAGCGCGACCCATACGCGGCCCTTGAGTACACGCTGATGGATCGCATCGCATTCGGCAAGAACCGGCGCGAAAGCCGCGCCGGTGAAAATGTCGTGCAGTTGCGCACGCAGTTGCGTCTTCCAGCTCGCGCGCAGCGAGTGGTCCTGCAACCGCGAAAACAGCGCATCGATGTCGCGCAGCCAGCCAGCCCACAAGGTGCGCACTTCCCGCACCAGCGCGATCGCTTGCATGACGCGTTCTTCAAGCAGTTCGGGCGATGGCAGATCGCTTGCTTCGCTGCCTGGCTCCAGCGGCAGGTTGCCCCGCGCCAGGAAGGTTTCGAGCGCATCGCACAGCGCGAGCTTGTTTCGCAGGCTCAATTCGATGTTGATGCGCTCGATGCCATCGGTGTATTCGGCCATGCGCGGCAGCGGGATCACCACGTCTTCATTGATCTTGAAAGCGTTGGTGTGGCGGCTGATTGCCGCCGTGCGCTTGCGGTCGAGCCAGAACTTCTTGCGCGCCTCGGGGCTGACGGCGACGAAACCCTCGCCGCTGCGCGAGTTGGCGATGCGTATCACCTCGGAAGTCACGCGCGCCACCGCGTCCTCGTCGTCGCCGGCAATGTCGCCGAACAGCACCATTTTGGGCAGTCCCCCATGCTGCTTGGACTTGGTCGCGTAGCCCACCGCCTTGAGGTAACGGTCGTCCAGGTGTTCAAGGCCGGCAAGCACCACGCCCGAGCGTTTCTGCTCGGCGAACATGAAGTCCTTGATCTCGACAATGCTTGGAACCGCGTTTTTCGCGTGGCCGAAAAATTCGAGGCAGACGGCGCGCGTGTGCGCCGGCATGCGGTGCACCACCCAACGGCAGCTCGTGATGATGCCGTCGCAGCCTTCTTTCTGCACGCCCGGCAGGCCCGAGAGGAATTTGTCGGTCACGTCCTTGCCAAGCCCTTCCTTGCGGAAGGTGCGTCCCGGAATTTCCAGCCGCTCGCTGCGCAGTTTGGTCTTTGCGTCGGCGGAGAAATAGGTCAGCTCGAACGTCGCGTTGTCGACATCATGGATCTTGCCCAGGTTGTGACCGATGCGCACGACTTCGAGCCATTCGGCCTGTGGGGTCACCATGCGCCATGAAACCAGGTTGTCCAGCGCCGTGCCCCACAGCACCGCTTTTTTGCCGCCCGCGTTCATCGCGATGTTGCCGCCGATGCACGAGGCCTCGGCCGAAGTCGGATCAACCGCGAAGACGTAGCCTGCGCGTTCGGCCGCGTCGGCCACACGCTGCGTGACGACGCCGGCCTCGGTCCGGATCGTCGGCACCTCGCCCTCGACACCCGGCAGCGCGATGCGCTCAACCTCGGTCATCGCCAGGAGCTTTTCGGTATTGATGACCGCGCTTTTCCAGGTCAGCGGAATCGCGCCGCCGGTGTAGCCGGTGCCGCCTCCGCGCGCAATGATCGTCAGGCCCAGTTCGATGCACCCGGCCACCAGGCCGGCCATTTCGGCTTCGGTGTCGGGTGTGAGCACGACGAATGGATATTCAACGCGCCAGTCGGTCGCATCCGTCACGTGCGATACGCGCGACATGCCATCGAACTTGATGTTGTCCTTGGCCGTGAGCCGGCCCAGCGTGCGCACCACCTGGCGGCGCAGGGCGGCGACTTGGTCGAACATGGCGTCGAAAGCGGCGATGGCCTGCGTGGCCAGGACGCACAGTTCGCCCACAAGTGCATCGCGCTGGGCATCGTCCTGCGGCGTGCGGCGCTTGTGCACCTCGGCCAGGCGGTGATTGAGCGCCTCCACCAGCGAAGCGCGGCGGCGCGGATTGTCCAGCAGATCGTCGGCCAGGTAAGGATTGCGGCGAACCACCCAAATGTCGCCGAGCACTTCGTAGAGCATTCGCGCCGACCGGCCGGTGCGCCGCTCATCACGGAGCGACTCAAGCAATTCCCAGCCGCGCGCGCCGAGCAGGCGGATGACGATTTCGCGGTCGGAAAAGCTGGTGTAGTTGTACGGAATCTCGCGTAACCGCGCAGGTTCATCGGCCTGCGGCGACAGCGCGGTCAGCGTAGTCGGAGCATTCATCGGGGGGTGGGCTTTGTGCGGGTGTGCGATCCGCGAGCTGAAAGGAGCCCGATTTTAGAGTCTGTCCGCGATCTGTTCAGGGCCGCGTGGCTATCTTTTCGGGATCGGCCGCAAGGCGCAACCCGCGGCCATGGCCGCGTGACGGCAAGAATTTGCAATGACGGCAACGATGCGAGAAAGGTCTCAAACCGGGATGGGGTCCACCCGCCACCTTGCCTGGAGCCAGCCACTCGCCATGCGGAACAAGGCCCTGGATTTCGTGCAAAAACCGGGCCCTGCCGGCAGCATTCCAACCTTCGGCACGGGGCCGAATTCAGAAGCCTGGAAGCAAGCCGGTGTCAGCGGTCGTCGCGATGGCGTGCGGCCAGCACGATGAGGGCCGTGAGCGCGGCGCCGGTCGCGGCGGCGTACAGCACCGAGCGCAGCGGCTGATCGGCGATGTAGCGGCTGGTCCGCTCGGTGGCTTGCTCGAGTTTGCGCTGGGCGCGGGCGCTGGCCTCCGAGGCCGAACGCAGGCCGCGCTGTACGGCCTCTTGCATGCGTGCGGCGATTTGCTCCATCGTCGGTTCCGCGTCGTGTTGCAGATCGCGCATTCTCTCGCCGGCTGCATCAACCGCGTTCTGCGCGTAGGTTCGGGGCGCTTCGGCTGCATCGGCGGCAGCTTGGCGGTTTTCTTCCGTCGGTTGGGTGATGGATTCCATGGTCATGTCCGGTTCATTCCTTCCTGAGTGATGATCTGGCGTGCGTTTGTTTTTCCGCGTGTTTTCCCGCTTCCTCCATCCTAGTCTAGTGTTTCACATTGTGCCGCACGCCAGTGTGTCAAAAATGACAAATCGGATTTTCGCAGTAGAGCCGGTTGGCTATTCGTTCGGGCGGTGGCCGCAGACGGAACAGTGCGGATCGCGCGCCACGCGCAAGGTTTCGAAGCTGCTGCCACGGCCGTCGAACATGAGCAACCGGCCGGCCAGCGAAGTACCAACGCCGGCCAGCAGCTTGAGCGCCTCGCTGGCCTGGAGTGTTCCGATGGTGCCGACCACCGGCGCGAATACGCCCAGCACCGCACAGCGCGTTTCCTCGAATTCGGCGTTGGCCGGAAACAGGCAGGCATAACAGGGCGATGTGCCGTCGCGCGTGTCGTAAACGCTGAGCTGGCCGTCAAAGCGGATCGCCGCGCCGGCAACGAGCGGCCGCGCGCGGGTGACGCAGGCGCGATTGACTGCGTGGCGTGTCGCGAAGTTGTCGGAGCAGTCGATCACCACGTCGGCCGTGCCGGCCAGTTGGTCCAGCAGGGCATCGTCAGCGCGCTGCGCGATCGTTTCGATGCGGACACGGGGATTGATCGCCTGCATGGCCTGCCGTGCGGATTCGACCTTGGTTTTTCCCACGCGCGCAGTGGTATGCGCGATCTGGCGCTGGAGGTTGGTGAGGTCGACGACGTCATGATCGACCAGCGTGATGCGGCCGACACCCGCGCCGGCCAGATACAGCGCCACCGGTGAACCGAGCCCGCCGGCGCCGATGATCAGTGCGTGTGCCTGGGCGATGCGCGCCTGGCCATCGATGCCGAATTCCTCAAGCAGAATGTGGCGCGAATAACGCAGCAGTTCGTCGTCGTCCATGCGCGGCTCAGGTTCAAAAGGAACGCAGACGAAGGCAGCACCCAAGTGGTGCGGCCCATTCCCGTCGTGCGTTCAGTTTTCCTTGTTCTCTTCCTTGCGCTGTTCGACGATCTGCGTTTTGCTCACGAGTACCGGCTGGCCCTTGAGTTGATGCAGTGCCTGAATGAGCGGGAAGTCGTCCTTGGCGCCGAATTCGGGCACCTTGTTGCGTTCCTGCGCGGGCTTGAGCGACTCTGCTTCAAGGCGTTTGCGCGCTTCCTCGCGTGCTTTTTCGCGTGCCGCGCTCTTGTCTTCGACGCCCTGGCCGCTGACCAGATGCTTGTCGAGGTCGGCCTCGCGCATACGCAGGATCGCGTAGGGGCTGCCCTCGGGCGTGTCGTCGACCAGCACGTTGGGCACGATGCCGCGCGCTTGGATCGAGGTTCCGTTGGGCGTGTAGTAGCGCGCGGTGGTGATCTTCAGGCCGGTGTCGGGGCCGAGCGGGCGCACCGTCTGCACCGAGCCCTTGCCGAAGGTTTGGCTGCCCATGATGGTGGCGCGCTTGTGATCCTGCAGCGCGCCGGCAACGATTTCGCTGGCCGAGGCCGAACCTTCGTTGACCAGCACCGCCAGCGGCACTGTCTTGATCGCGTCCGGCAGGTTGCGTAAGGGATCGCCACCGCCGCGGCGCCGGTAGAACTCGGGTGCGGCTTTGTAGACCGATTGGCTTTCGGGCAGTTGTCCATTGGTGGACACCACCGTTACGTTTTCGGGCAGGAAAGCCGCTGAAATCGCGATGGCCGCATCGAGCAAACCGCCCGGATCGTTGCGCAGATCGAGCACGAGTCCCTTCAGGTTGGGGTCCGCCTTATAGAGCTCTTCGACCTTCTTGACGAAGTCGTCAACCGTGCGTTCCTGAAACTGCGAGATGCGGATCCAGCCGTAACCGGGCTCGACGATCTTGCTGCGCACCGATTGCGAGCGGATTTCTTCCCGGATGATCGTGACCGGGAAGGAACGGTTCTCGTCCTTGCGCAAGATGGTGAGCACGACCTTGGTATTGGCCTGGCCGCGCATGCGTTTGATGGCCTCGTCGAGCTTCATGCCGCGGACGGCGGCATCGTCGATCTTGGTGATCAGGTCGTTGGGCTTGAGGCCGGCACGAAAGGCCGGCGAGCCTTCGATCGGCGAAACGACCTTGACCAGGCCGTCTTCTTGCGAGACTTCGATGCCTACGCCGACGAAGCGGCCGCTGGTGCTTTCCTTGAATTCCTTGAATGTCTTCTTGTCGAAGTATTGCGAATGAGGGTCGAGCCCGGAGACCATCCCTGAGATGGCGTCGGAGATCAGCTTTTTCTCGTCGACCGGCTCGACGTAGTCGGTCTTGACCATGCCGAATACCGCGGCGAGCTGCTGCAGCTCTTCAAGCGGTAAGGGCGCCAGCGTTCCGCGCGCCACCGTTTGCAGCGAGACGGTGGTCAGCGTTCCAGCGACGACGCCGACGGCAATCCAACCGGTAATCTTGAGTTTCTGGCCCATGGCGATGTACTTCTATGGCAAGCGGATCAAATCAAGGCAAACGGAATCAGTTTTTGCGGATTGGCGCGTTCCCGCTCCCAATCGAAATGGAGATGGGGATGCGGCAACCGCGTGTAACTTGTTCAATATTTCCTCAATATACATAAATTGTGAATATTTGCCTGATCGTGATTCCAATTTGGAATATTTGGCGTGTGTGATCAGGTCTTTCCTTGAGAGGCAACGGCCGCTGCGGCTTTGGCCGCCGCTTCGGCGTCGCCTAGATAGTAGTGGCGCAGCGGCTTGAGTTCGTCGTCGAGCTCGTAGACCAGCGGGATGCCGTTCGGGATGTTCAAACCGACGATGTCGTTGTCGGAGATGCCGTCGAGGTATTTGACCAGCGCGCGGATCGAGTTACCGTGGGCGGCTACCAGCAGCCGGCGGCCGGCACGGATGGACGGCGCCATCGATTCGTTCCAGAAAGGCAGCACGCGCGCGACCGTGTCCTTGAGGCACTCGGTCAGCGGCACCTGCTCTGGATTGAGTTTGGCGTAGCGCAAGTCGCGGCGTTCGCAGCGGGGATCAGCCGGATCGAGCGCCGGAGGCGGCACGTTGTAGCTGCGGCGCCAGACCAACACTTGTTGCTCGCCGTATTGCCTGGCCATGTCGGACTTGTTCAGTCCCTGCAGCGCGCCATAGTGGCGCTCGTTCAGGCGCCAGGAGTGCACCACCGGCAGCCAGGTGCGGTCGAGTTCGTCGAGCACGTGCCATAGCGTGCGTGTGGCGCGCTTGAGCACACTGGTGTAGGCCACGTCAAAATCGTAGCCTTCGGCCTTGAGCAGGCGCCCGGCCTGCAGGGCCTGTTCGATTCCGGTCGTGGTGAGGTCAACGTCGGTCCACCCCGTGAAACGGTTTTCCAGGTTCCAGGTCGATTCACCGTGACGGATGAGAACCAGCTTGTACATGTCAGAAGGCCTTTGCCTGTGGCAGGCGGTGTTGTCAAACCCATCATTTTAGAATCTCTATTTACCTTTTGAGAAACGGAAGAACGTGAAATTCATCATTGATAACTGGTTGCTGCTGCTGATCGCGGTCAGTTCGGGCGCCATGCTGTTCTGGTCCACGCTGCGCGGCGGGGGCATCGGCAAGCTTTCGGTGCAGGGCGCCGTGCAGCTCATCAATCGTGAACGGGCGGTGGTGGTGGACGTGCGGGAGCCCGCGGAATTCGCCGCCGGGCACGTCGGCGGCTCACGCAACGTTCCATTGGGCCAGCTCGAACAGAAGCTCGCCGGCGCGGTCAAGAACAAGACGGTGCCGCTTCTGCTGGTCTGCGCCACCGGACTGCGCGCGCAACGCGCAGTCGCGGTTGCCAGGAAACTGGGCTACGAAAAAGCCCAGGTGGTGGCCGGCGGCCTGAAGTCTTGGCGGGATGCCAACCTGCCAGTGGAAAAAAATTGAAACAAATGTTGAATATGGAAGGATCGCAACGTCCCATGTCTCCCGTCAAGATGTACACGACCGCCGTCTGCCCCTATTGCTCGCGCGCGAAGCAGTTCCTGCGTGCCAAGGGCGTCGAGCAAATCGAAGAAATCCGCGTCGATACCGATCCCCAGGCGCGCGCCGAAATGATCGAGCGCACACAGCGGCGAACCGTGCCGCAGATCTTCATCGGCGACACCCACGTGGGCGGCTGCGACGACCTGATCGCCCTTGACGGGCGCGGCGGCCTGATGCCGCTGTTGCAAGGCGGCTGATCGACCGTTCGCGGGCGGTGATAATCTCGCCCGAGTCCTTCCGAACTTGCTGCGGGAATGTGTTTTCCCAGTGGGTCTCATTTTGCTTGTTTTGACTTAAGAAAGAAAAGCCATGGCCGACACTCAAACCCCCGTGTTCAACATCCAGCGCGTCTACCTCAAGGACCTTTCGCTCGAACAGCCCAATTCGCCGGCCATCCTGCGCGAACAGGAACAGCCCAGCGTCGAAATTCAGCTCGCCCTGGATGCCAAGCCTGTGGACGATGGCATCTACGAAGTGACGGTCGCTGCGACGGTGCAAACCAAAATCAAGGACAAGACCTTGTTCCTGGTCGAGGCCAAGGAAGCCGGCATTTTCGAAATCCGCAACCTGCCGGAAGAACAATTGGGGCCGGTGCTTGGCATCCCATGCCCGCAGATCGTTTACCCCTATCTGCGCTGCAACATCGCCGACGTGATCCAGCGCGCGGGCTTCCCGCCGGTGCATCTGGCCGAGATCAATTTCCAGGCCATGTACGAGCAGCGGCAGGCCCAGGCCAACAGCCAGGCTGCCGCCGCGGCTCCGACAGCGTAAAAGCAGAGTACAGAAAACCGTGTGATTGGCCGGCCATCGGCCAGACCGATGAAGATCTGTATTCTGGGAGCCGGTGCCTGGGGCACGGCGGTGGCGGTCAATGCCGCGGCGCGGCATGCGGTGGCGCTGTGGGCGCGCGACGCGGCCCAGATCCAGGCCATGGCCACGCAGCGCGAAAACCGGCGTTACCTGCGTGACGTGGCGCTGCCGCCGGCCATCGCGCTGCATTCTGGCGCGGCGATCGAGGCAGTGCGCGGCGCCGATCTGGTGATCGTGGCCACGCCGATGGCGGCGTTGCGCGAGCAGCTTATTGCGTTGCGCGGATTGGGCATGCCGCTCGCGTGGCTGTGCAAGGGGGTTGAACCGGCCGGCAACGCCGATGCCTTCGGTTTGCTGCCGCACGAGATTTGGATGCAAGTCGCGCCTGAACTGCGGGCGGGCGCGCTCAGCGGCCCGAGCTTCGCGCAGGAAGTGGCGCGCGGCCAGCCGACGGCGCTGGTTGCCGCCAGCGCGCATGCGATGGTGCGCGATGCGCTGGTCGATGCTTTTCACGGCCCCAGCCTGCGCGTCTATGCAAGTACCGATCTGGTGGGTGTCGAAGTGGGCGGCGCGGTCAAAAACGTGCTGGCAATCGCCACCGGGCTCTGCGACGGCCTGTCTCTGGGCCTGAACGCTCGTGCCGCGCTGATCACGCGCGGCCTCGCGGAGATGACGCGCCTGGGCGTGGCGCTCGGCGCCCGGACCGACACTTTCATGGGACTGTCGGGGCTGGGCGATCTGGTGCTGACCGCAACCGGCGATCTTTCGCGCAACCGCCAGGTCGGCCTGCTGCTTGCGCAGGGCAAGACGCTGGTACAGGCCGTGACCTCGCTGGGTCATGTGGCCGAAGGCGTCAACTGCGCACGCGCCGTGCTGCAGCGGGCCAGGCATTTGGGCGTGGAAATGCCGATCACCGAAGGCGTGGTCACACTGCTCGATGGGCATGGCAGTCCGGCTGAAATCGTGACAGCGCTGATGCGCCGTGAGCCAACTGTCGAATTGCGCTGAGTCTTGACCCTGAAGACGCTTGTTCGCTCCCCTATCGGGCCATCGCTTTCCCCGGAAGCCGACGCGCGCCGGCCGCGCAGGGCTATCGTGGATACGGCTGTTGCTCCCGTCGTGCTTACCGGATTGGCGCCGATCGTCTCGCGCGAGACGGTGGTGCTGATTCTGGGCAGTTTCCCCGGCGCGCGCTCCATCGCGCAGCAACAGTATTACGCGCATCCCCAGAACCACTTCTGGAAAATCCTGCAGGCCCTGTGGCCTGGCGATCCGATGCCGGCTGATTACCGGGCGCGCGGGCAATGGCTCGTCGCGCATCGCCTCGGCTTGTGGGACGTGTACGCAAGCTGCAGGCGCGAAGGCAGCCTTGATTCGGCGATCCGCGACGCGGTGGTCAACGATTTCGCGTGCCTCGAACTGCCGCATCTGGCCGCGGTCGCCCACAACGGCGGCGAGAGCTTTCGGCACGCGCGCCACACGGCGCATCTAGGAGCCTGTCGGACTTGGATCGCCGATAGCGAAAATCGACCCCAGCGAGCACAGTTTTCGCCGGATTTGCAGCCCCATAGCCCAGCTATGGGGCAAAAAGCCGGTGAAAAATGGGCCGCTGCGGTCGATTTGCAGCCG
>CAYTPC010000021.1:0-35519 GCA_964439605.1 uncultured Burkholderiaceae bacterium
ATGGGGTATTGACCGGGTGTTGACCGTCGTCTATGACGCGTGCGTGCTATACCCGGCGCCGCTGCGCGATTTGCTGATGCATCTGGCGCTTTCGGATCTGTACCGGGCACGCTGGAGCGAGTTGATTCACGACGAATGGACGCGCAACGTGCTAGCCAGCCGCCCGGATTTGAAGCCGGAGCAGTTGGCGCGCACGCGGCAATTGATGAATGCCCATGTCCGCGACTGTCTGGTCTCTGGCTTTGAACACCGGATCGAGTCGATTGCGCTACCGGATGCTGGCGATCGCCATGTGGTCGCGGCGGCAGTGCATTGCCAAGCACGCCTGATCGTGACCTTCAACCTGAAGGATTTCCCGACCGAGGCGCTCACACCCTACAACCTCGTGGCCCGGCACCCAGACGATTTCATCGTTGATCTGCTCGAGCTGCATCCGGGCGAAGTTGTGCAAGCCGTTGCCGCTCATCAGCGATCGCTGCGAAATCCGTCCAAGACCGTCGAAGAATATTTGGGCACGTTGGCTGCACAAGGGCTGACGCAATCGGCGGCGGCCTTGCGCCAATGGACAGCGGCGTTGTAGGCGATGAGGTGCGAACCGCGCACCGTGCGAACCTCGGTTCGCACCCTGACGGTAGCGAAGCCTTGCGCTCGCGCCCCCCGCATGGGATTTTGCGAAGGAAGGGCCCCTTTGACTTCGGGCCTTCCTCGAGCCTGTCTCAGGCCTTGGCTGCGCCGCCATCGCGGTCCAGAAGATAGCCCGAATATTACCCTGGGAAGCCCTGTTTTGTTGCAGCTCCGAATCGCTTCAAAAAGGACAAACGCGGCAAAGGAAGGACAGACACGCCAAGCATTACCTGACTTGGCCTACGTTTTTGGCAGAGCCACCACCTTGGTTATTCGGCATCCTCACCGAACACTGCACGAATATCACGAGCGCCGTGCAGGATACGCACGATCACCACGACATCGGGATCAAACTCGAAGAAGATGACATAGTGACCGTGGGCGCAGGATCGGATGCCATCGCCCAACTCGGGGCGTTGGCGATAGCCTGACGGGTTGAGTGTGATGCGCTGGCACTGCACACGCAGTTCACGCACGAAACTCAGGGCTCGCACAGGGCTGTCGGCTGCGATGTAGTCGGCAATGGCGTCGAGGTCTTTCTCTGCCAGCGGGGTGAAGGCCAGACGCATCAACGTTCAACTTGTGCCGCGTACTTGGCCTCAAGGCGATCAAACACGGCATCGGCAGCCTTGACAGGACCACTGGCCCGGCCCGCTGCGATCTCGGCACGCAGGGCGTCGAGTTCCAGTTGCTTGCGTTCCTCGCGCTCCTCCAGCAGACCATGCAACACGCGCCAGACGTCGATGTGGCCGTCGCGCTCGACGTAAAAGACGATGTACGGGTAGCGTTTCAACGCCCAACTGCGAAGGCCGGGCAAATCAAGTTCATGGGCATAACGGGAAGAGCCGGTCGCAGGGTGGCGGCCAATGTGGGTGTAAGCCTGTTCCAGCGCGTTGATGAACCTGAGCGCGGCCTGCTCGGCCTCAATGCTCAGGTAGTAGCTGATGGTTTCTTCAACATCCTGCTTGGCGAGTGCCTTGGGGATGACCGGCTTGGCTTTCATCCTTGAGGCTTGCGCACGCGTTGGCGCAGTGCGTCGAAGTAGCTGCCATCAACCGGTGTGGTGGGCGCGGAGGCAGCACCGGCCAACAGCACAGCGCGCAGTTGCTGGCAAGACTGATCCTTGCGGATCAACTCGCGCACGTATTCGCTGCTGGTGCCGTAGCCGCGTTGGCTGACTTGCTCATCGACGAAGTTTTTGAGCAGGTCGGGCAGGGAAATATTCATCGTGCTCATGGGCATCGATACTATCAGTCTTGGCAAAATTTGGCAAACTCACCCCATTCATACCCGACCATTCAATCGGGGTGTCGGCACCTTCATCTCGTGAATGGAATCAAGTCCAGCGCGTGGCGTCGGTAGCCGAGATCGCCAGACTGGGGGCCTTACTGCTATAGCAGTCTCCAACTACAACTGCCCGTCTCTAACCCGTTGATATGTAAGGAAATGGCCTCTGGAGTACTCCACAGGCTCGAGAGAAAAACAGAGAACAGAGAGACCTCAGAGACGGTGATAGCCCCAATTGGCCGTCCGCGCACCCGAAAGGCACCGCTGGCAAACCCCGCAAATGCGCGGGGAACACGCAAGAAAAAACCCCAACCGAGAACGGTTGGGGTTTTGGTATTGGTGGAGCTGGGGGGATTCGAACCCCCGTCCGTCAGCCTTCGTCGCGCAGATCTACATGTTTAGCGGTCTGTTTTAGGTCTCGCCGCAAGCATCGCGCAGTCGCACGCTATGCCTGTTGCCAGCGCCCTTTTGTCTCGCTCCAGTCCAAGGCGCACGGACTAGAGCCAGCCGATGTGAATGCCCTTGCAGCCGGGAGGCTCCGGATTGCTCCATTACCCCCTTGCCCAGCCCATCGGCCAACTGTTGCAAGGCTCACTGGTGTTTAAGCAGCGAGTGCGAAACGTTCGTCGTTTGCAGTTACTTTGGTTTGGCCAGTTTCACGAGCGTACCAAGCTCGACATGCACCGCCGCGATTCCGAACCCACGTCGAAACCAAATGCAGCCCCTTAAAAGAGAGAGTTTAGAGCAAGAACCCATCGAGCGCCAGATTGGCCAGATTGACTGACAGACTGACTGGATCACCCGGCCCGGCGCCGGCCCATCACGACAGGCGGCGTACGCCGGGCAATTCGCAGGCATAAATCGCATTTCGCAGCGCGGCGATGGCTTCATAGCGCGTGAAGCTGCGCCGCCAAGCCAGCACCACGCGACGCGTTGGCGGTTCGCTGCCTTCGCGGTCAATGACCGGCAAGTAACGCACCATAGGCCCGTTCTCCTTGCGGCCACGCCTGGGCAGCTTGAGCGCCTCGGGGGGTACCGATAAACGCGGCACCAGCGTCACGCCCATTCCCGAGGCCACCATGTGCCTGATGGTTTCGAGCGACGAACCCTCGAAGCTTTTGCGGATGCCTTCGACATCGTTTGAGAAGCGCGCAAACTCTGGGCAGACTTCAAGCACGTGATCACGAAAGCAGTGGCCGGTGCCCAGCAACAGCATTGCTTCATTCTTGAGGTCATCGGAGCTGACGGATGCCCGCTGGGCGAGCGGGTGCTGCGCCGGCAGCGCAGCCATGAAAGGCTCGTCGTACAGCGGCGCGATTGCCAGACCCGCATCGGGAAATGGTTCGGCCATGATCGCGCAATCGATTTCGCCGGCGCGCAGCATTTCCAGCAGCTTGACCGTGAAGTTCTCCTGCAGCATCAGCGGCATTTGTGGATTGCGCATGATGTTCTGGCGCACGAGGTCCGGCAGCAGGTAAGGGCCGATGGTGTAGATCACGCCAAGCGTGAGTGGGCCGGCCAGCGGATTTTTGCCGCGCTTGGCGATTTCCTTGATGTTGGCAGTCTGGTCGAGCACGCTCTGCGCCTGCTGCACGATCCGTTCGCCCAGCGGCGTGACAGTGACTTCGCCCGAGCTGCGTTCAAAAAGCTTGACTTCAAGCTCGTCCTCGAGCTTTTTGATGGCAACCGACAGCGTGGGTTGCGAGACGAGACAGGCCTCGGCCGCTTTACCGAAATGCCGCTCCCGTGCGACGGCAACGATGTATTTGAGTTCGGTCAGAGTCATGGGCTGTATCCGGATTATGGCGACGCAGTCTCAAACGTGCCTACCAAACGTGTCCACCGAACGCGACTGCCAAACGTGTCCATTGCGGCCCCGAAAAGATCATCGACACCCTCTCAGGCATTGAGGTATTCCGAACGGGAGCCAAGCCAACGGTCAATGTGCCGCCGGGCCAGTTCAGGGTGCTGCGCAAGCAGGCGCGGCGCAAGCTCGCGCGCCCATTCGAGCAGGCGCGTGTCCGCTTCAAGATCGGCAAAGCGCAGCAGCGGTGCGCCCGACTGGCGCGCACCGAGAAACTCTCCTGGGCCGCGGATTTCGAGGTCGCGCCGCGCAATCTCGAAACCGTCACCGGTCTCGACCATCGCGCGCAGCCGCGCGCGCGCCGCGTCGCCGACGCGCCCGCTCTCGCCCCGCGCGTAAAGCAGCACGCACGCCGAGGCCGCCGCGCCGCGCCCCACGCGCCCGCGCAATTGATGCAATTGCGACAGACCGAAGCGTTCGGCATGTTCCACAACCATCAGCGAGGCATTGGGCACGTCAACGCCGACCTCGATCACCGTGGTGCTGACCAGCACCTGCACCTGGCCGGCGATGAATTCCTGCATCACCGCATGCTTCTCGGCCGTGGGCATACGTGAATGCAGCAAGCCGACGCGCCCCTGCTCGCCGAGCGCCTGCGCCAGCTCATCGCGCGTGGCCGTCGCGTTACGCAGATCGACCATCTCGCTTTCCTCGATCAAGGGACAGACCCAATAGACCTGCCGCCCCTGGCTCAGTTGCGCCTTGATGCGCTCGACGACCTCTTCACGCCGATGCTCGGCCACCAGTTTGGTGACCACCGGCGTGCGCCCGGGCGGCAGTTCGTCGAGCGTGGAAACATCGAGGTCGGCGTAGTAACTCATCGCGAGCGTGCGCGGAATCGGCGTGGCACTCATCATGAGCAGATGCGGTTCCAGATGTGTGCCCGCCTTGCCGCGCAGCGCCAGCCGCTGCTCGACGCCGAAGCGGTGCTGTTCATCGATGATCGTGAGTGCAAGCCGCTGGAAGGTGACCTTTTCAGAAATGACGGCATGGGTGCCCACCACCAGCGCCGCCTGGCCGCAGGCGATGGCCGCCGTCATCGCATCGCGCTCCTTTTTCTTCTGGCTGCCCGTCAGCCAGGCCACGCGCAGGCCGCGCTCGGCCAGCAGCGGATCGAGCCAATTGACGAGTTTTCCGAAATGCTGCGATGCGAGGATTTCGGTCGGCGCCATCAGCGCGCACTGCTGCCCCGCGTCGATGCAGCGCGCGGCCGCGAGCGCGGCCACCACCGTCTTGCCGGAACCGACGTCACCTTGCAGCAGCCGGTGCATCGGCACCTCGTGCGCAAGATCGCGCGCAATCTCGGCATCGACGCGCCGCTGGGCGCCGGTGAGCGAAAAAGGCAGCGCCGCAAGCAGCCGCATCGGCAAGGTATCGGTGCCGGCCCGGGCATTGAGCGAAGGCGCGCGTTGCACCGCGCGCTCCTGGCGCGCCTGCCACTGCGAGAGCTGTTGCGCGAGCAGTTCTTCGGCCTTCACGCGCTGCCAAGCCGGATGGCTGCGGTCTTCGAGCGTGGCCAGAGCCACATCGGGCGCCGGGTAGTGCAGAAAGTGCAGGGCATCGCGCAGGCTCCAGACGCGCGGCGGCAGCAGGCCGGCTGGAATCGTCTCGCTCAGATCGGCGCGCGCCAGGCCCGCGCATACTTCGCGCCGCAACACCGGCTGCGCCAGGCCGGCCACGGTCGAATACACCGGCGTGAGCGCCTGCGGCAGCGCGGTGCCAGCGGCCTTGACGGTGGGATGCACCATCTGCCGCCCGAGAAAGCCGCCGCGCAGTTCGCCGCGCACGCGCACACGCGCTCCGGTGGCGAGCTGCTTTTGCAGCGACGGATAGAAATTGAAGAACCGCAACTGGCAGGTGCCGCTGCCGTCGTCGATCGTCGCGATCAACTGGCGGCGCGGGCGATAGACCACCTCGCAATCGGTAACCACGCCTTCAATCTGCACCGTGTCGCCATCGCGGGTGCCGGCCAAGCGCACGATGCGCGTTTCGTCCTCATAGCGCAGTGGCAGATAGAGGGCGAAGTCGATGTCGCGCACGAGGCCGAGTTTGCGTAACGCACGCTGTGTGGCACTCAGGCCCGCGCCGGGAGGGGCGGGCTTGTCGACGGTCGGCGGCGCAGCGGCGGTTGGCATGGGAGAATTCTGCCTTTCTCTCTTTGGAGCCTACTCTTTCATTTCTTGCAGACGGGGTTGACCCGCGGTGACATCGGCAAAATCGGCAGCATCGATGCGTATTTTCGATTGCCCAGCGCCCCGCTGACCTCTCCTCAGAAGAAGAAATGCTCCAGGGAACCTTGGAACGGGTCTGTCCAGCCCTCAAGCGATGCGTACCTTTACCCTTTCGGATTTCGATTTTGACCTGCCGCCTGAGCTGATCGCGCAGCACCCTGCGGTCGAGCGCAGCGCCTCGCGCCTGCTCGACGGCACGGCGCAGTCTCCGGCCGACCGCGTGTTCCGCGAACTGCCCGAACTGCTGCGCGAAGGCGATTTGCTGGTGTTCAATGACACGCAGGTCATCAAGGCGCGCCTGTTCGGCGAAAAACCGACGGGCGGCAAGCTCGAACTGCTGGTCGAGCGCGTGCTCAATGAGCGCGAAGTCATCGCGCACATGAAAGTCAGCAAGAAACCCCTTGCAGGGACCGTGCTCGCGATGGCAGGCGGCTTTCGTGCCACCCTGCTGGGCCGCTGGCCCGATGCACACGGCGCTTTGTTCCGCTTTGCCTTCGAGAGTGACACGGGCGAAGATCCCTTCGCGCTGATGGCGCGCTGCGGCCATGTGCCGCTGCCGCCTTACATCGCGCACGTCGATTCGGACGAGGACGAGCGCCGCTACCAGAGCGTATTCGCGCGCGTACCCGGCGCCGTGGCCGCGCCCACCGCCGCGTTGCACTTTGATCAAGACCTGCTGGCGCGGCTCGATGCGCGCGGCGTGCAGCGCGCCAGCGTCACGCTGCACGTGGGCGCGGGCACTTTCCAGCCGGTCAAGACCGAGAACATCGCTGAACACACGATGCACGCCGAACGCTACGAAGTGCCCGCCGCCACGCAGCAGGCCATAGCGCGCACTCGCGCGCGCGGCGGGCGCATCGTCGCCGTGGGCACCACCACCGTGCGCACGCTCGAATCCTGGGCTGCGAGCGGCCAAGCGGCGGGCGAAACGCGCATCTTCATGACGCCGGGCTTCGCGTTCCGGCACGTCGATCTGCTGATCACTAACTTCCACCTACCCAAAAGCACGCTGATGATGCTGGTGAGCGCCTTCGCGGGTTACGAGCGCATCATGTCGCTGTACGCCCATGCCATCGCGCGGCGCTACCGTTTCTTCAGCTACGGCGATGCCATGCTGCTTTCACGCGCCTGATCTTCATGCTGAACTTCCAACTCCTGGCCACCGACCCCGCAAGCCACGCGCGCCGTGGCACGCTCACGCTCAATCATGGCGTGGTGCAGACCCCTGTTTTCATGCCCGTGGGCACCTATGGCACGGTCAAGGGCGTGATGCCGCGCAACCTGTACGAAATGGGCGCACAGATCATCCTGGGCAACACCTTCCATCTATGGATGCGTCCGGGCCTGGACGTGATGGCGCAGTTCGGCGGACTGCATGCCTTCGAAAAGTGGAACCGGCCCATCCTCACCGATTCGGGGGGCTTTCAGGTCTGGAGCCTGGGCGCGATGCGCAAGATCAGCGAAGAGGGCGTGCGCTTCGCCTCGCCGGTCAATGGCGACAAGCTCTTTCTCACGCCTGAGGTCTCGATGCAGATTCAGACCGTTCTCGACAGCGACATCGTCATGCAGTTCGACGAATGCACGCCTTACGAGACCGATGGCCACCTAACCACCGAGGTCCAGGCGCGTGCGTCGATGGAATTGAGCCTGCGCTGGGCCAAACGCTGTCAGGCCGAATTTTCGCGCCTGGCCAATCGCAACGCGCTCTTCGGTATCGTGCAGGGCGGCATGTTCGAGCACCTGCGCGAGGAATCGCTCGCGCAACTCGTGGCGATGGACTTTCCCGGCTATGCCGTCGGCGGCGTCAGCGTGGGCGAACCCAAGGAAGACATGCGGCGCATCATGGCCCACACGCCGCACCGCCTGCCGGCGCACAAGCCGCGCTACCTCATGGGGGTGGGCACGCCCGAAGATCTGGTCGAAGGCGTGGCGCAGGGCGTTGACATGTTCGACTGCGTAATGCCCACGCGCAACGCGCGCAACGGCACGCTATTCACCCGCCACGGCGACCTGAAGATGCGCAACGCGCGCCACAGGAACGATCCACAGCCGATCGATCCCACGTGCACCTGCCACGCCTGCGCGGGCGTAAGCGGCGTGGCCTGGGATCAGGGCGGGCGCGAGGGCTTCTCGCGTGCCTACCTGCATCACCTGGACCGCTGCGGCGAAATGCTCAGCCCGATGCTCGGCACGATTCACAACTTGCACTATTACCTGAACCTGATGCGCGAGATGCGAGACGCGCTCGATGCAGGGCGTTTCGGCGAATTCCGCGCGCGCTTCGCGGCAGATCGCTCACGCGGCGTGTGACGAAGGACGGCGCGAGACTGATCGCGGGTTTGTGTGAGTGGGGTACGCGCTTGTTGGCGCCGCGCGGTCAGCGAGCGCCTTCAACTGCCGTTTCAGTTTGAACACAAAAAAACCACCCGAAGGTGGTTTTTTGTAAATCAACGACTTGTGGATTCATATGGCGGAGAGGGCGGGATTCTCCATAAAAATGATATTTTCCCCTATATAAGAGTGAAAAAACAGGGCAATCATGGGGGTAAATCATGGGGTAAATCATGGGGGTAAATTACACTCCGAGCATGGCAATGGAGGCACCCTCATGAGTTTTCTCGAAAAGCGCGGGAACCTTTGGTATGCATCCCTCAAGGTTCCGAAGCAGTTGCGCGCGGCAATGGGCAAGACCAATCTCAGGCACCCGCTGGGCACCCCCGATAAGCGCATTGCGGCGGGACTGGCCGGGCCTATCGTGGCGATGTGGAAGGCGCAGCTACGGGAGGCGGCGGGGGAAGCGGATGCTGTACTCGGCGCGGCGCTATGGTTACGGAAGGTCATGGCCGAAGCAACGGCGGCACGGGACGGGGACGACGCAGGCGCGGAAGCCGTGGCGGATCGCGTGGTTGAGATTGCGCAGACCGTCGAGAAGGAGCGCGGGGAGGATGCCGCGCGGGAGTTTGCGGCTATCGCATTCGGTGAGGTAACGCCTTCACATCTTCACTTCGAGGAATGGAAGGCGTCAATCACTCACCTGGACAAAAAGACGCAAGACCAATCAGCGCGGGACGTGGAGCGCCTTACTGCGCAGTTTCCGACCCTCGAAGCAATCAATGCGCAATCAGCGCAGCGGTGGATAGCCGAGCTACAGAAGGGCGGAGCTTCGTATTCATCCATTAAACGGATGCTGTCGTTCTGGCGGAGCTACTGGCGTTTCCTAACAAGGCTGCACGTGGTGAAGCCGAACAGCTTTCCATTCAGCATCGATCAAGTTCAGAAGGTCAAGACGAATCCCGAAGATAAACGCAAGGCATTCCCCGCCGAGGACGTGCCGAAGCTATGGCGCGCAGCAGGGGAGGAAGGCGATGCGGAACTGGCCAACCTGATCCAGCTTGGCGCGTACACGGGGGCGCGGATTGAGGAGCTATGCGCATTGAAGGCGGCGGATGTGGGCGAGGCATCTTTCAGGGTCATCGACGCTAAGACGAGAGCAGGGGTACGCGAGGTTCCGATTCACAAGGCCATCGCCCCCCTGATGGAGAAACTGAAAGCGACAACTAAGGACGGATTCATCCTCTCGGGACTATCGGCAGACAACAAATACGGGGTTCGATCCGACGCCATCGGCAAGCGGTTCGGGCGCTTCAAGACGCGACTCGGGTATGACAAGCGGCACGTTTTCCATTCACTACGGAAGACCTTTATCAACCGACTGCAAAACGCCAAGGTTCCCGAGAGCGTCGCTGCCGATATCGTGGGACATGACAAGCCGACCATCACCTACGGACTCTATGGCGAAGAGGTCGATCTATCCACGAAGGCCGCAGCGGTTGCGCTGGTGGCATACCCCGGGGCGGACTGATGGGGCCGGATATTCGGCGCAAAAATGGCTTCGGGTATCTGATGATCCCAAGGGCCACGCTTCCCCCCGTGGTCCCCGTCGATGCACTACACGACGCGGCAAGGGCACCGACCCCGTGAACGGCAGCAGCGCCACCCGCGAGCAGCAGGGCGAGCGTCAAGCACCGCCGACCATGCCAGCATCCCATGCACCATGCTTGATGAACTTGGCGGGGGCAGCAGTACCACCGACCACCACAAGGGCGCAGGAAGGCACCTAGAAGCGCCGTAGCGGGCCGCAACGCCGGGCGGAAGGGGATGGGGCGCGGCGGATGGCCGAGCGCCCCTCAAGGCCGGGGGCAGGGGGTACGCAAACGACCGTTTACGGTCACCCCCTACCCGGCATGTCCGAAATATAGCTTGACTTGGTTTCGTACATACCTCATGATTCGGACGTCCTTTTTGAACATCAACGGAGTTACGAACCATGACCCGCACCTTTGCCTACTGCCGTGTTAGCACCACGGATCAGACCACCGATAACCAGCGCCAAGAGATAGCAGCGGCAGGCTTTGCCGTTACCCCTAAGCGCATCATCACGGAAACCGTCTCGGGTTCTGTAGCGGCACGGGAGCGCGCCGGGTTTTCCAAGTTGTTGGACAGGCTGGAATCGGGTGATGTTCTGGTGGTCACGAAGCTGGACAGGCTGGGCAGGAATGCGATGGACGTTCGCGCAACGGTTGAAGCCCTGGCGGGAATGGGGGTCAAGGTGCATTGCCTTGCCCTGGGGGGCGTGGACTTAACCAGTGCAGCGGGGAAGATAACAATGGGCGTGATTGCAGCGGTTGCCGAGTTCGAGCGCGACCTGTTGATTGATCGAACACGGGCAGGACTGGCGCGGGCAAAGGCCGAGGGGAAAACGGCAGGACGCCCCCAGGCATTGACCCAAGAGCAACGGGGGGCAGTCCTGGCGCGGATCGCGGGGGGCGCATCCGTGGCAGCACTGGCGAAAGAGTTCAACACTAGCAGGCAGACCATCATGAGGGTGCGGGATGCGTCCGCAGAGGTGGCGTGAACGTGCCCCCGAAAATCGTTTCTCTCCTGCCTGTCCGTGGGGGCGGGTACGAATCAAGGATCAATCAATGATGACCACAAAACACTGTGAAGCCCTGGGATGTCACGACACGGCTACAGGATTCTCCACCTTATGCAACCGCCACAAGCAAACCATGAGGCGGCATGGGCACCCCCTTCAAACGGGCATCACGGCGCACGAACTGCGCCCCTACCTGGCGCGCATCAAGGCGCGGCAAGAGAGGAACAAGGGGTCAGAGCTATGGAGCATCCTTGAAGCGCGCTGGAAGGCGCTGGAAGGCCACGGCAAGAGCATCATGGAGGCAGTCATGGGCGGGGCGGCACACATTCGCCATGAGCGCCTAGCAGCGCAACAGATAGGCATCCTGGCCGGGAGCGTGCCAGCGGACAAGGCCATTCAAACGGCGCTTGCGATGTACCTCATGGCCGATGAGAGGCCAACACGGTTCCAATCGGACAAGGCTTTCCGGTTTGAACTGGTGCGGCGAATGCGGGGATTGTCGGAAGTCAACGCGGCAAGCTACTGGGATCACAAGGCCGGGAAGATGCGCAAGGTGTACAGGGACACCCCGCCCGATGCAATGGAGACACTGGGGCGCTGGATCGCGGAGGCGTTCGGAGCAGCTGGCCTAACGCTGGCCGGGAAGGAGCGGGAGGAGGCGCAATTGAAGGCCACGGAAAGGCAGAGGCTGGCGGATGCACTGGAGAGGCTGGAATGAGGGGGCGCGGCGCGGCGCACGGGGACAGCCTCAGGGACACCCTCACGGCGCTACGGCAAAGCCTACAGCAAGGCAAACCGCAACCAGCGAAGCCCCCGCAATTCCTGCCCCTTGCCAAGATACAGCGGCTCCCTGAGGTCTTTCAGCACCGAACTCCCCTGCCGCACGTCAGCGCGGCGCACGTCCGAACACTGGCTACGGCGATAGAACGGCAGGGGGAGCTGTCCCCCGTTACTGTGTGGTGGAACGGCAAGGCATGGGTGTGCATTGACGGACACCACCGGCTTGATGCGTACAGGAAGGCGGGGAAGGTGGATGCCATCCCGGTTGAAGCCTTTGAGGGCTCCCTTGAGGATGCCATCACCAGAGCGGCAGAAGCGAACACGCGGGATTCCCTCACGATGGCCCCCGGCGAAAAGCTGGGCGCAGCGTGGCGATTGACGCTAACCACCAAACTGAGCAAGGCCGCTACTGTCAAGGCGTCCGGGGCATCCGATGGGTCAGTGGCACTCATGCGGCGCGTGGTGGCGCAACTGCTGGGGGCGGGGGAACACAAACGCGCGGAGCTAATGGGCATGACATGGGATCAGGCGCGGCGTTTGGCGGCGGGCGCTGAACCTAGCGAACCCTGGGATGAGGCGAGGGAGGAAAGGATGGTGCAAGCATTCGCCACAAAGCTTCACAAGGTTTTCGGGGTACGGGGGGCGAAGCAACCCCAAATCTTCCTGAGGGCGATTGAGCTATTCAGTCCCCACCTGTATGACGCAATGCGTGAGGAACTGCTGGACACGGACAACCCATTTTGAGGGATACCAGCAGCGGCGCTACAGGGGCAGCTATGGTGAGCAGGCAGGCCACCAGCGGCGGCACCCGCAAGGGCGCGCATGAGGCGCTACCTATGCAACCCTATGGGTGTGCATTTGCATAGGCTGGCCCACGAATCCGAATCCCCACTTACCCAAAAGCATCATGACCATTTACCGCATCACTCCACAACACGGCGCGCCCGTTCTCAGGCAAGCCCGTGGACTGACTACGGCCACGGCAGCGGGCCTTCGAGAATTCCCCGAGGGGTTGCAGTCCGTGGAGGAAGTCAGATTGAATGAACTGACGGCCCTCTCCAGCGAAGGAGCGCGCCTACCAGTAGCGGCACGGCGCGCGGTTGATTCACGCAAGGCGCAGGAACGGGCACGGGCGCAGGCGGGCGCAAAGGCGCAGGCAAAGCGCATCAAGGAGGCAGTAGCACGGGCCGAGGAGCGGCAGAAGGAGGCCGACCGGCGGGCAGCAGAGAAGGCAGAACGGGAAGCCGAGAAGAAGCGCCAAGCCCGGGCGGCGGCAAGGGCGCAACGAAAAGCCACCCGTGAAGCCGAGAAGGTGCAGGCGGTTGCCCCCGATGATGCCCGCCTACCCTGGGAGGATTGCCCCGCAAGGGGCACCCCCCTAGCGTTGGGGAAAGGTGCGCTTATACCCTAGAGCATGAGGGTAAAAGATGGGGGTAAAGCGCGGGGGTAAGCGGAGAGCAGATGCTTACTAAGTTATTGATTTTGAAGGAAAATTCTCATCAAAAAAATAACTGGCGGAGAGGGCGGGATTCGAACCCGCGGTACGCTTACACGTACGCCTGATTTCGAGTCAGGTACATTCGACCACTCTGCCACCTCTCCGCTGACCCGAACCAATAATTTTAGCAGAGAAGCGCGGCTTGGCTTGGCCATTTTGGTTGTTGGGTCACTTCAAGGCCGCAAAACGTCCAGGCCGCCGAGGTAAGGGCGCAGCGCCACGGGCACGGCAATCGAGCCATCCTCGCGCTGGTGGTTTTCCAACACCGCGACCAGTGCACGGCCCACCGCCAAACCCGAACCGTTGAGGGTGTGCACCAGTTCGTTCTTGCCTTGCGCGTTCTTGAAGCGCGCCTGCAAGCGCCGCGCTTGGAACGCTTCGCAGTTGGATACTGAACTGATCTCGCGATAGGTGTTCTGCGCGGGCAGCCATGCTTCAAGGTCGTAGGTCTTGGCCGAGCTGGCGCCCATGTCACCAGTGCACAGCAGCACGACGCGATAGGGCAGCTCCAGGGCTTGCAGAATGGCTTCGGCGTGGCGCGTCATTTCTTCGAGCGCCTCGTAGCTTTTTTGGGGATGCACGATCTGCACCATCTCGACTTTGTCGAATTGGTGCTGGCGAATCATGCCGCGCGTGTCGCGCCCCGCGCTTCCGGCTTCCGAGCGGAAGCAGGGCGTATGCGCGGTAAGCCGGATCGGCAGGGCCGATTCAGGCACGACCTCGCCGCGAACCAGGTTGGTCAGCGGCACTTCGCTGGTGGGGATCAGGTACAGCGCGTTGGCATCGGAGATTTCCTGGCCCTCCTGCCCGCCCTTTTTCGCAGCGAACAGGTCGGCCTCGTACTTGGGCAGTTGGCCGGTGCCGCGCAGGGTTTCGCCGTTGACGATGTAGGGCACGTAACACTCGGTATAGCCGTGCCGCTGCGTCTGCCAATCGACCATGAACTGCGCCAGCGCGCGATGCAGCCGCGCGATCGCCCCCTTCATGAAGGTAAAGCGCGCGCCCGCAAGCTTGACGCCGACCTCGAAATCCAACCCGAGCGGCGTGCCCAGATCGACGTGATCCTTCGGCGTGAAGCCCAGCGCCGGCGCCGTCGCGCCCAGCCCGCCTTGCGGGCTCCAGCGGCGCACTTCGACGTTGTCCTTTTCATCCGCGCCGATCGGCACGCTCTCGTGCGGCAGGTTGGGCACCGCCAGCAGCAGCGCCTGCAGTTCCGGCTGGATCTGTTCGAGCCGCGATGCCGACGATTCCTGCTCGGCTTTGAGCGCATTGACTTGTTCCATCAGCGCATCGATCGGATCACCCTTGGCTTTGCGCTGACCGATCTGCTTGTTCAGCGCATTGCGCTGGGCCTGCAATTCCTCGACACGGGTCTGGAGCGTTTTGCGCTCAGTTTCAAGCGCGCCGAAGGCGGCTACATCGAGATAAGGCTGGGGGGATTTGCGCTTTTCGAGGCCGGCCACCACAGCGGCCAGATCTTTGCGCATCGAAGTGATGTCGAGCATCCCGGAATTTTAGGGCCTGTGCACGCCATTTCACGCCATTTCCGCAGTCGTGAAGGGCCGTCTGGCCCGTCCATCAAGGCGCGCGGCGCCGCCATGCAGGCCTTGCGGCACCGGCCCTTCGAGTGAGGCCCGGCAGCGGGCTCACTCGAGGGACTCATTTGATGATGACACGCCCTATAGGGATAGGGGTGGATCGGCGCTCAGGTCGCTGGCGCCGGCTGGTATTGGGTAAAAACCGGCCAAATTTGCTGAACCAGATGGTTGGGCTTGCTGTTGGTGACCCAATCGGCTTGGATGTAGTAATACTCAGATGTCGTAGTCAGGCCACTGGTACCGGTCAAGTTGCCCGTGGAACTGATCTTCAGCGGCCCCACGTTCGAGCCGCTGCCGCAATCGGCTTCTGCCGCAGTGGTGGCACCTGTTTTACGGCAGACGATCTTCCATGTAATCGTCGATGTGACGGCGGCGGCGGGGGGCTCCCTTTTTACCGTGACTTGGCCGTCGGTTGGCAATTGCCGTACTACGGTGGCTACGGCGGCGTCACTGATGAGTGCAGCGGCATTACTGACCGCAATGCCGCCGCCGCCGGCAGTGGAGGCGTCCACCGATGGCACGTCGATGTAGACCCGGTCTCCAATTGGATCTTCCACGGGCGCAAGCACAAGCCGTAGCGTGCCGCTAAAGGTGCTGTTGCCGCTGCTGGAGGTCGCCGTCAGCCAGACGAGGGGGATGCCGTAGTAGGGCTGCCAGTAAAAATCGTTTATTAACAGCCCATTGCCCGATTGCGGCAACACGTCCTGAACATTCAAGGAACCGTTGGCATCAACCTGCACGGGTACAACGAAACTTGGATTGCCCGAAGGCTGGCAATCGCCGCCTGCTTTCAGGGTAGCGTAGTACCCACCTGCCGGAATACCGCAGGTCAATTTCCATGTCACATTGCTCAGTGGCTGGGCCGCATTCCCCAGATAGGCCTTGAACTTGTCCGTGCTCATGTTGTGAATGGCATAGCTCAGGATGGGGGAGGCGTTGGTGTCCCAATCCTGGTAGCCGCCAACATTCAGTTGTCCGCCGCCATGGGTCTGCCCGACGATGATCAAGGGAGATTTGCGTAGGCCGATCTGCGCCGTATCGGCTGTTGCCTGCAGCCCGCTGCCGACTTGCGCGGTAATCGTCACTATGGTTCCCAGCAACGAATTCAGCGCGGTACCACTGGGCGATTGATACAGTCCGCCGGCGGAAATCGTTCCAACCGTGCTATTGCCGCCTTCCACGTTGTTCACCAGCCATTTGATTTGCGTGTTGTCCACGTTCTGGGTGGTGATGAAGAACTGCAAGGATTTGCCAGCGGCAATTTCGGAATCGGTATTGAAATCAAGTGTCGCGGCGTGAGGCGACAGCGTGATGACGCGTGCTTGGTGTTGCGCCAAATGAAGCTCGACCACGGTCTTTGCGACCCATTCGTTTTTGAGCACATAGGCATAGCTTTCAAGCTCGCCCACGGTCAGCTTGAAGTCGCCATTGACGGGATCTTGGGGAACATCAACCTTTGCGGTCCCGTTAACCAAGTTGACTTGCGTGTAGCCGGTCGTCGAATACTGGCCAAGCCCAGGCAGGGAATCACTCGAAAAGATGGCTTGCAACATCGCAGAGCCGTTGTACAGCGCTCCGTTCGCGTCATAGACCTTCAGCGTCATTTGGCGAATCTGGCGCAGGTAGTCGCAATTCCACCAGGTGAAGTGCGAAACCACGGCCCGCATGGCCAAGCCCGTCGGGCTGGCCGCTTCCGCAACGACCGTTCCGCCATCCTTGGCTTCTTCCTTCCATATCCCGGTGGCGCTGTCCATGCTCCACGTCGGCACTTTATCCCCTACCCGCAGCGCATCGATGCCCGTGGCGCTATCCGGCGGAACAGTCCCATACAGCGGCACGGTGATCGTGGCGGTTTTGGTGGGTGCGAGTTGGAGCTTGTTGCCCTCGGCGTCAAAAAAGCTGAAATCAACCATCCCCATGCTCACCATGATGCCGTTGGACAGCATCGGGTTGCCCGGAAACCCATTCGGATTGGCGGCCGCGTTGTAAGGCGTGATTTGAACCGTGATCGTCCCAGTGACTGGCGAGCCGTTGGACTTCACGAAACTGTTTGCCTCGATCTCGACCTTGGCGCCATCGGGGCCGGTGAGGGTGCCGCCGGTCTGGGCATTGAAGGTTTTCGTCACGGCAACGGGCAGCAGGGTGGCGTTGAAATTCGCGTCATGCTCGTCGAGCGTCAAGCGGACGACCTGATCGACATAACCCGCCTTGCTCAGTTGCGCCACGACGTCGCCGCTGCGCACCTGGACGGCCGGCAGATCGCCGTTCGCGTTGGTGCTGCCTGCATCGCGTGTGCCGTCGGCATCGGTCACCTTGACGGCGACGCCGGCGGCATTGCCGTATCGGTTGTCGCCTCCGGCGGATTGAACGACGTGAGCGCTCAGGCTGAGCGTCTTGGCGGGTTCGATCGGAGGGGGGTTGTTTCCGCCGCCGCCACCACCGCCTCCGCCGCCACTACCGTCTCCAGAACTACTGCCGCCACCGCCGCCGCCGCATGCGGAGAGCGCGGCGGCCAAACACAACGCAAATATGCCGAACCAGGACCGAAGCCAGCTCGTCAATGAAACTGAAAACATACGAAATCCCCTGTATATCTACGATCTATGCAGAACGAATGGGTTGGCACGAAATCGAAGCGGACACGCCTTTCTTGCCCGTCATAACGAGGGCAGATTCCACGAAATCGTGCGATTAGTATAGTTTCATTGACGCAAATCATAAGCTTGCGCCCACTTCGGCGCCGGAGGCCTATGAATCTGAATCCGTTGCCGAAGGTGCGCGTCGCGGTAGCCCGAAGGCCAGTGCGCCCAGCGCACCCTGGGCGATGCCGTACAGGCCGTAGACCATTGCAGCGCCCACGGCTGCGGGCGCGGCAACGCCGAAGGGGGCCAGCGCCGCCACCGCCGCGGCTTCGCGCGTGCCCCAGCCGCCGACACTGACCGGCAGCGTCGCCATCAGGAAGATCGGCGCGATGGCAAATGCCCACACTTCGAGCGGCTGCCGCAAGCCCAGCGCCAATCCGCCTGCGGCCAGCGCCGCCGCCGACAGCAGTTGCACCCCGGCCGAAGCCAGCGCCTGCCAGCCCAGTTGAACGGCGAAGCCGGGCCGCCCGGCGGCGTCCTTCAGTGGCGCCAGCCAGCCGCCGCCCCAACGGCGCAGCAAGGCCGGCAGGCAGCATGGCAAGACCAGCCACAGCGCCGTGCCGGCCAGCGCCAGCGTGACCAGTCCCGCCGGCGGTATGCGCAGCGCGGCGCTCAAGGCGGGCGCGCAGGCCGCCGCGCCCAGGCCGCCAATGGCGCACAGCATCCAGAGCCCGCTGATCCGATCCAGCGCCACTGACCACCCGGACGCCAGCGTGTCCTGCCCGGCCCGGCGCAGCGCCACGGCCCGGTACACATCGCCGCCGACCACGGCGCCCGGCAGAAGCGTGTTCAGCCCGATCGCCTGGAAATACCAGCGGCAGGCGTTGCGCACACTGACTTCGACGCCCAGCCAGCGCGCCAGCGCCCGCCAGCGCAGCGCGGAGACGGCGTTGGATGCGATCGCGGCCAGCAGGCCCGCCAGCAGCCACGCCGGATCGGCCTGGCGCAGCCTGGTCAACACCCGCGCCGGGTCGGCCAGCGCGATCACGGCGGCGAGCAACGCCAACCCGAGCAGGCCGCGCAGCAGGGTCTTGTGGGCGCGCTTCAAGCTATGAAACAGTCGTTGTTGACGGCGCTTGCTGGGCGAACGCTGGAGCCTGGTTTGACTCTGGGTCCGGCGTGTATTCGTCAGCGTGGAACTGCGGTGCGCCGCCGGCTTCGTGGTAGGTGCGCGTGAGCAATTCACCGATCAGGCCGGCCACGATCAACTGCACGCCCATCAGGACCAGCATCACACCGGCCAGCAGCAGCGGGCGGGCGCCGATGGCGTTGCCCAGCAGCTTTTGGATCAAGAGCCAGAGCAGGATCAGCGCGCCCGGCGTGGCCAGCCACAGCCCCAATCCACCGAAGGCGTGCAGCGGGCGCTGGCGGTAGCGCATGAAAAATACGATCAGGATCAGATCGAGGATCACGCGAAAGGTGCGGTCGATGCCGTATTTGGACACGCCGCGCGTGCGCGCGTGATGGCGCACCGGAATCTCGGTGATGCGCGCACCGGCTTCCCTGGCCAGCGAGGGGATGAAGCGGTGCAGTTCACCGTATAGCCGGATGCGATCGATGATGGGCCGCCGGTAGGCCTTGAGCGCGCAGCCGTAGTCATGCAGATGCACGCCGGTAGTGCGGGAAATCAGCCGGTTGGCAATGCGCGAGGGGAGCTTGCGCGAAAGTTCCGCATCCTGCCGGTCTTTGCGCCAGCCCGAAACCATGTCCACGTCAGGGTCCGTTTCCAGCCGCGCAAGCAGCAGCGGAATGTCGCCGGGTTCGTTTTGCAAGTCGGCATCGAGCGTGACCACGTAGCGCCCGCGCACACGGTCGAAGCCCGCTTGCAATGCGCTCGACTGGCCATAATTGCGCGCCAGAAACACCGGCCGCAGCCAAGGATAATCCGCAGCCAGTTCGCGCAGCCTTTTGCGGCTGCCGTCGGTGGAACCATCGTCGACAGCCAGCAGCTCAAAAGAAAGCGGCTGTCCGGCCATCGCCTGGCCGATGCGCGTGACCAGATCGTGGAGGTTTTCCTCCTCGTTGTAGATCGGCACGACGATGGATACGTCGGGAGCGGGCGTGTGAAAGGCAGAGTCAGGGGGCTTCGGCATCGTGGCAGGATAATCTAATCGTGAAGTGAATTGTTACTCGATCATGCTTGTGCTAGCGCATCAGGAAATGATAATTTGGTATCTTTTGAAACAATCTGTCTCAAATACGCTTCCTTCGCCCGTGCGGAAATGACCGCCAGATTTCGTTGATGTTCTCTTTTTCCGCACAACATACCCCATCCGATACCCGGCCTTGGGGCTTCGAGGCGCTCTACGCCAACCCGCTGCCCTGGCTGATTGCGATGGCCGTGGCGCACGTCGTGATCCGGGTGACGATTTCGTCCGCGCTCAAGTGGGACGAGGCCGAGCAAATCCTATGGACGCAGCAACTGCAATGGGGCTACGGTTCGCAGCCGCCGCTCTATACGTGGCTGCAATGGTGCGTCAACCAGTTGCTCGGCCCCAGCGTGCTGGCGCTGTCGCTGCTCAAACAGGGGCTGATTGCCCTGACCTGCGTGTTGATGTGGCTGGCCGCGCGCGAACTGCTGGGGCGCCGCGCCGCTTGGTGGGTTGCCACCAGCCTGTTGTTGTTGCCGCCCTTTGGCTGGAATTCGATCCGCGACCAGACGCACACCGTTTTGGTCACCGCGATGGTCTGTGGCGCGTGGTGGCTGCTGCTGCGCATCGTGCGGCGCGAAGGGCGCGGCTGCCAGCGCGAGTTCGCCGCGCTGGGCCTGGTGTGCGGATGCGGCATGCTCGCCAAGTACAACTTTGCGCTGGCGCTGGCGGCGTTCATCGTGGCGCTGCTGTCGGTCCGCGGGCCGCGCCGGGCGCTGCTTGGGCAGGGCTGGTGGTGGACGGTGCTGATCGGCCTGGCCGTCGTCGCGCCGCATGGCTGGTGGCTGCTGTCGCATTGGCACACCGCCACTGAAAACACCATTGAGCAAATGGCCATCGCGCCCCATCACCACTGGAGTTTGGGGCTGAGGAACCTGTTGGACGCCGCATTGGGTGTGCTGGCGCTGTGGGCGATCTTTGCGCTGGCGGCCTTTGGTTCGGCCTGGTGGCGGCGGCCGCATCCGGCGTCCGGGACGGCCGGCGGGCCATCGGCATGGCTGCGGCCCGTGTTCGGGCGTTATCTGGTGTTGATCGCCATTGCACTGCTCGTGATGGTATTCGCGGCAGACGTGACGGCTTTCAAGGGCCGCTGGGTGTTGCCGCTACTCGTACCGGTGCCGCTGATGGCCTTTGCGCTACGGCCCGAACTGGACCTCAACCCGCGCGGCAAGCGCTTGACCGGCCTGACGCTGGCGCTGATTCTGGTGATACTGGTGGCCGCCGGTATCCGGCCCTGGTTTTCTGCTCTGGATGGCAAACCCGATGAACTGAGCCATTCGGCCGTGCAACTCGAGCAAGCCCTGCGCAACGCCGGCTACGATGGGCACGGCCACATCATCGCTTCCGACCACATGCTGGCAGGCATGTTGCACATGCGCTTTCCCGCCGCGCCGGCCACAAGCTGCCCCGACGGCGCAGTAGCCGATTGCGTGGCCGCCAACGTACGAATAGCCGAGCGGGCAGGCCAGGGGTGGATCGTCATTTCGCGCGCCGACCGGATCGAGCCGAACTGGTGGAATCAGGCACTGACGCAGATTCCGGGCAGCGATGACCTGCCACGCGGCAATCTGCGCATTCCGTTTCGCATGGTGCAACGCAATCATCCACTGGCCAGCTACGATTTCGTATGGCATCCAGCACAACGACCATGACCGCCTTGGACGGTGAAACCATTCTCGTGACCGGTTGCGCCGGTTTCATCGGCATGCACTGCGCCGAGCGGCTGCTGGCGCAAGGCGCGCGGGTGGTCGGCATCGACAATCTGAATGCCTACTACGACGTGGCGCTGAAAAACGCACGGCTGGCGCGGCTCGCTCCGCATCCGGCGTTCCGGTTCGAGCGGATCGACATCGCCGACCGCGCGGCGGTGGCGCAATTGTTTGCCCGCGTGCAACCGGCGCGCGTGCTGCATCTGGCCGCGCAGGCCGGGGTGCGCTATTCCATCGAACAGCCGGACGACTACACCGACAGCAATCTGCTCGGTTTTGCCCACATCCTGCAAGGCTGCCGCACGGCGCGGGTGGCGCACCTGGTGTATGCCAGCAGTTCCAGCGTCTATGGTGGCAACGCGCGCCTGCCGTTTTCCGAGCGCGACGCGGTCGATCACCCCATCAGCTACTACGCCGCCACCAAGAAAGCGAACGAGGCGATGGCGCACAGCTATGCGCACCTGTATCGCATTCCTTGCACGGGGTTGCGCTTTTTCACCGCCTACGGTCCGTGGGGGCGGCCGGACATGGCCTATTTCAAATTCACCCGGGCCATTCTGGCGGGCGAACCGATCGACGTGTATGGCCAGGGCAAGCCGGTGCGTGACTACACCTACGTCGACGACATCGTCGAAGGCGTGCTGCGCGTGCTGGCCAAACCGGCCACGCCCGATCCGGCGTTCGACTCGCGCGCGTCCAATGCCTGCACCAGTGATGCGCCGTGGCGCGTCTTCAACATCGGCGGCGGCGCGCCGGTCGTGCTGCTGGAGTTCATCGAGGCGCTGGAGGCCGCCGTGGGCCGGCCGGCGGTCAAACGCTTGCTGCCCGCGCAACTGGGCGACATGAGCGCAACGACGGCCGATGCGTCGGCGCTGGCCGCGTGGATCGGCTTCGTTCCAGCCACGCCGGTGCGCGAAGGCATGCGGCGCTTTGTTGATTGGTACCGTTCTTTTTACAAGACGTGAGTCATGAAAGTCACCGTTTTCGGCACCGGCTACGTCGGTCTGGTTCAAGGCGCGGTATTGGCCGATGTCGGGCACGACGTGGTCTGCGTGGACATTGACGCCGCCAAAGTGGCGGCGCTGCAAGCGGGGCGCATTCCCATCCACGAGCCCGGCCTGGAATCGCTGGTCAGAGACAACCAGGCCGCCGGACGCCTGCGCTTTACCACCGGCGCCTGCGACGGCGTGGCGCACGGCGAACTGATCTTTCTGGCCGTCGGCACGCCGCCCGACGAGGACGGCAGCGCTGATTTGCAGCACGTGCTGGCGGTGGCGCGCACCATCGCCACGCACATGACCGCGCCGCGCATCATCGTCAACAAATCGACCGTGCCGGTGGGAACCGCCGACCGGGTGGCGCAGGTGGTGCGCGAAGGGCTGGCGGCACGCGGCGCCCAGATCGACTTCGAAGTCGTTTCCAACCCGGAATTCCTCAAGGAAGGCGCGGCGGTGGCCGACTGCAAGCGGCCCGACCGCATCATCATCGGCACCTCCAGCGCGGCGGCCGAGCGGCAGTTACGCGAGTTGTACGCGCCCTTCAACCGCAACCACGACAAGATCGTCGTCATGGACGTGCGCAGCGCCGAGCTGACCAAGTACGCGGCCAACGCCATGCTGGCCACGAAGATCAGCTTCATCAACGAAATCGCCAGTCTGGCCGAACGCCTGGGCGCCGACATCGAGGCGGTGCGGCGCGGTATCGGCAGCGATCCGCGCATCGGCTACCACTTCATCTACCCCGGCGTGGGTTACGGCGGGAGCTGCTTTCCCAAGGATGTGAAGGCGCTGATCCACACCGCGCGCACGGTCGGCTTCGCGCCCGAAGTGCTGTTGGCGGTGGAGCGTCGCAATGACGCCCAGCGCCAAGTGCTGGCCGAGCGCATCGTGGCGCACTATGGCGGCCAGTTGCGCGGCAAAACCATCGCCGTCTGGGGCTTGGCCTTCAAGCCGGAGACCGACGACATGCGCGAAGCGCCCAGCCGCCACCTGCTGGCCGCGCTGTGGACCGCCGGCGCGCAGGTGCGCGCATACGACCCAGCGGCGATGACCGAGGCGCGCCGCATCTTCGGCGAACGTCCCGACCTGAGGCTGTGCGCCACGCCCGCCGAGGCGCTGCGCGGCGCCGACGCACTGGCCATCGTCACCGAGTGGAAGATCTTCCGCGTGCCCGACTTCGGCGAAATGGCCCGCTTGCTCAAGGATCGCCTGGTGTTCGACGGCCGCAACCTCTACGACCCTGCCGTCGTCGCGCGCCACGGCCTGACTTACCACTCGATCGGCCGTCCGCCAGCGGCGGCGCGCTGAGCTCGGGCATTGCCCCTCAATCGCGCAGCTTCAATATCACCGGCGCATGGTCGCTCGGTTTGGGCCACTTGCGTGGCGTGCGGTCGATCGCGCAGGCCGCAACCTGCGGCACCAGCGGTTCGCTCACAAAAATGTGGTCAATGCGTAAACCACGATTCTTTTGGTAACCGAGCATGCGGTAGTCCCACCACGTGTAGCTCTTTTCGGGTTGCTCGAACAAGCGGAAGGCGTCGGCCATTCCCAGCCGCAGCAGCGCCTTGAAATGGTCGCGTTCTTCGGTGGTGTGATGAATGGTTTCGCGCAGCCCATCGGGGTCGAAGCTGTCGCGATCTTCGGGAACGATGTTGAAGTCGCCCAACAGCACAAGGCGCGGGTGTGCGGCCAACTCCTCGCGCAGCCAGTCACGCAGGCCGCGCAGCCAACTCATTTTGTATTCGAACTTCTCGGTGCCTGGCGCTTGTCCGTTGACGAAATAGCAATTGACCACGCGCACCGGCCCCAAGGCAGTATCGAGCGTGGCGCTGATCACGCGCGAGTTGTCGTCGGTGAAGCCGCCGATCCCGCGCGTGATGTCGTATGCCTGCGTGCGGCTGAGGATTGCGACCCCGTTGTAGGTTTTCTGCCCGAACACCGCCGACTCATAGCCGGCCGCACGCAGCACGTCCAGCGGAAACTTCTCGTCGCTCATCTTGAGTTCTTGCAGACACAGCACGTCGACCGGATTGGCCGAGAGCCAGTCCAATACATGCTGCAGACGGACGGCAAGGGAGTTGACATTCCAGGTGGCGATGTTCATTTTTTCATATAACTCATTGATTTATATTAATAAATTTCCCTTGTCTTGTTGTTGAATCTATTTTAGTTATTGCAAAGGAGCCTGATGGATCATAAACAGGCATCTAAGATGCGATAGGTAGGAGGCAGCCCCATGAGTGAATTTACAACGCCCGCTGATCTGCGGATGCTCGATAACTACCGCTGGCAATTGCTGGCTCCCTTCGAGTATCACGTCGGCAGTTACCCCAGCGAAGAGATCATCACCGTGCCGGAGGGCACCATCACCGATCTTGCCAGCGTGCCGCGCATTCTGTGGGCGATATTTCCGCCGCATGGCCGATATGCGAAGGCCGCGATCATTCACGACTACCTGTACTCGAACGCCCTGGGCACGAAGGCATGGGCTGACCGCGTGTTTCTCGAAGCGATGGAGGTGCTTAGCGTTCCGAGGTGGCGGCGTCTCGTGATGTATTGGGGCGTGCGCCTGTTTGGCAAGGGGAAGTACCGGCGCTGATATGGCCGGCCGTGCCGGGGCCCCAGACGACGCCAGGATCAAGGCAGCGCCGAACAAGCTTCCTGGAGCTTGCAAAATCTCTTGAGCAGCAGTGCCGGGAAGGCCGAATGAATTCATTGCAAGCAGGGGGCGAGCTCGGCGGTCTCTGAATAATCCCCTCATGGCCGGCGCATCCCGGCTTTTGGATGGGATTTTCAATAAGCGCATCAGAAATTTTGATGACGCCGATCTACCCAAATTGCCGAAAACTATTCTGATTTCTGGTGTGAAATGAAATCAGTGCAATGAATTGCCACCCGGCGCCGCAGGAGATACCTTGAAAAAACCAATCCCCGCAGAGCCGCGGCCGATCTCTTCCTCGGTGGCTTCGCGTACCGATACCACGACCAGTTCGAGCCGCAGCGCAATTCCCGCCAGCGGATGGTTGCCGTCGAGCACCACATGCTCAGGATAGATTTGTGAAACGGTGTAGAAGCCATCGCGCGGAATCTTGGCGCTCACGCCCTCGGGCAGCGCCGAACCGTCGAAAGTCATGCCTTCCTCGATGTCTTTGGGAAACAGCTCGCGAGGTTCGAGAAAGAGTCGCTGGTCGTCGAAGTCACCGAAAGCCTGCTCGGGTTCGAGATGAATGCGCACCCTGGCGCCAGCCTCGTGGCCATGCAGCGCCGCTTCGATCGCTTCGAACAGGTCATCGCCGCCGACCAGGAACTCGACGGGTTCGTCGAGTACGTCCAGCACTTCGCCGAGTGTGTCCTTGAGCGTCCAGGTCAGGCCGACCACGCATTGTCGTGAGATTTCCATAGAAGAATTTTCCCATGGAAACCGTCGTTCCCGGTGCGCTTGGCGAATCGTCGTCAGAACTTCAATCTCGCGTTGTTTTCGTTCCAAGCCGCAGGCCGGCGCATCCAATGTGGTTATTGTGCATCGCACAAGAGAATTAAATGGTGCCTGGTGCCATGGATGCATGGACGGCTTGCGGGTGCTGCTGTTACACTTGCCCGTGCAAGCGGGTGTCGTAGGCACTGCTTTGACATAATGCTTCACTCATGAAGCTGATCTAGTCTAAAATCACTTATTTCACGATTTATTTAGTCAAGGAGTTTCCATGAAAAGATACGTATTGCTCGCCGCCTTGATCGCCGCCGGTATGCTCAGCGCCTGTGGTAAGAAGGAGGAGCCCGCCCCTGCCGTGGTAGCGCCGCCGACTGAACAAGCAGCGCCCGCCGCTGAAGCGCCTGCTGCTCCCGCTGCCGAGACGCCTGCTCCCGCCGCTGAAGCGCCTGCCGCTCCCGCCGCTGAAGCGCCTGCTGCCGCAGCGCCTGAGGAAGCCAACAAGGCCGCCGAAGAAACGAAGCCGGCTGCCGACAAGTAAAAGAAAAACGGAGCCTGCGCACTTCGTACTTGAGGGGCGCAAAAATAGACAAGCCGCCTTCGGGCGGCTTGTTTGTTTCAGGGCCTGCGAATGCTTTGGATGATCCATTCGAGGCCGCGCAATTCATAACCCAAGCCACGGACAGCCTTCGACCGCATCGGCGCATAGCATGTCTTGGTCGCGCCCATTCACGGCCTGCGCCATTGCGCGGCGCACGAGTTCCGGCCGGTTGTTGCGTTGACTCAGGTGGGTTGCCACCAGGTGCCGCAATTTGTCGTGGCACACGGCTTCGGCGATGGCTGCCGCCGCCTCATTGGCCAGATGACCGTAGGGGCTGCTGACGCGGCGCTTCAAAAAGGCCGGATAGCGCGAGTTGGCGAGCATTTGCGGGTCGTGATTGAATTCGAGCAGCAGCGCGTCCAGCGCGGTCACATGGGCCAGCGCGTGGGGCGTTGCGTGGCCGAGGTCGGTCAGCACGCCCATCCGGCGGGCGCCGTCGGAGCATATGAGTTGCAGGGGCTCGCGCGCATCGTGCGGCACGGTGAAGGGCTGCAGCATCAATTCGCCGATCTCGACCGCATCGCCGTCGCGCGTGAGGCGCAATCGACCTTCAAAATCGTGTGTGCCGCTGGCGCGCCAGGTTCCTTCGCTCATCCACACGGGCAATTCGCCGCGCAGCGAGAAGGCGTGCGCGCTGCCGAAGTGGTCGCCGTGCTCGTGGGTGATGAATACCGCGTCGATGTCGGAAGCGGCCAATCCGGCGCGTGCGAGCCGCCGGTCGAGTTCACGCAGCGTGAAGCCGCAATCGACGAGCATTCGCGTGGTGCGCACCTGACCGCGCGCTTCAATCACCGTCGCGTTGCCGCTGCTGCCGCTGCCCAGGCTGCGGAATCGGAGCATGGGCTCGCAGGCGCGCGGTATGCGCCCGTTACTTCAGTTCGTTGACGATGACTTGAACAATCCGCGCCGCGCCTGCTGAAGCTTCCGGGGTGCCGTTCTCGCTCTGGACCGACACCGTGCTGTCGGTGCCCTGGCTCTTGACCACGATGCGGTACTTCACCGGGGCCTCGGGTTTTTTGGAGCTGAACATGCGGCTGAAGAACCCCTGGTCTTTGCGTTCCGGATTGGGCGGCACGTACCGCACGTAGTAGATGCCGGCGTTGCGGTTGCGGTCTTCCACCGTAAAGCCGGTACGGTCCAGCGCCAGACCAACCCGGCGCCATGCGGTATCGAAGCCTTCGGAGATCTTGACAACCGGCTGGCCATTGACGGTACTGGCCTGGGCGCGCGGCTGCGTTGGCGTGACGTCGGCCGCGACCAGGGCCTTGGACTGTTCCTGCGAGACGCCGAGCTTGACCATCAGCCGGCGCAGGAATTCGGTTTCGAGTTCGGGATCGCTCGCGCGCGGCTGCCAGCGGGTCTGGTCCTTGGTCTGGGTGCTGTAGACCTCGACCATGCCGCGGTGGCTGATGAAGATTTCGGTGCTGCCGTTGGGCGCGCGTTCCAGGCGCGTACGGAAACGGTCGAGTTCACCGGTCGAGTAAAGCGAATCGAAGACTTTGCCGATCGCGCTGCGGATGAAATCCTGTGGCAGCTTGGCGCGGTTTTCGGCCCAATCGGTTTCCATGATGCCGAGGTTACGCTGCTCGGTTGCCAGCAAAAAACCGTTGTCCTGCCAGAAATCGCGCACCGGTTCCCACAGTTGATCGGCGGGGCGCTTGACCACGAGCCAGCGCTGCGATCCCGATCGCTCCATGTGGACATCGCCTACCGAGGCCGTCGCGGTCGGAATGCTTGGCGCATTTGCCTTGCCCGCTTCGTAGGAATTCGCAGAAATCGTTCCGCCCGGCACCGTGTAGCGGTTTTCGTTTGAAAGCTGCGTCAGATCGGGTGGAACTTCAAGGGTAGGGGCCTTGCCCGCGCTCTTGTAGTCGATCTTGTCGTTTTCGAATACCGAGGAGCAGCCTGCGAGGCTGATCACTATCGCCAGTGTTGTAAGCCGCGTACTGTATTTGAACGTCATCTTTCTGCTCAGTGATATGGCGTGGTTCTTCCCGGGAGAACTCCTGGGAAGCTTAAAACCAAGGCGCACGATTTGATCAGAAATCGGGCCGCAAGGCTGCCAGTTTGTAAGTTTGTATATCGAGTGTGCAACCGCACAAGATTCAGTCCTGCAGCAATCCGCATTGGCGAAGCGCCGCCTCGACGGTTGGGCGCGCGGCCTCGGCCAGTTCGACCAGCGGCAGCCGCAGCGTGCCCCCGCACAGGCCCATGCGCGCCAGCGCCCATTTGACCGGGATCGGATTGGGTTCGATGAACAAATGGCGGTGCAGCGGCATCAACTCGAACTGGATCTGCATCGCGCGGCGCACATCGCCGGCCAAGGCGGCTACGCACAACTCGTGCATCTTGCGCGGCGCCACGTTCGCAGTCACGCTGATGTTGCCTTGGCCGCCGCAGAGCATGAGCGCGACGGCCGTCGGATCGTCGCCCGAATACACCGCGAAGCCTTTGGGCACGTCACGGATCAGCCATTGCGCGCGCTCGATGTTGCCGGTGGCTTCTTTGATGCCGATGATGCCCGGTACCTGCGCCAGGCGCAAAACCGTGTCGTGCGCCATGTCGGCGACGGTGCGCCCGGGCACGTTGTAGAGCACGATCGGCAGATCGCCCACTGCTTCGGCGATGGCGCGGAAGTGCCGGTACTGGCCTTCCTGCGTCGGCTTGTTGTAGTAGGGCACCACCTGCAATTGCGAGTCGGCGCCCACGCTCTTGGCGAATTTCGCCAGTTCGATCGCTTCCTGGGTGGAATTGGCGCCGCAGCCGGCCATCACCGGCACGCGCCCGCGCGCCCGTTCGACCGTGACGCGGATGATTTCGCAATGCTCCTCGATGTTGACCGTGGGTGATTCACCCGTGGTGCCGACCACGCCGAGGCAGTCGGTGCCTTCGGCGATGTGCCAGTCGATTAGCTTGCGCAGCGCCGGGTAGTCAACGCTGCCGTCTTCGTGCATCGGCGTTATGAGCGCGACGATGCTGCCAGTCAGTTGCTGCTCCAAGGGAAAGTCTCGGTTGGGTCTAAGACGGCCATTCTAGCGGTCAGCCGTGGATATTTGGAGATCAAATTGCAAACCTGTTTCGCCAGCGCGTTGACATGTCCGGCAGGCGAGGGCGCCAGAGGTAGCCAGAGGCAATTTGTCACGACTATTGCATCGAGGCACTATTTGCTCAATGGTCAAGGGTCTGGTTGGACACCGGCGCGGAAGATTTTTCCGTCTGCGCCGCGATCGCCAGCCGGCACATGGCCAGCGCATCGAGCGCACGCTTGTAGGTAGGGCTGCGTACGTCCATCAGGCCCAGCACAGTGTGATAGAAGTTGTCGTGGCTGAGCGCCGCATCGCGCTGGGCTTCCAGGCAATCGCGCCGCAGGCCGCGATCGGCCAGCCAGCCGGGAGCGAACCACATCACCATCGGCACGTGCTTTTGCGCATCGGGCGCGAAGCGGTACGGCAATCCGTGCAGATACAGGCCCATCTCGCCGAGCGATTCGCCGTGGTCGCTCAGGTAGAGCAGCCCCGTGTCGTAGTGGTCCGATTGCTTTTTCAGCCAATCGATGGTGGCGCCCAGAAAATCATCGGTGGCAAAGATGCTGTTGTCGTAGGCATTGATCAACTCTTCCTGGCTGCATGCCGAGATCGTGAGGTTGGTGCATTCGGGCATGAAACGCTTCTGTGCCGGGGACGAGCGCCGGAAGTAAGCCGGGCCGTGGCTGCCGATCTGGTGCATGACCAGCACGATGCCCTTGGCACGGCGCTCGGACGGCAGCGCCGCCAGCCGGGAATCCAGGCCCTCGAGCATGATGAGGTCCAGGCAGTTGCCGTCTTCGCACAGTGCCGGATACGCGGCAATCTGCGCCGCATCGTTGGTTCTGGCATACGGGATCCGTCCGCACACGTCCTTGCAGCCGGACTGGTTGTCGAGCCAGAAAACCGCCAGTCCCGCGGCCTGCAGCACGTCGAGCAGGTTTTCATAGTCGCGATCACGGCTCTCGAAGTCGCTCTTGCCCAAATGCGAGAACATGCACGGCACCGAGGCGATGGTGTTCGTACCGCAGGAGTACACGTTGCGAAAGCTCAGCACTTCCCGCTTGGCCAGGGCAGGCGTCGTATCGCGCGCATATCCGTTGAGCGCGAAGTGATCGGCGCGGGCCGTCTCGCCGACCACGAGCACCAGCAGGGGCGGTTTGGCGGAGGCCGGCCCGAGCACGGCCGCGGCCGAGATCGGCTCGATGCGCCCGCTTCGCTTGAACAGAGGCTGGAGAGCCACGTGTCCGACCGAATACAGACTCGCGAGCGGATTCATCATGTAGCGCAACTGCGTGTGGTTGCGCATCAGCGGCGCCAGCACGCGCGAAGCCCCCACGATGCAGATCACGGCCAGCGCGACGATCACGGCGAACTGCACCCCATTGCGCCATAGATGCGGCCACAGCCGCTGCGGCCGGATACGCACACAAGCCAGCCATGCGAAAGCCGGCACGCACACGGCCAGCGCCGCCAGCAGCAACCGCCAGTCCAGCACGTCACGCGCCTCGCGCACGTCGGTCTGGAGAACATTGGCGATCATCGAAGGATCGACCACGATGCGGAAAGTCCACATGTAGTACTGCGCCACCGCTGCCACCGCCACGACACCCATCCACAGCGGCTTCATCCACCGCCCCCAGGCGGTGAGCGTCAACAGCGCAGCGGTGCCGAGAAAGACCAGGCAGACCATGCCGGCCATCGCCGCGAGCCGATAGCTCATCGGTTCGTGAAGACTCGCCAAGGCGATCCACAACGGCCAGTTGGTTGCCAGCGCGAGAAAGGCACTGAGCCAGAGAACCGTATTGCGCGCCGACCGCGGCCGGCAGCACCATGCCTTCAGCCGCGCGAGCACCGACGGTGGTTCCTTTGACAACTGTTCTTGCCCAGAATGGGAGGCAGGCTCATCTCCCTGGCCGCCAAGCGGTAGTGCCGTCACGGGTTACATCACTCCAAAACATCATTTATTACGCGGACACGGCACGGAAGAATCCGCGCCGATCCGAACAGGGGCTCGACATTTTCGCCGTGCAGGCATGTGCGCCGGCACGTCCCTCCAAGTTCGAACGCCTCAGGACAACCGCGAACCGTACAGCATTTGATGCAGGCTGTAAGGGGGAATCGGTTATTCAGAGATTCCCTTGCTTGGGAATGGCCAAAATCAAACCTGTGTTCGATTCTGAATACCGATCGTAAACATAGCCTGAAATAGGTTTCGAATAAAAGTTCTAGACTTCGCAAATCTTCCCCAAAAACCCTAACCTGCGTGCGTATCCTGCTTATTGAAGACGACGCGTCACTGGCCGAGGCCGTGCACGGATACCTGAGCGCCAAAAATTTCGCCGTCGATTCCGTCTCCAGCCTCGCCCAGGCCCGGAGTGCGTTGCTGATGGCCCAGTACGCTGCGGTACTGCTCGATCTGCACCTGCCTGATGGAGACGGCCTGAGCCTGCTGCCCGAGCTGCGCAGGCTGCGCGAGCGGCCGAGCGTAATCGTACTGACGGCGCGCGACCAGGTCAGCGACCGTATCCGCGGCCTCGATGCCGGCGCCGACGATTACTTGGTCAAGCCGTACGATCCGGCTGAACTGCTGGCGCGGCTGCGCGCAGTCGAGCGTCGGCGCAGCGCGAGCCAAGCGCCCGTGCTGCGGCTGGGCAGCCTCGAAATCGATCTTGTCAACGACGTGGTGCGCCGTGCCGGCCAGCCGATCACACTGACGCAGAAGGAATGGGCGCTGCTGCGGGTGATGGCCATGCGGCCCGAGCGCATCCATCCGCGCGAACTGCTGCAGGATGCCCTCTACGGACTCGACAGCGAGGCCGACAGCAACACGATCGAAGTGTTCATCAGCCGCTTGAGGCGCAAGCTGGGCCACGGTTACATCGAAACCCTGCGTGGCCTGGGATACCGTCTCCGGTCTTCGGATGACGGCACGTGAATCCGAAACCACTTTCGGCACTGATCCGCTGGAACGGCGCCGGGCGCGATACCTTGGCCGGACGTCTCACGCGCACCTTGATTCTTTGGGTTGGAGGGGTTTGGCTGCTGTGCATTCTCGTGGTCACCGGGCACGTGAGCCGGGAAATCAACCATCACTTCGACAACGAACTGGCCGAGATTTCGCACCGGTTGTTCGACCTCGCGATGCGCGACCTGGAACGATCCGCGACTGAGAAACCGGCGGGCGAACCCGTGATGGCTCCGCCCATGATGTTTGCCGAAGACACCATCGTTTTCCGCGTGGTCGACGGCCAAGGCCGCACGCTCATGCGCACGGCCCAGGCCCAGGATTCGATGTTCGACGTTCCGCTGGTGCCCGGCTTCGCCAACACCGGTACCGGGGTCTGGCGCGTGTACACCGTGCGCCACCCGGCACGGGATTTGTACCTGCAACTGCCCGATCCGCTGGAGGAACGCCAAACCGCGATCAATCGCACCCTGTCCGGACTCATCCTTTCACTGGTGGCGGTGTTGCCGCTGTTGGCGCTGGTTCTATGGCAGATCGCGCGCAACGGACTGCATGCGCTGCCCTGGCTGGCCGGCGAAATTGCTCAACGCAGCGGCGCCGACCTCAGCCCCATCGTGCTGCCCGCCCTGCCGCGGGAACTGCGCTCCGTTGGCGAAGACGTCAATCGCCTTTTGGCGCGCCTGGCCCAGTCCTTGGACATCGAACGCGCGCTGGCCGCGAATGCGGCGCACGAACTGCGCACGCCACTGGCCGCGGCGCGATTGCGGCTGGAGACGGCGCTCGATCACGGACTGCGCGAAGACGACGTGCGCGCAGGGCTCGATGCGTTGCAAGACCTGAGCCGCCGAACCGAAAAGCTGCTGCAATTTTCCCGCGCCGAATCCGGCGCCAGCCTGACGCGCACGCCGGTTGATCTGGTGCGGTTGGCCGGCACGGTGGCCGAGGAGTTCTGGCAGGACAGCCGCTGGCGCGAGCGATTGAACCTCAAGCTCCCGCCGTCCGGCACACCGACCGCGCTTGGCGATGTGGATGCGCTGGCCATCGCGCTGCGCAATCTGGTGGAAAACGCCATCCGTTATGGCGCCGGCCAGCCGGTCGAAATTGAAGTGCTGCCGCCCTCGACGATTGCCGTGCGTGACTTCGGCCCGGGCATCGACCCGCAAGAGTTGCGCAACATACTGCAGCGTCACGTGCGCCACGGCGCCGATCGAGCAGGCTATGGACTGGGGCTGTCGATCGTCAGCACCATCTGCGCCAAGCACGGCGCGCGGCTCGAACTGATGTCGCCGCCACCGGATCATCCGAGCGGTTTCGAGGCGCGCCTGGTGTTTGGAGTCTCTGAACCCGGAAACGGTAGTTGAGTCAATCTCACTGACCGATGCCACTGACGGGCATCGCATGCATACAATCGAAGGTTAGCAAGTTTTGTGCCTCAATGAGCCCTCGCTTTCTTCACTCTCTTGTTGCCGTGCGTCGCCGTGTCCTGGGGGCCTTGGCGGCTTGCGCGTTGATTGTTTTTGCCGGCAGTCCGGCGCTGGCGGAAAAGGCCGACAAGTCCAAACCGATGAACATCGAGGCCGATTCGATGCGTTACGACGACCTCAAGCAGACCAGCGTGTTCAGCGGCAACGTGGTCGTTACCAAGGGGACGATCGTGATTCGCGGGGCGCGTGTCAACGTGCGCCAGGATCCCGAGGGTTACCAGTACGGCACCGTCACCGCCGCGCCCGGTCAGCGCGCCTACTTCAAGCAAAAGCGCGATGCGCCAGGCGACGAGTGGATGGAGGGCGAGGGCGAGGTGATTGAATACGACAGCCGCGCCGAGACCGTTAAGCTTTTCCGCCGCGCGGTGATGCGCCGGCTGGTCAATACCGTCGTCAACGACGAAACCACCGGCGCGCTGATCGTTTACGACCAGCGCAATGACACCTATACCGTCGACGGTACCGTCAAGACGCCGGAGGCCGGCACGGTGCCCGGGCGCGTGCGGGCCGTGCTGACGCCGCGCCAGGGCACGGCCGCGTCTGACGCCAAAACGGGCGCTGATGCCGCAGCCGAGACGCCGCAGCCGGGATTGCGCTCGTCCACCACGCTCAAGTCGAACAAGAACAAGAAAAAATGAGCGACAACGTGGCCCAAAGCGGTGACGCCGCTATTCATACCAGTAGTCTTGAGGTGCGGGGTCTGCAAAAGAGCTATGGCAGCCGCATGGTCGTCAAGGACGTATCGCTTGAAGTGCACAACGGCGAAGTAGTGGGGCTGCTTGGGCCGAACGGCGCGGGCAAAACCACTTCTTTCTACATGATCGTCGGCTTGGTGCGCGCGGATGCTGGTGATATCCGGATTGACAACGTGCCGATGGCTCACATGCCGATCCACCGCCGCGCACGCCTGGGGCTGAGTTATCTGCCGCAGGAGGCATCGATCTTTCGCAAGCTCACCGTTGCCGACAACGTGCGCGCGGTGCTGGAATTGCAAACCGAACCTGATGCAACGGGGCGCGCGCGTCCGCTCCCGCGCGCGCGCATCGAGGAGCGTCTGGCCAGACTGCTGGCCGAGCTGCGCGTGGATCATCTGGCCGATTCGCCGGCACTGTCGCTATCCGGTGGCGAGCGGCGGCGCGTCGAGATCGCGCGCGCGCTGGCAACGCAGCCGCGCTTCATCCTGCTCGATGAACCTTTTGCCGGCATCGACCCGATCGCGGTCATCGAGATCCAGCGCATCATCAGTTTTCTCAAGGGACGCGGGATTGGCGTACTGATCACCGATCACAACGTGCGCGAAACGCTGGGCATCTGCGATCACGCCTTCATCATCAACGATGGCCGCGTGCTCGCCAAGGGCACGCCAGCGCAGATCGTCGATAACACCGAAGTGCGCCGGGTCTATCTCGGTGAACACTTCCGGATGTGAGGGACTAGTGTTTCCCAGCGTGTATTGGTTGGCACTGCGGCCGCTGCCATGAAGCAGGGACTGTCGCTGCGGGTGTCGCAGCATCTGACCTTGACGCCGCAGTTGCAGCAGTCGATCCGGTTGCTGCAGCTCTCGACCCTGGATCTGAACCAGGAAGTCGAACAGATGCTCGATGAGAACCCTTTTCTCGAGCGTATGCAAGATGAGGCGCCGCGCGAGGAGGGCGACCTGGACGGCGCCGATACACCGCCGGTTCCCGATGCCGAT
>CAYTPC010000022.1:0-31436 GCA_964439605.1 uncultured Burkholderiaceae bacterium
CACCTCCGGCGGCAGGCTGGGTTGCAACTCATTCAGCCGCTCACGCACCGACTTGACCAGCCGGTTGGCGTCCGCCCCGCGCAGCGCGACGACGATGCCTTGCACCGCCTCGCCCGCGCCGTCGCGCGTGACGGCGCCGTAGCGCGTGAGCGCGTCCATGCGCACCTGCGCCACGTCGCGCACGCGCAGCGCGCGCCCGGCGCGGCTGGTCAGCACGATGCTGCCCAGATCGTCCACGCTGTGCGCGGCGCCTTCGGTGCGCACGATCAGCGCCACCTCGCCCGCATCCAGCCGGCCCGCGCCATCGTTGCGGTTGTTGCGTTGCACGGCGTCGGCCAGCTCGCGCAGCGACAGGCCCTCCGCCGCCAATTTGGCGCGGTCGGGAATCACGGTGAAGCTGGCCACCTCGCCGCCCAGCGCGTTCACGTCGGCCACGCCGGGGATGGTGCGCAGCGCCGGGCGCAGCGTCCAGTCGAGCAGCGTGCGCCGCTCGGCCAGGCTCAAACCGCCCCCTTCGATGGTGAACATCAGCACGTCCGACAGCGGCGTCGAAATGGGCGCCAACCCGCCGCCCAGGCCATCCGGCAAATCCGGCTGCACGGCGGCGTAACGCTCGCTGACCTGCTGGCGCGCCCAATAAATGTCGGTGCCTTCGGCGAAGTCGATGGTGATGTCGGCCACCGCGTACTTGGCGGTCGAGCGCAGCATCGTGGCATGGGGCAGGCCGAGCAGCTCCATCTCCAGCGGAGTGATCACGCGCGCTTCGATTTCTTCGGGCGTCATGCCCGGCGCTTTGAGGATCAGCTTGACCTGCGTGGGCGCGATGTTGGGATAGGCGTCGATCGGCAGCGCGCCAAACGCCAGCGCACCAGCCACCGCAAGCGCCGCCGCACCGACCAGAATCAAAAGCCGCTGCGCGAGCGAGAACTGAATGAGACGGCCCAGCATATCCGCCTCACTTTGACTGCGGTTGCGATTGCGGTTGCGGTTGCGCCATCAGCGGCTTGAGCGCGCTCGCGCCGCGCACCACTACCGCATCACCCGCCTTCAGCGCAGCTTTGGCCGCGCCGCGCACCACCGCCTCACGCGCATTGGCGCCCAGCCGCTCCACCGGCACCGCGCGGTACTGCGCCCCGCCCGGCGCGTTGCTGGCGACGAATACCAGCGCGCGCTCGCCATCGGGCAGCAGCGCGGTCAGCGGCACGCGCACCGCGTCAGGGGGGGCGGGCAGCAGCAGCCGCACCGTGGTGCGCTCGCCCACGCGCCAATGCGCCGATTCGGACAGCCGCGCGCGCAGGCGCAGGCTCTGGCTGGCCGCGTCGGTGGCGGCGCCCACGGTCACGACCTGGCCTTGCGCGCCGTCTTCCATCTCCACCGTCAGGCCCGGCGCGAGCGCGGCGCGTTGCGCCACCGGCACCTGAAACAGCACGTCCACGCGCGCATCGGCGGCCAGCACGAAGGCCGGATCGAAAGCGCCCACCACTTGGCCGGGCGCCACCGCGCGGCGCAGCACGCGGCCCGGCATCGGCGCGCGCAATTCGTATTCGCCGCCCGCGCCGCTGGCCGTCACGCCCGCCAGCGATGCGCGCGCCTGCGCCAACCGCGCCTGTGCGTCGGCCGCGCGGGCGCGGCTCTCGTCCACGCGCGCGCGGGCGATGATGCCTTCAGCCAGCAATGACTCATCGCGCCGCGACTGGCTTTGCGCCAGCGCCGCGTCGCTGCCGCTGCGCTGCAGATCGGCCTGCGCGGCCAAAAAGTCGCGGCTTTGCACCCGCGCCAGCAGCGCGCCGGCCTTGACCGTCGCGCCCTCATCGACGGCCACGCCCGACACCACGCCCGCGAAAGGCGCGCTGACCGTGCGGCTAGTCTCCAGCGGGGCGCTAATCTCGGCTGGCAGCCGGTCCAGCGGAATGCCTTGCGCGGCCTGCGCCGCTTCGATCTGGATGTCCAGACGCTGCACCTGCGCGGCATCGAGCCGGATGTCCGCCGCTTGCGCCGCGCCTGCCAGCAAACACAACGCCAACCATGCGCATCGGGCACGTTGCGCAAAAGGAAAAAACATCAACTATTCCTGAAATCGCTACAGACGTAATGATGCCTGGATTAGCTTTGGGCAAGCTTTAGGGCCTACAACCGCGTCAACCCCGTCACTCGCGCCGACAGCCGCCCTTGTGCCAGTTCAAAATCGATTTGCAGCCCCATGCTGCGCGCCAGCCCCTGCACGAGGGCCAGGCCCAGGCCCGCGTTGGCCGCGGTTCCGCCGCCTGCGGATTTGCGCCAGAAACGCATGCCCAGATTCGCCAGATCGCCGGCCGTCAGATCCGGCGCGAGATTGCTGATGACGAGCGCGACGCTACCGCCCTCACCCTCGCCCGCCTGCACGCCCACGCCGACGCGGCTGCCCTGCGGCGCATAGGCGATGGCGTTGTTCAGCAAATTGGAGGCGATGCGCTCCAGCGCCCCCATGTCCGAGCGTACCCACTGCCCCGCAGCATAAGCGCGCTCAAAGACGATGCCGCGCTGGGCGGCCAGCGGCGCGAATGCGTCCAGCAGGGTGTCCAGCAGCGCCGGCAGGTCGAGCGGATCGAGCGCCGGGCTGGCATGCCCCGCCTCGTAGCGCGCCAGCAGCAGCAGGGTGTTGATGGCGCGTTGCATGCGCTCTACCGCACCTAAAGTATCGGCAAACGCGGCCTGCACGGCCTGCGTGTCACCGGACATGCGCGCGGCAACCTCGGTGACGGTGCGAATCTCGGCCAGCGGCGTGCGCAGCTCATGCGCCGCGTTGAGCGAAAAGCTCCGCTCGCGCTCGATCGCCGCACGCAAGCGTGCGAAGGCCGCGTCCAGCGCCTGCGTGAAGGGCCTCAACTCGCGCGGCAGGGCCGGATCATGGAGCGCGCCGGCCGGAGGCAGATCGCCATGGCTGCGCGCGATGCGTTCGCCCGCGCGCAGCACCGGCGCCAGCCCGCGCCGCACGGTCCAGCGCGCGATGGAAAGCGTCAGCACCAGCGCCAAGGCCACACCGGCGATCAGGGCGTAGTCGATGCCCGTTTCCAGCCGGTCTTCAAGGATGCGCTCGCTGGCCACCACCAGCGTGAAGCGGGCCGCGCGGCCATTGATGGACACATCCAGCGGCAGCGCCAGCGCGCGCCCCTGGTCACCGTCGGGCAGGCGCAGGTCGTAGTACAGCGGCCCGGTGGCGGGCCATGCGGGCGGGCGCGTCAGCCCCTGGCCGATGCCGCTGGTCTCGGAGCGGAAAAAACTGGCGCCGGCATCGTCCCAGATCTCGAAGAAATCGGTATGGTTGGGCAGCCGGTACTCGGGCATCAGGCGGTACAGCAGCATGTCGAGATCGCCGGACTGCGCCTCTACGACGGCCGCGATGCTGTGCGCGCGGCGCATCAGTTTCTCGTTCATGTAGGCGTGGAGTTCGCTGTCGACCAGGTAATCCAGCCCGGCCGACATCAGCGCCAAAATCACCCCGAGCGCAACCGTCAGCCCCAGCGTCAGGCGGCGTTGCAGGGATGGCGCTTTTTCAGGCGATGACATAGCCGAAGCCACGCCGCGTATGGATCAGATCGGGATCCGCCCCGGCTTGCGTCAGCTTGGCGCGCAAGGTGCTGACGATCACTTCGACCGCCTTGTCCGAGGTTTCGCTCGCGCCGTCGTACAGCCGCTCGAAAATCTGCACCCGCGACAACACCCGTCCGCGCTCGCGCAGCAGCAGTTCGAGCAGGGCGTATTCCTTGGGCGTCAGGTCGAGCGCGGCGTTACCGCAGCGCGCAATGCAGGCGCGCGGATCGAGCACGATGCCCGCATGAGACAGCACCGGCTCGGCCTGTTCGCGCGGACGGCGCTGCAGGGCGCGCAGACGCGCCAGCAATTCGTCCAGGGCAAAGGGCTTGACCAGGTAATCGTCCGCGCCCGCATCGAGCGCCGCCACGCGGTCGGCCACTTGGTCGCGTGCCGACAGCACCAGCACGCGCACCGCGTCGTTGCGCGCGCGTAAGGCGCGCAGCACACCAAAGCCGTCCAGCCCCGGCAGCATCAGGTCGAGCACCACGAGGTCGTAGGGAAAGCGTTCCAGAAACGCCAGCGCCGCCTCGCCCGTGTCGCAACGGTCGCAAACATAGCCCTCGGGGCTAAAGCCGCGCACCAGCGCTTGCGCCAGTGGCAGCGAATCTTCGACGATCAGCACTCGCATATATCCTGCTTGATCCTGCTCGGCCATGCCTGCCCCATCCTATACCGGGAAACCGGCAGACCTCCTTTATCGACGATAACGAATTGAGCTTTGAAAAAGCTTTGGTACGAGGTTGTACCGTCTGCCAGTCCTCCTGCGTCAAGATGAGGCTGAATAAGTCTGCGCGCCAAGCCAGTATCGCCACTGCCGCGCGTAAGATCGTCCATTCGCGCATGCCTGGAAGCCGCCCGGAGGTCGGGATCGGGCAGCCCAGCACCACTTATCCCGATTTCTTAGAACGTGTTCTCAGGGGATAGTGAAATATCCAGGTGCATTTACACGACCGGCGCTGATAGGAGATCTGTCGATGACAAACTGGAAAAACACCCCTGAACGCTATGGCAGCCTGCCCATTGCCCTGCATTGGCTGACATTGCTGCTGATGGCGGCTATTTACATCTTCGTCGAACTGCACGAAATTTTTCCCAAGGACTCGCCCGGACGCAGCTTCATGATGCGGGCGCATTTCTCGTTCGGTCTGCTGGTGATGCTGCTGACGCTGGTGCGGCTGGGTTTGCGGTGGACCTCCCCCGTACCGCGCATCGAGCCGCCGATCCCGCGCTGGCAGACCGTGCTTTCGCATTGGGTGCATGGTCTGCTGTACGCGCTGATGCTGGGGGCGCCGCTGGCGGGCTGGCTGATGATCAGCGCCGCCGGAAGGCCGATTTTTTTCTTCGGCATGGAACTGCCCGCGCTGCTGGCCAAGAATGAGGATTTGTTCAAGCAAATCAAGGAGATGCACGAAATCGCCGGCACGCTGGGCTACGCCCTGATCGGATTGCACGCAGTCGCGGCGTTAGTGCATCATTACATCATGCAGGACAACACACTCGTGCGTATGCTGCCCAAGCGGTGGGTGGGGCGGTAAAAGCGGCAAAACCTACAATACCGCCTTTGCGATTCACGATAACAACAGTGAATCCAGTGAGGGCCGCCTCCATGACGTCTCTCGCCATCAGAGGGCCCGCACCGCCGGGCCGCAACCGCAATGAAGGACGCAGTGCCATCCTCGACTGAATTACCGCGCGTCATGCTGCGCGTGATACGCCTGGTGGGTGAACGCAATGGATTGCGCCTCTGGGGGCCGCTGGATTTCAGCGTGCACGCAGGCCAAGCGCTTCATTTGCGCGGACCCAACGGCTGCGGCAAAACCACCCTGCTGCGCACGCTCGCCGGCTTGCGCCCGCCGCTGGCGGGGCGGGTCGAGCGCGGGGGGCTGGCCTGTTCCTTTCTGGGCCATCAGGACGGCTGGGCCGAGGATTTGGGCGCGCGGCTCAATCTGGAGCTGTTTGCCCAACTGCACGGCTGCGAGACGGCGGCAGTTCCCGCGCTGTTGAGCGAACTGGGCGTGCCCGATCGCGCCGTGCGGCATCTATCCGCCGGGCAGCGGCGCAAGCTTGCGCTGGCGCGGCTGCGCCTGACGGGGCATCCGCTGTTGTTGCTCGACGAACCCTTCGACGCACTCGATACCCAGGGCTGCGCGTGGCTGACGGCGCTGGCGCATGCGCACCTGCGCGCGGGCGGGGCGATGGTGCTGACCTCGCATCAGGCGCTGCCGGCGGATTTCCCGGCTTGCCGGGTGCTCGATCTCAAGGCGGCGCTCCATCAGCCCGCGCGACAGGAAGGTGCGTCATGAGCGCACTGCCGACTTCCCTTGCGGCAAGCCAAACCGCGCTCAACGGCAATGGCAATGGCGCTTTTTCCGATGCACCGGCCGGCGCCGTTGCCGAAAACGTACCCTGGAACCGCGCCGTGCGCGCCGTGCTGCGGCGCGAATGGGCGCTGGTGCTGGCGCGCCCGGTCGATCTGCTGGTGCAGGCGCTGTTCTTCGCCGCCGTGGCGAGCCTGCCCGCGCTCAGTGTCGCGCCCACCCCCGCCACGCTCGCGCTGCTGGCCCCGGGCGTGTTGTGGGTGGCGGCGCTGCTGTGCGTGTTGATTGCGGGCTGGCGCTGTTTTCATGACGATTTGCGCAGCGGCTGGCTCGACCAGTGGGTGCTGTGCGGCGTACCACTGGTCCTGCTGATCACGGCGCGGCTGCTTGCGCAATGGGTCACAACGGCGTTGCCCGTGTTACTGCTGGCGCCGCTGGTGGCCCTGCAGTACGGGCTGAACGGCGCCACCCTGGGGGTGCTGCTGCTGGCCTTGGTACCGGGCATCGGCGTGCTGGTTCTGCTGGTCGGCGTCGTGGCGGCCCTGGCGGCGGGCTTGCGCCAAGGCGGGATGCTGGTGATCGGCCTCGTCCTGCCGCTGGCGGTGCCGGTGCTGGTGTTCGGCAGCTTGGCCGTGCGCGCCGCACAAATGGGCGAGCCCGCGGGCGCGCACCTGGCGCTGCTGGCTGGCACCGCGTGCGCGATGCTGGCTTGCTGTCCCTGGCTTGCGGCCAGCGCCGTGCGTATCGGGGTTGAAAGTTGAACCTGAGTTGAACCTAAGCTGAATCCATGAAGTTCTCAAAGTTCGTTTTCTGGTTCGCCACGCCGGCGCGTTTTCTGCCGCTGGCGCGCGCGCTGGTGTGGCCGCTGCGCATCCTGGCCCTGGTGACGGGCGCCGCCGGGCTGTTTCTGGGCTTTGGCGTGGCGCCCGCCGACGCCGTGCAGAGCGAGGGTTACCGCATCATCTACCTGCACGTGCCGGTTTCGTGGGTGGCGATGTTCGCCTACGCGCTGATGGCCTTCTGGAGCTTCGTCGGGCTGGTCTGGCGCACGCGCCTGTCGCACCTGCTCTCGCACGCGCTGGCGCCCACCGGCGCGGTGTTCGCCGCGCTCTCGCTCATCACCGGCGCGCTGTGGGGTCAGCCGATGTGGGGCACCTGGTGGGTGTGGGATGCGCGGCTGACCTCTTCGCTGCTGCTGCTGCTGCTGTTTCTGGGCTACCTCTCATTGCTGGGCGCGATCGACGACCCGCAGCGCGCCGACCGCGCCTGCGCCGTGCTCGCGCTATTGGGCGCGCTCAACCTGCCGGTGATGTATTTCTCGGTGCGGTGGTGGAACACGCTGCACCAGGGCGCCACCATCAAACCCAGCGGCGCGAGCATGGCGCCGGTGATGCTTGCCGCCCTGCTGCTGTGCTGTGTAGCCGCCTGGGCCTGGGCGGCGGCAACGGTGCTGCGGCGCGCGCAACTGCTGATCGCCGAACGCGAGGCGCACACGCGCTGGCTGCGCGCGATGCAGGACGAAGCCCCGAACGACATGCCGGCGAACGCGCCCGCCGGATGATCCGCCGATCCGGCTGATGCTGCAGCACAGTCAGCCGGCTCCGGCTCCGGAGCCGGGCCGTGCAGGAGGCTCCCTCATAGCCACCGGCGCACCCGCGCCCTGTAGGCCACGTACCGCTCCCCGAACAGCGACAGCAGCGCCCGCTCTTCCGGCACGATTTGGAACCTGGTGATGTACGCGACAAACAGCACGGGGCCGATGATCGACCAGGGATTGAAGAGAAAGAGCGCCCAACCCGCCAGCGCCAACAGGATGCCAAGGTACATGGGGTTGCGCGTGATGCGATAGACGCCTGCCGTCACCAGCGCCGATGCATTCTGGGGCCGCACGGGGTTGGCCGTTGTCCTGCTGCGGCGAAAGGCCAGGATACCTGCCAGTCCGATTCCGCCTCCAATCAGCGCAAGGGCGATGGCCATCGCGACGCTGAGCGCGCCACCGGCCGCCGCGAAAGGCATGGCTCGCGACAGCAGCCACATGGCGATGGCAAGCACGAGCGTCACGACCAGAGGCGGGATCTTCAGTTCAAGGGCATTCATCAATTCATCCTAATTCATTGATTTTGTTGATGATTTTAGAACCTGCGTACGAATCGCCAAGTGGCCTGCGCATTGAGCACAATCGGGCTATGGGCCTATGCAGCATCAATGGCATGCTGCACGCATTCCCGCAACTAAGAAACAAACTTTGGAGGATTGATTGATGGCGAGGCTGACGGCAAACACATTTCAGCGTGCGGTTTTCTGGTGTGCCATGCTGACGATTCTGGCGCTTGCGCTCGTCCCGCAAACGCCCAAGCTGGTGCCGACCACAGGCTGGGACAAGGCCAACCACTTCCTGGCCTTCGTGTTCCTCGCCCTTCTGGGACGGTGGGCCTATCGCAAATACTGGTGGCGGGTGCTGGCCGGCTTGATGGCTTTTGGCGCTTTGATCGAAGTGCTCCAACTATGGATGCCGCCGCGCATGGGTGAATGGGGCGATCTGCTTGCCGATGCGCTGGGGCTGGGGGCCGCCGCTCTGATCGTTTCGGTGCTCAATCGATTCCCCAGGCGCTCAAATTCGTGAGCCTTTTGTGAGCTTTTCCTGAGCTTTGCCGGAGTGGCCTCCTCCGGAATGCGACAGGTTGATACCTGTTTTACAATAAGAATACATCTTGGTATATACCCAATTACCGGCATATCATATGATATATGCCCGTCTCGCTACTAGAAAAAAATCGTGACTCAAATTGCCAAGCTGTTCACCAACGGGCGCAGCCAAGCGGTTCGCTTGCCTGCCGCCTATCGCTTTGCCGAGAAGGAAGTCTTCATTCGCCAAGACCCGCAGACGGGTGACGTGATTCTGTCGCGCAAGCCTGCGACATGGGAAGGCTTCTTTGCGGCGCTCAAGGATGCTGAAGTGCCTGCCAATTTTTTAGATGCTGCCGAACGCGATCAGGGCACGCAGGATCGCGATCCTTTTGCGGGATGGCGCGAATGAAGCGCTACATGCTCGATACGAACACGGTCAGCCATCTCGTCAAAAGCCACCCCGCCGTCTCGCAACGGATTACCGAAGTGCCCATGGCCGCGCTCTGCATCTCCGCAATCACCGGGGGAGAACTGATGTTCGGCTTGGCCAAGGCGGCGGACGCCAAAGCTCTTCAGCAAGCCCTAACCGAACTCCTGCGCCGCGTGGACGTGCTGCCTTGGGATGGCGCGGCCATGGCGCGTTACGGAAAGCTGCGGGCTGACCTGGAAAAGCAAGGCAAAGCGCTTGGCCCGCTCGACGTGCTGATCGCGGCCCATGCACTGGAGACGGATTCCGTCCTCGTGAGCAATGACGCCGCATTCAGCCATGTCGCCGGTCTGACCGTTGAGGATTGGACGCACAGCGAACACGCGCAGCCAGAAATAGCTTGCGATCAAATGGCCGCTGGCGACACGACTCGGGGTTAACCCTAATACACCGCCATCCAAATACCGCAGTGATTGCCTACCCCATTAAGAACAAGAACGGCGATTTCGTGGAATAGAACCACAATGGAGGAATTTACCGATCGTTACCGTCAAATACCTAAAAACGTTGTGCTCAAATTCAGGGAAGCTCTGACATTCTTAGCCTTCTTCACCGAATACCTCTTTATTTAAAAAAACCAACATGATCCTGATCACTGGCGGCGCTGGCTTCATCGGCGCCAATTTCGTCCTGGACTGGCTGGCGCAAGGCGGCGAACCGGTCCTCAATCTGGACAAGCTCACCTATGCCGGCAATCTGGAAACGCTGGCTTCGCTCGATGGCCATCCGGGCCACGTGTTCGTCCGTGGCGACATCGGCGATACCGCCCTGCTCGACCGGCTCCTGGCCGAATACCAGCCGCGCGCGGTGGTGAATTTCGCCGCCGAATCGCACGTGGACCGCTCGATCCACGGCCCCGAAGACTTCGTGCAGACCAATGTGCTCGGGACTTTCCGGCTGCTCGAATCGGTGCGCGGCTACTGGAGCGGCTTGCCCGCGCAGAAAAAAGAAGCTTTTCGCTTTCTTCACGTCTCGACCGACGAGGTCTACGGCTCGCTCGGCCCCACCGATCCGCCTTTTACCGAAGAGAACACCTACGAGCCCAACAGCCCCTATTCGGCGAGCAAGGCGGCGAGCGACCATCTGGTGCGCGCCTGGCATCACACCTACGGCCTGCCGGTGCTCACGACCAACTGCTCGAACAACTACGGGCCGTTTCACTTCCCCGAAAAACTCATCCCGCTGATGATCGTCAACGCGCTGGCGGGCAAGGCGCTGCCGGTGTACGGCGACGGCATGCAGGTGCGCGATTGGCTCTACGTCAAGGACCATTGCAGCGCGATCCGCCGCGTGCTCGAAGCCGGGCGCGTCGGCGAAACCTACAACGTCGGCGGCTGGAACGAAAAGCCCAACATCGAGATCGTCAAAACGGTCTGCGCCTTGCTCGATGAGCTCAGTCCGCGCTCGGACGGCAAACCCTATGCCGAGCAGATCACTTACGTCACCGACCGCCCGGGGCACGACCGCCGCTACGCGATCGATGCGCGCAAGCTCGAACGCGAGCTGGGCTGGAAGCCGGCGGAGACTTTCGACTCGGGCATCCGCAAGACCGTTCAGTGGTATCTGGCCCACGGCGACTGGGTGCGCAACGTGCAAAGCGGGGCGTACCGCGACTGGGTTCGCAAGCAATACGCGGAATACGCGGGAACGGAAAACGCATGAAGATCCTGTTGTTCGGCAAAAACGGCCAGGTCGGATGGGAACTGCAGCGCAGTCTGGCGCCGCTCGGCGAGTTGGTCGCGCTCGATGTGCAAGACGCCGATTTCAGCCAGCCCGAGACCTTGGCCGATACCGTGCGCAAGGCGCGCCCCGGCGTCATCGTCAATGCCGCCGCGCACACGGCGGTGGACAAAGCCGAAAGCGAACCCGAACTGGTGCACCAGCTCAACGCCGCCGCGCCGGGTGTGCTGGCACGCGCGGCGCGGCAGACCGGCGCGCTGATGGTGCATTACTCGACCGACTACGTTTTCGACGGCAGCGGCAGCCGGCCCTGGACGGAAAACGACGCGACTGGCCCGCTCAACGTTTATGGACGCACCAAGCTCGAAGGCGAGCAGTTAGTGGCCGAGGGCTGCGCGCGCCATTTGATCTTTCGCACCAGTTGGGTCTATGCGGCGCGCGGCGGCAACTTTGCCAAGACGATGCTGCGCCTGGCCAAGGAGCGCGACCGGCTCACGGTGATCGATGACCAGTTCGGCGCGCCGACCGGCGCCGAGCTGCTGGCCGACGTGACGGCGCACGCCCTACGCGGCACGCTGCGCGACCCCGGAAAAGCCGGGCTGTACCACCTCGCCGCCGCCGGCGAGACAACCTGGCACGGCTATGCGCGTTTCGTGCTGGAGCAGGCGCGGGCCGCGGGCGTGGAGCTCAAGGCCGGCGTGGTGGAGCCCGTTGCGACGAGCGCCTTCCCGACCCCGGCCGCGCGCCCCCGCAACTCTCGCCTGGACACGGCAAAACTGCGCGCCGCTTTCGGTCTTGTGCTGCCTCACTGGCAAGTGGGCGTTTCACGGATGTTGTGCGAAACGCTGCCGGAGCTGAGCTGATGAGCCTTCGTTTTGATTCCGCGCACGCTCACCGCCAACCCGCAAAGAGTGGGCGCAAAAAGATGAAGACGAAGCCAATTTATAATTGACCATAATCAACAATAATCGACCATATTCCTCCTCCTGCGGCCTTGATTCAGATGCCAGCGGCCCCCCCCCCCCCCCCCCCCGAAAAAACCGCCCAAAAAACGCCTTGGCCCGGTACCCATGACCGAAGCCTTCATCTTCCATCGCCCGACACTCGCCACCCGGCTGGCCGAGCAGATCATGGCGCGCTCCCCGATTTCGTCGCCGCCCTCCGGCATCTTCCTGACCGCGCCCAGGCGCACGGGAAAATCGACCTTCATCCGGGAAGACCTTCGCCCCGCGCTGGAAGACATGGGCGCCCTCGTCATCTACGTCGATCTGCGGGCCGACCGCCACGTCGATCCGGGCGAACTCCTCGCCGCCGCGATTCGCTCTGAAATGAGCAAGCACGACAACGCCATCCAAGAGATGGCCAAGAATCTGGGCATCAGCGGCGGCAAAGTGGGCCGCATTGATTTTTCGCTCGACCGCATCGGTATCGGCAAGGATGTCTCGCTGGCCGAGGCGCTGGCCTGCCTCTCGGACGAAGTCCAGCAGCTCATCGTGATCGTGATCGACGAGGCCCAGCACGCCCTGACCAGTCCGGCCGGCATGAACAGCCTGTTCGCCCTGAAAGCGGCCCTCGATGCGCTCAACGGCAGCGCACACCACGGTTTGCGTCTGGTATGCATCGGCTCCAACCGCGACAAACTGGCCACGCTGCGCAACAACAAGGAACAAGCGTTCCACGGCGCGCCGCTCGTGCCCTTCCCGCACCTGGACCGGGATTACGTCGAATGGTTTTGCGACAACGTGAACCTCCCCGCGGCGCTCGAACCTGAAGCCGTATGGAAAATGTTCGAGAAAGCCGGCTGGCGGCCCGAATTGCTCGGCGCCGCAGCCGACGCCCTGCGCTTTGATTTTGAAATCGCAGCCGCCGACGTCACCGCCCGCTTCGCGGCAGCCGTTGACGAACAAATCGAAGCCATGACCGCCGAAACCCTGCGGGTCATTGGCGCGCTGACCCCGCTGCAATCGGCCGTGCTGCGCGTGCTGGCCGAGAGCGGCGCGGACTACCGCCCCTTCGAGGCCGCCACGCTCGACAAGTACCGTCAAGCCCTGAAAACCGCCGGAGAACACGCCGAGCCGGCGGCGAAGGCGGACCCGCCCTCCGTACAGGCGGCGCTTGAAGCGCTGCAAGACAAATCCCTTATCTGGCGCGTCTCGCGCGGCGTCTATGCCCTGGAAGACGCTTGCGTGCGTGAAGCGCTTGCGAGAACCGCCAACGCGCCCCAAACAACGCACTGACATCACTCAAAGAAAAACCCATGACTCCACGCAAAGGCATCATCCTCGCCGGCGGCTCCGGCACGCGGCTGCATCCGGCCACGCTCGCCATCAGCAAGCAACTGCTGCCGGTGTACGACAAGCCGATGATCTATTACCCGCTCAGTACGCTGATGCTCGGCGGCATGCGCGACATCCTCGTCATCAGCACGCCGCAGGACACACCGCGCTTCGAGCAACTGCTCGGCGACGGCAGCCAATGGGGCATCCACATTCAATACGCGGTGCAGCCCAGTCCGGACGGACTGGCGCAGGCTTTCATCATCGGTGACAAATTCGTCGGCAATTCGCCAAGCGCCCTGGTGCTCGGGGACAACATCTTCTACGGCCACGATTTCGCGCCGCTTCTGTGCGATGCCGATGCGAGGCAGTCCGGCGCCACGGTGTTCGCCTACCACGTCAACGACCCCGAGCGTTACGGCGTGGTCGCCTTCGATGCCGACGGCAAGGCCAGCAGCATCGAGGAAAAACCGCTCAAGCCGCGCAGTAACTACGCGGTGACGGGGCTGTACTTCTACGACAACCAGGTCGTCGATATCGCCAAGGCCGTCAAGCCGAGCGCGCGCGGCGAACTGGAAATCACCGCGGTCAACCAAGCCTACCTGGAGCGCGGCCAACTGAGCGTGCAGATCATGCAGCGCGGCTATGCGTGGCTCGACACCGGCACCCACGAGAGCCTGCTCGAAGCCAGCCAGTTCATCGCCACGCTTGAGCATCGCCAGGGCCTGAAGATCGCCTGCCCCGAAGAAATCGCGTGGCGCAACGGCTTCATCGACCGCGAGCAACTCGCCAGACTGGCCGCGCCGCTGGCAAAGAGCGGCTACGGCAAATACCTTCAGCACCTGCTGAACGAAGGGGTGCGCCGATGAAAGTCACGGCGACTTCGATTCCGGACGTGCTGGTCATCGAGCCGAAGGTTTTCGGCGATGCGCGGGGTTTCTTTTACGAGAGCTTCAACCAGAAGGCATTCGACGAGGCGATCGGCCGCCACGTCGAGTTCGTTCAAGACAATCACTCGCGCTCGGCCAAGGGGGTTCTGCGCGGGCTCCATTACCAGATCGAACAGCCGCAGGGCAAGCTGGTGCGCGCCGTGCGCGGCAGCGTGTTCGACGTGGCGGTGGATATCCGGCGCTCCTCGCCGACCTTTGGGCGATGGGTGGGGGAGGAACTCTCCGAGAGCAATCACAAGCAACTCTGGATTCCGCCAGGTTTCGCGCATGGTTTCCTGGTTTTGACTGATGCGGCGGAGTTTTTATACAAGACCACCAATTACTACGCACCGGCCCATGAGCGCTGCATCGCGTGGAACGATCCAACGCTTGCCATTGACTGGCCCCTGGGCGGCGCGATGCCGTTGCTATCCGCCAAGGATGCGACGGGCGCAATGCTGGACAAGGCCGAGCTTTATTGACAACCGCCATCACGAAAGCCTGAATATGAAATGCATTTATTTTTATATTCCAAGGCGTCGTTGCGAACAGATTTGATAATCGAGAGTATTTTATGCACCAGTCCGCAATGGAATATGGCCGCCGCTTTTTCCAGGCTTATACCTCAAAAATTCCCGCTTCGCCAATTAAATTGGTTGAAATCGGCTCATTGAATGTTAACGGATCCCTGCGCGATGTCTGCCCTGATGGAGTCGATTACATTGGCCTTGACTTTTCCGAAGGCCCTGGAGTTGACATCGTCATTCATGATCCCTACAAATTACCGTTCACCGACGAGTCTGTTGATATTGTTGTCACATCGTCCTGCTTCGAGCACTCGGAATTTTTCTGGCTTGTGTTTCTGGAGGCAATACGCGTCCTCAAACCGAGCGGCCTGCTGTATTTGAATGCGCCAAGCAACGGATTTTTCCATCAATGGCCAGTTGATTGCTGGCGATTTTACCCGGACTCCGGGCATGCGCTGGCCCGATGGGCGAATCGAAATGGATACGATACGCTATTGCTCGAATCATTCACCGGCGATAGATCGGCGGGAAAAATTTCAGAAGGGGGCATGTGGAACGACTTCGTTGCAGTTATTCTAAAAAATGCCTCACAGCAGCAACTTTATCCAGACCGCATATTGGATGGCATCGAACACTTCAGCAATGGTTATTCATCGACTCAGAGCGGCATCCTGAATTTGAACGAGTTAGGGCCTGATTTTCGGCTGATTGAATCGTTGCAGAGTAACCTGGATATTAGCACCGAAGCCGCGATTGAGCGCGATAATCAGATTTCCAGACTCAGCCAAGCCATGGCTGAACGTGAGAATCAAATTGCCAACCTCAGTCAAACCGTGACAGAACGCGATAGTCAGATTACCAGCCTCAGCCGAACCGTGACTGAACGTGACAATCAAATTACCAGCCTCGGCCAAGCCATGACTGAGTGTAATAGTCAAATCGCCAGTCTCAGCAGAACCCTGGCTGAACGTGATAGTCAGATTGTCAGCCTCAGCTGCGCCGTGGCTGAGCGTAGTGGTCAAATTGCCAGTCTCAGCCAAGCCATGGCTGACCGCGATGCTCAGATTACCAGCCTCAGCCAAGCCGTCGCTGAGCGCAGCAGCGAGATAGCTCGTATAACCTCCTTCAATCAGTCCTTGATTGAAAAAACCCGCACCATAGAAACTGAATTGATGGAAAAACTCCGTACTACCGAAGATAAACTGGCGCGCATAACTCGCCGGACTTTATCTTTTCGATGGAAGAGATTGGTTCGATCCATCAAAAAACGTCTGCCCATTGAATTTCCCGAGGCAAATTCTGACAATTCGCGGCCATTCAAATCGATTCGCCAATGGAATCGGCAAAGAATAGCACGGCGCCGTGGAAATATAACACTCGAACTCACGCAGCAATTCGATGCCAAAAATGGAGCCGCACATGCCACTCCACAATGGACGCCTGATTCCGTTAATCGTCGTGTACTTGTACTGGACTACCGCATCCCCAGGGGCGACACCTCGGCGGGAGAACTTGCGACGGTAGGTATTCTGCGCGACTTGATTGCTCTAGGCTACGAGGTTGTCTTTGCGCCAAACGACATGCTTCCTTCGCCAGAATATGAAGCCGAACTACGTGGCTACGGCATAGAAATCATCACCCGTGATTCTGGATTCGAATACGCAGCCAACTATATTGAACAGTACGGCGATCGATTTGGATTTTTCTATATAGTCCGCTTCGACGTAGCCGAGAACGTCTTGCCGTTTATTCGGAAAAAAGCGCCGCATGCGCGTGTGATACTCCACACGCCAGATTTATACTTTCTACGCGAGATGCGTCATGCCCAGTTGCTAGGCGATGCTGACAGTATCGCACGTGCAGAGGAAACTCGCCGGCGCGAAATCGCAACCATGCATGCATCGGATCATATTGTCGTTGTTAGTCCCGCAGAAATTCCAGTTTTACACAAAGAACTACCCGACGACAAACCAATTTCTGTCTTTCCTGTTCTCTACACACCCATCGTGGAAAACCCACGAAGCTATAAAAACAGGAGTGATATTTTCTTTCTCGGCGGATTCGGGCATCTGCCTAATGTCGATGCGGTGCATTGGTTCGTCAACGAAATATGGCCCACCATTCACGCTGCACTTCCTGGCGTTAAATTTCGGATCATTGGCGCCGAGGTACCTGATAGCGTGGCGGCATTGAGTGCGAATTCGGGTGTTGAAGTTGTTGGATTTGTCAAGGATCTGGAGCCTGTGCTTGAGTCGTACAGGATGAGTGTCGCGCCGCTACTCTATGGCGCGGGGATCAAGGGCAAGGTCGCCATGACGATGGGCGCGGGTATTCCCTGCGTCTGTACGGAGATCGCGGCGGAGGGGATGGGCATTGAGCACAACGTTCATGCGCTTGTCGAAAACGACGCAGACGGGTTCGCGGCATCGGTCATCAAGCTCTATCAGGATGAATCGCTGTGGCGGCGTCTGTCCGCCAACGGTCAGCGCTTGGTGCAGGCTCGCTTCGGCGAGGTTGCCAATCGCGGATCGTTGCTGAAGGTTCTCAACGATGCACGAGTCTTGCCTTTGTCACTCTTGCATGAGTTTTATGACAATGCCAGCGATGTTTCAGTGCCGGAACCAGCGCCAGACGCTTCGGTGGACGTAACGATCATTATTCCCGTCTACAACAAGTGGTCGCTGACTCGTGCCTGCGTCGCATCGGTGGTCCAGGCCAGCGCTGGCTCGGGAATTTGCTATGAAGTCATTCTTGCGGACGATGGCTCCACCGACGAAACGACAAAGGCGGGGGAGCTGATCCCAGGTCTGCGTGTCATCAAGACACCAGCCAACATGGGCTTCCTGCGAAATTGCAATTACGCAGCCACGCAGGCGCGGGGCCGGCACATTCTTCTGCTCAACAACGATACCTTCGTTCTGCCGGGATGGCTGGAAGCGCTGTATCAGACCATCGAAGCAGATGAGTCCATCGCCATCGTCGGGTCAAAACTACTGTACGAGAACGGCACCATCCAGGATGCAGGCGGCGGACTGCTCGCCAATGCGGATGGCGTCAGTATCGGGCGAGAGTTTTTCGACCGAGGTCCAGTCAGGTCCGTGGACCGGGATGAGCCAGTATTCAACGTAAGGCGGGAAACGGACTATTTGACCGGCGCTTCCATTCTGATCCGGGCATCCTTCTGGCGCACGGCGGGCGGCTTCGATGAACGCTTCGGCAACGCATACTGCGAAGATTCCGATCTGGCGATGCAGGCCCGGGCAATGGGTTTTCGGGTCGTTTACGAGCCAGCATCCGAGGTGGTGCATTTCGAGCATCAGAGTTATGCGGACGAGGTCTCGGCGAATCACGTCGAACTGCAACGCCGCAACAAAATATTGCTGCTCGATAAATGGCGCGACGTACTGGCCCGGGATCATTTACCGCCGGGTTCGCCTTGGCACTTGGTCGCGGCGCGGGGGGAACGCTCCATTCCACCGCATGTGCTGGCGCGCAGACAAGCGTCGAATTCGCTCAATATCCTGTATTTCAGCCCATTCCCTTCGCACCCGAGCAACCATGGAAACCAGGCGACGATCCAGCAGTTTGCACGCCGACTTCAGATGCTCGGCCACAAAGTTCACTTCGCGCTCCTTCAAAGCGGGATGTACGACGACAACATTGAGCAGTCGATGCGGGATGCGTGGGACACCTTGAGCATTGTCCCGAATACGCACTCACTTTTGGCGAACGGCTCCCCAATCCCCTTCGATGGCTGGTACGAGCCCGGACTCGGTGAACACATCCGAATGTTGTGCGCGCGCCATGACATCGATGTCGTCCTGTGCTCCTACGTGTTTCAGTCGAAGCTGCTTGAATACATCCCCTCCTGGATGCTGCGGATCATCGACACCCACGACAAGATGGGCAACCGCTATGAAATGTTGCGGCAAAAAGGGCTTCCGCTGGAATTCTTCTCCTGCACGCCCGAAGAAGAAGGCGCCTACCTGCGCCGCGCCGATGTCGTGTTTGCGCGCCGGCAGGAAGAGGCCGATTACTTCAACGCGGTAAGCGGCACTCATTCAGCGGTCGTCGTGCCCCACTTCGAGGCGCCGAACTTCATTCAGAAAAGCTTCACGGCGCTGCGCCAGATCGCGATCGTGGCAAGTGCCAATCAGATCAACCTGATCATCGTGCGCGACTGCCTCGCTGCCATCGAACGCCAGATGGCGGGACGCGATTGCCCATTCGTCGTATCGATCGCGGGACAGGTCAGGGATATGGTCCCCTCTCTGCCGGAACATGAGGCGGCACTGTTTCATAGGCCGTGGGTGCGCATGCTCGGGTTCGTGCCGGATATTGCGCGCTTGTATGAGGAGGTGGACCTCGTCATTTCTCCCGTCACCATCGGGACCGGCATCAACGTCAAGACGGTTCAGGCCATGGCTTACGGGATGCCGCTACTCACGACCGAATGGGGCAGCAAGGGGATCGATACCACGGAACCGCTGCACAAGCTCTCGGACCTTGATGCCTTGGCCCGGGCGCTTTTAAAGTTGATTGACACGCCGTCGGAGATTGATCGGCTTGCGGCGGTAAGTCGTATCGTCTATCAGAAATTCTTCGATACAAGTTTGGCTTCGTTAGAGAACGTGTTACAGCTCGTACCCGGCACGCGAGCGCGCGATCTCGAATCTGGATTCAGAAGCGATCAACTGGTTTGCGCTTGATTCATCAGTAACCACTCCCCGAAAGAACCGGGGGAAATGGTTACTGCTTCGAAAAAAATACTACCTGAATCAACCGGAAGAATCTATTTTTTTAGTTTTCAGTGATGAATTTAAATAATTTACATCCATTCAAATGGATTCGCCAGTGGAATCGACGGAGAATAATAAAGCGCCGTCTATCAGCCATTCGATCAGACGAAACTCAGACATTCAATGTCCAATCTTTTTTGGACGACAATTTTCCGGTCGATGCCGAAGCCCTGATACTACCTTGCTACGAGAAACCTTTGGTTTCCGTTATTATTCCAATCTACGGAAATATCGATTACACGCTGCGCTGCCTGGCATCAATTGCGGCTTATCCTCCAGAAGTCGCATTCGAGGTTATCGTAATCGATGACTGTTCGCCTGATGACTCATGGAAAGTTCTATCCAAGGTTCAAGGTATCCGCCTGCTGCGAAATGAGAAAAACCAGGGTTTCATACGCTCCTGCAACATTGGCGCCAAAGCAGCCAAGGGACAATATCTTCATTTCTTGAATAATGATACGATAGTCACTACGGATTGGCTGGATGAATTATTGCGCACGTTCTTTGAATTTCCAGGAACAGGATTAGCCGGTTCAAAATTAATTTACCCGGATGGCCGCTTGCAAGAAGCCGGTTCTATTATTTGGCAAAATGGCAGCGCATGGCATTTTGGTCATCATCAAAATCCTCAGCTTCCTGTTTACAACTACGCCAGAGAGGTTGATTACTGCTCCGGAGCCTCTATCATGGTTCCCAAGGCGCTGTATGACGAACTAGGTGGATTTGATGAACACTACCTGCCGGCGTACTGTGAAGACAGTGATCTTGCACTCAAAATTCGCTCGAAAGGCTACCGGGTCATCTATCAACCGATGTCGGCGGTCATTCATTTTGAGGGCATCACCTCCGGAACGGATACTACTCAAAGTACAAAAAGCCATCAAGTAATAAATACAAAAAAATTGCATGAACGCTGGAAACACCAGTTACAAAAATATCAGGCATATGGCGTCGATGTGGATAAGGCCAAGGATCGTGCAGCAACGCGGCGTGTGCTCGTACTCGACCAATACACGCCAACACCAGATCAGGACGCTGGCTCTGTAACGGCATTCAATATTTTGCTGCTCCTGCGGGAAATGGGGTTTCAGGCCACCTTTATTCCCGAGAGTAACTATCTTTACTTGCCAAAATACACTGCAGCCTTGCAGCGCGCCGGGATCGAGGTACTCTACAGTCCTTATATAACCAGTGTCAAGCAACATCTAAAAAAAGTTGGCGCGCGCTACGATTTGGTATTGATATTCAGATCCACTGTATTCGATGAGAACATACGAACCATTCGCAAATATTGCACCAAGGCCAAAACGCTTTTCTGGACGATGGATTTGCATTATTTGCGCATGTCCCGTGAAGCAGAATTACTAAAGAGCAAAACCGGACAAAAGGCAGCCGAAGACATGCGGCAGCTTGAGTTTACCGCTATTCAATCGGCCGATGCATCCGTCATTCACAGCACGGCCGAGCTGGAAATCATCCGGCCTTTGCTGCCTGGGGCTAAACTTCATCTGTTTCCCCTGATCATGGACGCAAAAGGTTCGCAAAAAACCTTTGTTGAACGCAGGGACATTATTTTTGTTGGCGGCTACCGGCACACCCCTAATGTCGATGCGGTGAAATATTTCGTTGAAGAAGTCATGCCTCTGCTGCGCAAGCAGTTGCCGGGTGTTCACTTCCATGTCGTCGGCAGCAATCCTCCTGCGGAAATACAGGCGCTTGCCACCGAAGACGTTATCATCACCGGTTTTGTTAAAAATTTGGCGCCGTTGTTTGACCAAGTTCGTGTTTCGGTTGCCCCACTGAGGTATGGTGCCGGCATTAAAGGCAAGGTTGGCACGGCTATGGCCGCTGGCTTGCCCGTCGTCGCAACTTCCCTTGCCGCAGAAGGTATGTCGCTCACCGACGGTGAAAATATCCTAGTGGCAGATGGTCCGGAGGCCTTTGCCAACGCCGTGACCCGTATTTATCGGGATGAAATCCTGTGGAACCACATTGGCAAAAATGGCTTGGCGTTTGCGGATGAAACATGGGGTGCAAAGGCAGCGTGGAAAACTTTGTCTGCAATCCTAGAAGATATCAGTATCCCGGTAAAACGTGGCGCATATGAACTCTCCCTTTATTCTGAACATTGATCCACTTATTCCGCTGTCACAAATACACTAAGTCTGTCATCGAAAGATAATTAACAATGATAACAATTCGCGCTCGTGCGCCCCTACGCCTTGGCTTGGCAGGGGGCGGAACTGATGTTTCCCCTTATTGTGATACTTATGGTGGATATGTACTCAATGCGACGATCGACCGCTATGCCTATGCGGTGATCAAAACGCTGAATGAACCCTTGGCACGCTTCGTTGCCACCGACCAGCAGATCGAGGAAGTCACGCCAGCTGAAGCCCCGCTGCCGCTGAACGGCAAGCTCGACTTGCACAAGGCCGTGTATAACCACATCGTTCTCAATTACAACGACGGCAAACCGATTCCGCTGGAATTGAGTACCTTCTGCGATGCGCCGATCGGGTCGGGACTGGGCTCATCTTCCACTCTGGTGGTGGCGATGATCCGCGCCTTTGCGGAACTGTTGAACCTCCCCCTTGATGATTACGCCATTGCGCACATGGCTTACCAGATCGAGCGCGTGGATTGCGGTTTGCAAGGGGGGCGGCAAGATCAATACTCGGCAACTTTTGGCGGCGTCAACTTCATGGAGTTCTACGCGAACGAGCGAACCATTATCAATCCGCTGCGCATCAAGAACTGGATCATCTGCGAGCTTGAAGCTTCCTTGGTGCTGTTTTTTACAGGGGTGTCGCGGGAGTCAGCGCATATCATCGCGGACCAGAGCAGCAATGTGAAATCTGGCTCGGCGGAGGCGTTGGAGGCCATGCACGGCATCAAGCGTGAGGCCCTGGTGATGAAAGATTGTCTGTTGCGCGGCGACTTTACCGGTCTGGTCGAATCCATGCGCCTGGGCTGGGAAAACAAGAAACGGTCCGCCAAGACGGTATCGAATCCGCATATCAACACGATCTACGATGCGGCGATCCAGGCGGGGGCCCTGGCCGGGAAAGTGTCCGGCGCGGGCGGCGGCGGTTTCATGTGGTTCTTTGTCCCCACGGAAAAACGCATGGATGTCATTCGCACTTTAAATGGTTTTGGCGGACAAACGAGCAACTGCCATTTCACGAAACACGGCACGCAGGCATGGAACATCGGATGAAGAACTATATCGCTTCCCAGATTCAGGAGACCCAGCGGGTTATGTCGTCGATGTTGTCCGATGCCACGCTTCTGGCGCAGGTCGAAGCAGCGGCCGAGGCATGCATTCATGCCATCAAAAACGGCAACAAGATGCTGCTCGCTGGAAATGGTGGCAGCGCTGCGGATGCACAACACATTGCAGGCGAATTCGTCAGCCGTTTTGCCTTTGATCGCCCGGGCTTGCCGGCGATCGCACTCACGACGGATACGTCGATCCTTACCGCGATCGGCAATGATTACGGGTATGACAGGCTGTTTTCGCGCCAGATGCAGGCGCATGCGCAAAAGGGCGATGTTTTCATTGCCTACTCCACGTCAGGCAAATCAACCAATATCGTCGCCGCCCTGCAAGAAGCCAGGAGCCGCGGCGTAGTCTGTATCGGTATGACTGGAAATCGTGGCGGCCCGATGAAGGAGCTGTGTGATCATTATTTGGATGTTCCGTCAGCAGATACGCCGAAAATTCAAGAAGGCCATGCCGTGCTGGGTCATATTCTGTGCGGCCTGATAGAGCGCGCGCTGTTCAAGGCACCGGCATGATGGAAGCCATTGTTTTGGCAGGCGGGTTCGGCACCCGTCTGCGCGAGATGGTGCCTGACCTGCCCAAGCCCATGGCGCCAATTGCGGGCAAGCCCTTTCTTGAAATCCTGTTGAGTGACCTGGCCCGCAAAGGCTTCAAACGCGTGGTGCTTTCGCTCGGGTACAGGGCGGAAGTGATCATCTCTCACTTTGGTAAGCAATTTGCCGGCCTGGACATCGCTTATGCAGTTGAGGATACGCCGCTGGGCACGGGCGGTGCGGTGCGCCTAGGCCTGTCTCGCTGTCTAAGCGATCATGCGTTCGTCTTCAACGGGGATACCTTTCTGGATCTGGAGGCCAGAGCGGTGGAGTCGTTGTGGCAAAAGCACAGAAATCCAATCATCGTCGCACGCCAAGTTCCAGATGTGGCACGCTATGGCCGGCTATTGGTTGAAAATGAGCGCGTCAGGGGGTTTACAGAAAAAGGCGTAAACGGCCCAGGGTTGATCAACGCTGGTTGTTACGTGCTTGGAAAAGATCAACTGGATGAGTGGCCATTGAACATGTCTTTTTCGCTTGAGGCAGATTATTTCACCCGGGTTGTGAACATGAAACCTGTGGATGTTTTTAAGATGCAAGGCTTGTTTATCGACATTGGAGTACCCGAGGACTATCTTCGAGCGCAAATGCTTTTGGCTGAGAAGATATGAGTCATGTCGCATTATTTCTAGATCGCGATGGCGTGATCAATGTGGATCATGACTACGTGCATAAACGCGAAGATGTCGAGTTCATCGATGGAATTTTCGAGTTGGTTGCAGCAGCAAATAAAGCGGGCTATCTGGTTGTCGTGATAACCAACCAGGCGGGCATTGGCCGAGGTTATTACACCGAGGCTGATTTTCACGCACTGATGGACTGGATGAAAGCGAAATTCATCGAGCAGGGAGGGCGGATCGACGCAGTCTATTTCTGCCCCTACCATCCAGAACATGGCATCGGTGAATACCGCCGTGAGAGTGATTGCCGCAAACCTGCTCCCGGTATGCTGCTGCAAGCGGAGCGCGAATTGAATATCGATTTATCCAAATCAATTTTCATTGGCGACAAGCCCTCGGATATGGCTGCAGGGCGCGCAGCGGGAGTTGGTACGCTATTTCATCTTGGGAATACCACAGGAGATAATGGTAGTTTGCCAATTCAGCAACTTGTCCAAGCGTTACCTTACCTATAAAGATTATTTCTTGTGAGTGCCAAACTTCATTCTGCATACCGGCCTGACATTGATGGGCTGCGTTCTTTTGCAATTTCCTCAGTAGTTATTTTTCATGCCTTTCCAGGGTGGCTTAGCGGGGGTTTTGTCGGGGTTGATGTTTTCTTCGTTATTTCAGGATTCCTGATTTCAAGCATCATCTTCCAGGCTCTAGAGCGCAGGGAATTCAGTATACGAAATTTCTATGCTCGCCGAATCAATCGTATCTTTCCAGCATTAATCATCGTTCTTGCTTTCTGCTTAGTTGCTGGATGGTTTATCCTACTGCCGGATGAGTTCAAGCAACTTGGATTGCATATCACCAGTAGCGCAGGCTTCGTTCAAAATATTACTCTCGTGCGAGAGTCTGGTTATTTCGATCGATCATCAGAGCTCAAACCTCTTTTACACCTATGGTCACTTGCCATAGAAGAGCAGTATTACTTATTCTATCCTCTCCTGATGTGGGCAGCATGGCACATCAGGAAGCGCTATGTGTTTGGTTTAATCGCATTTCTTGCGATTGTATCATTTACCCTCAACGTTAATTTTATTACCAATCATAGTGTTAGCACTTTTTTTCTTCCGCATACCCGTGTGTGGGAGTTACTTGCTGGTGGTTTGCTAGCTTTCATTATTTCCTTGAAAAACAAGCCCGCCTCACTAAATTTTCTTTCACACAATACAAAACATCTTGTAATCGCTAGAAATTCAGCCTCAGCATTCGGGTTATTTTTGCTTTTTGCCTCTGTTTTTATTATTAAGAGAGACAATTTTTTTCCGGGATGGTGGGCGCTGGCCCCAGTTGCCGGAACATGGTTGATCATCTTTGCAGGGCCAAATTCATGGATCAATAAATACATCATTGGCAACAAGCCGATGGTCTTCATTGGCCTCATCAGCTACCCGCTCTATTTGTGGCATTGGCCACTACTGTCGTTTGCCACGATCATGGAGTCCGAGTTACCGTCAGTTGAAATACGGGTTGGAGCGGTTGTTCTCAGTTTTGCCCTTGCGTGGTTGACATACCGCTTTCTGGAGCGCCCTCTCAGAACATGGAGAAAAACAAGAATAAAGGTTATCTTGCTATGCGCGCTCCTAGTTGTTGTGGCCGCCGCTGGTTTTTTAATCTACACCCATGGCGGTTACGCCAACAGGATAAAAAATAACAAACACATCGCACCTATCGAGGAATCCCGATGGATTAAATCAGCCGCTCCTTGCAACCAAATTGATGGGTTGCCAAACATTTCAGAAAAATGTGTTGTTTCTGATGCAACGAAGAAACCAAGTGTTGCACTTATTGGTGATTCGCACGCTGGATCACTCAACTACGGAATCGCTACAGAATATCTGAAGCGCGGCAGATCGCTGTTGCTGGCTACTGAGGGCGGATGCCCGCCGCTATACGATGTGCAATTTGCCGATCAAAATCGCAGCAAAGCTTGTCACAGTAAAATCGATATTACATTCGATTATATTTTATCTAATCCAACCGTACAAACGGTTATTTTGGCAATGCTAGGAGGCCCCTACCATATTGAGGACCAAAGAACCGAAAAAGAAGATGCAAAAGACGCAAACAACTGGGATCTTAAAAAAAATACGCTTGCGCAAAGCTTATCAAAAACACTCGATAAATTAACAAAAGCAAACAAGGAGATTATTTTTGTTATCGACTGGCCCTATCTGACGACCAATCCCGAATCCTGCATTGATAGCCGCCCATTAAGATTAACAAATAAAATCAAAAATCCTTGCCTCATTACCCGCCGAGAGCATGATTTACGTACATCCGAGTATCGCGACCTGATTTTTTCTGTTCTGAAAAAATACCCGAATGTGAAGACGTTTGATTCTTCCCGATATTTTTGCGACGATCAATATTGCCACGGAATGAAAGATGGGGAGCCATTATATTGGGACAAAAATCATTTGTCCGTGTACGGCTCTGAATACATCGCAGACAAATTTTTTAGAGAAATCTATTGATCAGGATATTTGATGAATTCAACAGCACACTCGGATATCACCTTATTTATCTTTAATTCATTAGATGCTTGAAGTGAAATGCGAATGGGGAAAATGTATGGAATTTTCAGTTTGATTGACGGCATTACCCCTCTCCACCGACTCATCTCCCGTAAGAGGAGAAGAGAGAAAAAACCAGATCAAAATCGTTCTGACAGAAAATAGAACGCCATGCAATTTCCTGAAATCACGGTCGTCAGTGTGACCTACCAAAGCGCGGGCCTGGTACCCCAGTTGGCCGACTGCCTGCGCCTGTTTGCGCACGTCGTGGTGGTGGACAACGCCAGCACCGACGCTACGGTGGCCCGTTTGCGGGAGGCGCTGCCCCAGGCGGTGGTGATGGCCAACCCGCGCAACCTGGGCTTTGGCGCGGCCAACAATCTCGGAGTGCAGGCCGCGAAAACCCCGTTCGTGCTCCTGCTCAATCCGGATTGCAGCATCACGCCCGAGGCCATGCAGCTTCTGCTCGATACCGCACAGCAGTACCCGCAGGCCGGTATCATCGCGCCGCAATCGTGGACGCCTTCAGGCCAGGCGCAACTGACGTATCGGCCAGCGTTTTACGAAAAGCGGCGATCGGCTCCCTATGTGCTGCCTGACGGTGTTTGCAGCAGCAAATGGCTTCTTGGCAACTGTCTGCTGATCCGCACCGATTTGTACCGCGCCATCGGCGGATTTGACGAAGGTTTTTTCCTGTATTACGAAGATGAAGACCTGTGCCTGCGCATGGGACGATCGGGCCACGAGTGCCTGTTGCAGCCGGCCGCGCGCGCGCAGCATCGCGGCGGCGGCAGCTCACGGCCGGACTGGCGCATCGATGTCTTCAAGCAATACCACTATGCCCTGTCGCGCCAGCGCATCAGGGCCAAATATCTGGGGCTCGGGCATGCGGCAACGTGCCAGATCAAAGCCCTTGCCGGTTTTTTGCTGGCTACCCCTTTGTATGCCTTGCTCTTGCGCAAAAAACACTTGCTTAAATGGCTGGGCTGGGGTCTTGCGATGCTGTCACCGGCAGCGTTTGCCTTGTACATTCGGCCTCCGGCACTATCTGCGTCCGTGCTTGAGTCCGATCCTGGTTGACTTGCCACGCACCGATATACCCTTGGCCACGCCGCAAAGAAATCGTATTCATGCCTCCTCCTCCTCTCAAAGAAACTTCCCGCCGCCTGATGGGCTACTTTGTGCCGTACAAGGGCGGCGTCATCCTGGGAGTGATCGCCTTCTTCCTGTCAGCAGGCGTCGAACCCATGATTCCGGCGCTGTTGAAGCAATTGCTCGACAGCGGCTTCAAAGCCGATCTGGGTTATCCGATGTGGTTGGTGCCGGTGGTCATCATCGGGCTGTTCGGGATCCGCGGGTTGCTCGCGTTCGCGGGCAACTACCTGTTCAGTTGGTCAACCACGCGGGCGGTGCTGGCGTTGCGCGTGAATCTGATCCGCGCGGTGATGCGCGCCGATGCCCGCATCTACAACGAGTTGAGTCCCGGCGTGGTGGCTTCGCGCGTGATCAACGATCCGCAGAACGCCACCAATTCGCTGTCGGGCGCGCTCACCACGGTGCTGCGCGACGGCACGACCCTGATCGCGCTGCTGGGCTATCTGTTTTACGTGAATTGGAAACTGACGCTGGTCTCGCTGATCACCATGCCGGTGCTGGCCGTGGTCGTGCGCGTGGTGCAAAAGCGCGTGCTGGCCGTCGGTAGCAAATCTTGGGAATCGCAGATGCGCCTGGTCGGCATCGTCGATGACATCAGCCGCGCCTGGCGGGTGGTGCGTACCTTCGACGCCGTTGATTTCGAGGAGCGCCGCTTCACCGAAGAGGCGCATCAGTTGCGCCGCGTCACCCTCAAGGGCGTGGCGGCCGGCTCGACGATGACGCCGCTCACCCAGTTGGTGGCCAGCGTGGGCGTGGCGCTCATCCTCACGATGGCATTGCTGGAGGCGAACAAGGGGGCGGCCACGGTCGGCGAATTCGTCGGCTTCATCACGGCGCTGTTGATGATCATCTCGCCGATGCGCCACCTGACCGACGTGACCCAGCCGATCGTCGGCGGGCTGATCGGCGCGCGCGCCTGTTTTGCCTTGATGGACACGCCGCCCGAGCCCGACACCGGCACGCGCGAGATGGCGCCGGAGGAATGCCAGGGCCATATCCGTTTCGAGCAGGTGCGCGTCACTTATCCGGGCAGCGAACACCATGCGCTGGATGGGCTCACGCTCGATATTCCGGCACACAAGACGGTGGCGCTGGTCGGGCCGTCGGGCGCGGGCAAGACCACCGTCATCAGTTCCATGCTGGGTTTCGTGGCGCCGGCCGATGGGGTGATTACGCTGGACGGGATCGACATTCAGGAGATCAAGAAAACTTCGCTGCGCCGGCAGTTCGCGGTGGTGTCGCAGGACACCGTGCTGTTCGACGGGCCGATCGCCGACAACGTGGCCTATGCCCAGCCGAAAGACCCGGCGCGTATTGAAGCCTGCCTGAAGGCGGCCAACCTGTGGGACTTCGTGCAGGCCCAGCCCGAGGGCGCCCAGATGACGGTGGGCTCCAACGGCAGCAAGTTGTCTGGCGGCCAGCGCCAACGTCTGGCGATTGCGCGCGCGCTGTACAAGAACGCCAAGGTGTGGGTGTTCGACGAGGCGACCTCGGCCCTGGACACCGAATCGGAGCGCGTGGTGCAGCAATCGATCGAGCAATGGAGCGGCGCCAAGACGCTGATCCTGATCGCGCACCGCCTGAGCACGGTGCGCAATGCCGATTGCATTTACGTGCTGGCCGATGGCCGGGTGGTGGAGTCCGGCACGCACGAGGAATTGATGCGGCGCGCCGGCCTGTATGCGAATATGGTGCGGGCGCAGGCGGTGGAGTGATGGGCTGACGGAAGACGAACGATGCTCAAGCCATTCGTGGCTTGACGCTGCGCAAGCAGCGATGTCTCATCTCATTCCAGTTATTCGACCGTGTTGCCGCACAACCCACGGCGCATGAAACTGGCGCAGCCAAGCCCAGAAATCCCGTGGCACGGCTTGCCCGGGCCACTGGGATTGCCCCCGGAGAGGGGGTTGGCGTAGCGACACGAAGTGCGCGAAGCCTGGGGGTGAGCTTTACTTCAACACCCCAAACACCTTCTGGAGAATCGCGCTGCCCGCGGCGGCCGGGTTCTGGCGGATCTTCTTTTCCTCTTCGCCGATCATCAGGTAGAGGCCATCGAGCGACTTGCGGGTGACGTACTGTTCGATGCTGGCGTCTTCCTGCTTGACCAGACCGATGCCGGCGACCTTGCCGGCGATGGCGTTGTACTTGGAAGCCAGCGACACCTTCTGCGTCGCCTGCGTCACGATGGGCAGGAACTTGACGCCCAGCGGGTCGCGGGTCTTGGTGGCGAAGAAGCGCGTCACCGAGTCGTCACCGCCGGTGAGGATGCCGGTGGCATCCTGAACGCTCATTGATTTCACGGCCGACACCAGCAGCGTCTTGGCTTCGGGCACGGCGGCTTCGGCGGCGCGGTTCATCGCCGTCACCAATTCATCGACGCGCTTTTGCTGGCCAAGGGTGCGCAACACCTTCGCGGCATCTTCCAGATAGCCGGGCAGCGGAATGCGCACCTTGGGGTTACCCAGAAAGCCGTCGGGCTTGCCCAGCAGCCCGACCGCCACCGTCGCCCCCCGTTCGAGCGCGGCGCGCACGCCGGCGATCGCATCGGTTTCGCTCAGATTCAGGCCATATGCCGACGGCAGCGCCAGCGCCGCCGCACCGCCAGCCAACAGGGTGGCCGTGAAGTCTCGCCGTTTCATTTGCATTGCCAGATCCTCCAGGTGAATCACGGTAAAAGTTGCGTGCCCTCAGGCCCGCTCACACTGTCACACTGGCACCGCGACCAAATCATGGCCCTCGGCGCCGACGATGCGCGCCCGCGTGAATTCCCCGACCGCGAGCCGCTTACTGATCTTCTCAGGCGGCAGCAGGCGCACCACGCCGTCAATCTCGGGCGCATCCGCATAGCTGCGGCCTACCCCGCCTTTGCGTCCGAGCGCAGGGGCCGAGTCAACCAGCACTTGCATCGTCGCACCGATGCGCTTTCGCAGCTTCGCCACCGAAACACCTTCGGCGACTTCCATGAAGCGCGCACGCCGCGCCTCACGCTCGGCCTCCGGCAGCATGCCCGGCAAGGCATTGGCGGCAGCGCCAGCGACGGCACTGTAGGCGAAGCAACCGGCGCGGTCGATCTCGGCTTCGCGGATGAAATCGAGCAGGTGTTCGAACTCAGCCTCGGTCTCGCCAGGAAAGCCCGCGATGAAGGTGCTGCGAATCACGAGTTCGGGGCAAATGGCACGCCAGCGCGCGATCCGTTCGAGGTTCTTCTCGCCGCTGGCGGGCCGCTTCATACGCGCCAGCACGTCGGTATGGCTGTGCTGCAGGGGCACGTCCAGATACGGCAACACCAAACCCTCGGCCATCAGCGGGATGACCTCATCGACGCTCGGATACGGATAGACGTAATGCAGCCGCACCCAGGCGCCATGGTTCTGCGCCATCACCCCGAGTTCGCGCACGAGGTCGAACATGCGCGTCCTGACCGGCTTGCCGCCCCAAAAACCGGTGCGGTACTTCACGTCCACGCCGTAGGCCGAGGTGTCCTGGCTGATGACCAGCAGCTCCTTGACCCCGCCTTCGAACAGGGCCTTGGCTTCTTCGAGCACCTGGCCGATCGGCCGCGAGACCAGATCGCCGCGCATCGAGGGGATGATGCAGAAAGTGCAGCGATGATTGCAGCCTTCGCTGATCTTCAGGTAAGCGTAGTGCCTGGGCGTGAGCTTGACGCCCATCGGCGGCACCAGATCCATGAACGGGTCGTGCGGTTTGGGCAAATGCGCGTGCACCGCGTCCATCACGTCCTGCGTCGCATGCGGGCCGGTGACGGCCAGCACGCTCGGATGCATCTCATGGACCAGGTTGCCGCCCGATTGATCATCCGTTCGGGCGCCGAGGCAGCCGGTGACGATCACGCGGCCGTTCTTGGCCAGCGCCTCGCCGATGGTGTCCAGGCTTTCCTTGACCGCATCGTCAATGAAGCCGCAGGTGTTGACGATCACCAGATCGGCGCCTTCGAAGGTCTTGACGGTCTGATACCCCTCCGCGCTGAGCTGGGTGAGGAT
>CAYTPC010000023.1:0-8834 GCA_964439605.1 uncultured Burkholderiaceae bacterium
GATCAAGACATCCTTGCCGGCGATGCCCAGATCGGCCGCGCCATATTGAACATAGGTGGGCGTATCCGAAGCGCGCACGATAATCAAACGCACGTCGGCGCGATTGGTGCCGAGGATGAGCTTGCGCGAAGTCTCCGGGGCGTCCGCCGGCACAATCCCCGCCGCCGCCAGCAGCGGCAAGGTTTCCTCAAAAATGCGGCCCTTGGACAGGGCAATGGTGATGCCGTTCACGGCGTGCTTTCGGTCAATAAAACTGGATTTTAGCGCAGCGGATGGGATGTGAGCCTTTCCCCCTGCCCCTTTCCCGGGGGTGAGGGCGGGATTTCGCAAAGCACTGCTTTGCGCCGCCCGAACGGGCGCGCTGTGCAAAGCGCGCCCTGGGATGGGGGTGACGGTGGCTCGCAGGCTTCGCCTGCTCGGGGAAATGTGAGCCTTTCCCCCGGCCCCTTTCCCGAGAGTGAGGGTTTAAAAGTCTGGCGTCGCGGAACGGCCCGCTTTCAATGCACGCGCCGGATGCGGGCGCCGAGTTGCAATAATTTTTCTTCGATGTGCTCGTAGCCGCGGTCGAGGTGGTAGATGCGGTCGATGAGGGTTTCGCCTTTCGCCACCAGCGCGGCGATGACGAGGCAGGCCGAGGCGCGCAGGTCGGTGGCCATGACGGTGGCGCCATCCAGATGCGGCACGCCTTTGACGACGGCGGTGTTGCCGCTGATTTCGATGTCGGCGCCGAGCCGGCGCAATTCCTGGGCGTGCATGAAGCGATTTTCAAAAATGGTTTCGGTGACGACGCTCGCGCCGCGGGCAACGCAGTTCATGGCCATGAACTGGGCCTGCATGTCGGTGGGAAAAGCCGGATAGGGCGCGGTGCGCAGGCTCACCGCATTGAGCGGGCCGGCGGCGGAAATGTCGATGCTGTCGTGGTGGCAGTCAATGTACGCGCCGGCTTCGCGCAGTTTTTCCACCACGGCGTCGAGGATGCCGCAATAGGCGCCGTTCAGGCGCACGCGCCCGCCCGTGACGGCGGCGGCGACGAGGAAGGTGCCGGTTTCGATGCGGTCGGGCATGATGCGGTGGTTGGCGCCGTTTAGCCGCGCAACGCCTTCGATGGTGATGGTGTCGCTGCCCGCGCCGCGGATGTTGGCCCCCATCGCGTTGAGGCATTGGGCGAGGTCCGCCACTTCCGGCTCGCGGGCGGCGTTTTCGATGATCGTGACGCCGTCGGCCAATGCCGCCGCCATCATGAGATTTTCGGTGCCGGTGACGGTGACGAGATCGCAGAAGATTCTCGCCCCGCGCAGCCGTTTGGCGCTGGCGAGGATGTAGCCTTGCTCGACGCGAATGTCGGCGCCCATCGCTTGCAGGCCGCGAATGTGGATGTCCACCGGCCGCGCGCCGATGGCGCAGCCGCCGGGCAGGGAGACGCGCGCCTGCCCCGCGCGCGCGAGCAAGGGGCCGAGGGTGAGGATGGCGGCGCGCATGGTTTTGACCATGTCATACGGCGCTTCGGGGGTGTTGAGCCGGCCGGCGTCGAGCACCAGGCTGTTGCGCTCGTCGAGCGTGACATCGACGCCCATTTGCGCCAGCAGGCGCAGCATGGTGGTCACGTCGTTGAGGTGCGGCACGTTGGCGAGCGTGAGCGGCTTGTCGGTCAGCAGCGCTGCGCAGATGAGCGGCAGCGCGGCATTCTTGGCGCCGGAGATGCTGACCTCTCCGGTGAGCGGCGCGCCGCCTTCGATGAGCAGTTTATCCACGCTGTTCTGTCCATTCCGCCGGCGTCAGCGTGCGCATCGACAGGGCGTGAATTTCGCCGCTTTCCATGCGTCCGCCCAGCGCCCGGTAGACCGCCTGCTGGCGCTGGATGCGGGAGAGGTTTTCAAAAGCGCGACTGACGATGACCGCCTCAAAATGCGCGCCGTCGCCGTCGACGGCAAGATGTTCGCAGGGCAGGCCCTGCGCGATGTAAGTTTGAATGTCGGTGGGAGTGACCATGTGTTTGTCCTGTTGTGTTTTATGCGCGAAGTTTGTAGCCGGTTTTGAGCAGCCACAGGGTGAATGCCGTCAAGACGGCGAAGCAGGCGGCGACCACGCCGAGACTGGTCAGCGGCGACACGTCGGAGACGCCGAAAAAGCCGTAGCGGAAGCCGTCAATCATGTAAAAGATCGGATTGTAGTGCGATACCCCTTGCCAGAACAGCGGCAGGGAATGAATCGAATAGAACACGCCGGAGAGGAAGGTGAGCGGCACGACGATGAAGTTCTGGAATACCGCCATCTGGTCGAACTTTTCCGCCCAAATGCCGGCGATGACGCCGAGCGTGCCCATGATGGCGCCGCCGAGGAGGGCGAACACCAGAATCCATAACGGCGCTTGCCAGGAAAGCTCAACAAACCACAGCGCCGCCAGCAATACGCCCAGCCCCACGGCGATGCCGCGCATCGCCGCCGCGAGGACGAAGGCGGCGAAGAATTGCACGTGGGAAATCGGCGGCAGCAGCATGAAAACGATGTTGCCCGTGACCTTGGACTGGATCAGCGAGGAGGAACTGTTGGCGAAGGCGTTTTGCAACAGCGACATCATGACCAGGCCGGGCACCAGAAAAGCGGTGTAGGAAATGTTGTCATACACCCGCACGCGATTTTCCAGCACGTGCGAGAAGATGAGCAGGTAGAGCAGCGCCGTGAGCATCGGCGCTGCCATGGTCTGAACGCCGACTTTCCAGAAGCGCAGCACTTCCTTGTAGAGCAAGGTCGAAAAGCCGCTCATGTCAATGCCCGCATTCATCCCTGTGCATGACGCGCACGAACACGTCTTCCAGATCGGGCTTGGCGATCTCGATGTCATCGAGGCGGCATCCCGCCTCGCGCAAACTGGCCAGCACCGGCTCAATGTCTTCGTAGCGTTGCAGCGGCAAAACATGCTCGCCGTTGGCCGCTTCCGGCATACGCGCGCGCAAGGCTTCCGGCAAGACGGATCCGGGCGCCAGGCGCAGGCGCAGGGTAGAGCCGGAAAAACGCCGCAGCAGATTGGCGGTGGTGTCGAGGGCGACGATGCGCCCTTGCTTGAGCATGGCAATGCGCCCGCACAGGTTTTCCGCTTCTTCCAGATAGTGCGTCGTCAGCACGATGGTGTGGCCGTCGCGGTTGAGGCGGCGCACGAAATTCCACAGCCCCTGGCGCAATTCGACATCGACCCCGGCGGTCGGCTCGTCGAGCACGATCACCGGCGGACGATGGACCAGCGCCTGCGCCGCGAGAACGCGGCGCTTCATGCCGCCCGAGAGTTGGCGCATATTGGTATCCGCCTTTCCGGTGAGGTCGAGATTTGCCAGAATTTCGTCGATCCACGCCGCATTGTTGCGGATGCCGAAATAACCGGATTGAATTTCCAGCGTCTCGCGCACGGTGAAGAAAGGATCGAACACCAGCTCCTGCGGCACGACGCCGAGCCGCATGCGCGCGGCGCGATAGTCGGCAACCACGTCATGGCCCATGACGGTCAAGCGCCCGGTATCCGGGCGCACCAGACCGGCCAGCGCGGAAATCAGCGTCGTTTTGCCCGCGCCATTCGGCCCGAGCAGGCCGAAGAATTCGCCTTCGGCAATGTCCAGATCAATCCCGGCCAGCGCCTGCACGGAGCCAAAGCGTTTGGTAACGCCTTCAATGCGAATCGCCATACAGGGATCAGGGATGAGGAATCAGGGGAGGCGGATGGTGAGCAAAACAGATGCCGACATCAAAAGTCTGGCGCTGGCGGACGGCCCTTCTTTGCGGGAATAACCGGGAATGACGATGGGAAAAGCTGATTACAGCGGCAGCAGTTCGGTGACGCCGTACAGCGCGGCCAGGCTGAGCAAGCTCTGCGGCGGGTTGATGATGCGAGCGGTTTTGCCCTGGCGCCTGGCGGCGCGCGCCCAACCGAAGATAACGGTCAGGCCGGAAGAATCGACTTCCTGCACGCCGGAGAGATCGAAGACGTTTTCCGGCTTCTGGAGGAGGGCGCTGCCCGCTTCCAGCATCTGGCGCGCCTGCCCCAGCGTGAGCGGGGCGGCAACCTCGATACGATCTCCGGCGTCGCGGATCATTGGGTGGAACTGTTCTTGGCCTTGAGCGATTTGATCAGGCCGTCAATGCCGCCGTTGCGGATTTCAGTGGCAAAACTGGAGCGATAGTTTGTCACCAGGCTGACATCGGCAACGGTAATGTCATACACCATCCAGCCGCTGGCAACCTTCTCAAGACTGTAGTCGAGCTTGATCGGCTGGCGGGCGCCGGGTTGATTGATCTGGGTGCGGACGACGACATCGGTTTCGCCCGGCTGCATTTTGAAGGGACGGTAATCGACCGTCTCGTTCTTGAAGGACGTGAGGGCTTTCGAGTAGGTGCGCACCAGCAGATCGCGGAACTCCTTGGTCAGCGTCTTCTGCTGGTCGGGCGTGGCCTGACGCCAGTCCCTGCCGACGGCCAGGGAAGTCATGCGCGTGAAATCGAAGTGCGGCAGGATTTTCTGCTCCACCAGTTCGGTGGCGCGCTTGGCATCGCCGGACTTGATGCCCTCGTCCTTGCGCAGGATGTCGAGCACTTCCTCGGTGACCTGTTTCACCTGCGCATCGGGCGGCGCTTCATTGACTTGCTGTTTGACCGGGGCGCTCTCGGCGAACGCGCCAGGCAAGAGAAAAAAGCTGGCAGCAACCAGCAGTAAAGCAGACTTTTTCATGAGATCGACCCGATTAAATAAAAATGGGAAACCGTTGCGAGATCAATTGCCGGCGCCCGGCGCCGGCGCATCGGCATCCGCATCCAGTTTTTTGGGCGGATTGCCGTCATAAATCAGGCTGCGGCGGCGCTGCAAATAAGCGTCGCGGACATAGCTGTATTTGTCCAGCGCAGCCTCCTCGATGATGCTGCTGGCCTTGAGCATTTCGGCGCGATTGCTGACCACCCGCGTCGCCACGAGCGCATTGCGGGTCGGGACATGGCGGATATAGGTCACGGGGTCGGTATACCAATCGAACACCAGGCCGACCGTATCACGCGCGGTGCGCGGACCAAAGAACGGCAGCACGACATAGGCGCCGTCGGGCGCGCCCCAACTGCCGAGGGTCTGGCCGGCATCCTCGTCGTGTTTCTCCATGCCCATCGAGCTGGCGACATCAAGGATGCCAAGAAAACCGACCGTGGTATTCACCAGCACCCGACCGACATCGGAAGCGGCATCGCCCGGCTTGCCTTGCAGGAGGTTGTTCACGCCGATCATCAGATCGGCGATGTTCGAGAAAAAGTTGGAAACGCCCGTCTGCACCGGGTCCGGCAATACAGCGTCATAGCCGGTCGCCACGGGCTTGAGGACGACATTGTCGAGTCCTTCATTGAACCCGAACATGGCGCGGTTGAACCCCTCCGCGGGGTCGCGCGGATCGCCTCCCGTCGTGGCGCAGCCTCCCAACACGCTGGCTGCCGCGACGGCAAGCGCCCATTTGCTAACCCGACTTGCAGTTGTTATTTTCATGGTCTTAATCTGGTTCCGATTAATTACTTCGCGCCAGCTTTATCTCCCTCAGCGGCTTTGCTGAAAAGGAACTGGCCGATCAAGTCTTCCAGCACCATGGCCGATTCCGTCTTCTTCATGGTATCGCCCGGCTTGAACACCCGCTCATCCGCGCCGCCCACTGACAGTCCAATGTACTGCTCCCCCAGCAGGCCGGAGGTGCGAATCCGCGCAAACGTATCGAGGGGGAAGGTGTACTGCTTGCTGAGATTCATCGTCACCTCCGCCTCGTAACGCACCGGATCCAGGCGAATATCCGTGACCCGCCCGACCACCACCCCGGCGCTTTTGACGGGGGCGCGCACCTTCAGCCCCCCGATATTATCAAAATTCGCTTTCAGGACATAGGTTTCCCCCGAACTGGCCGAAGCCAGGTTGCCTACTTTTAGCGCCAAAAACAACAGCGCCCCCAGGCCGACAGCCACGAACACGCCCACCCACAGGTCTAAAGTCATACGGTTCATCACGCACCTCGGAACATGAATGCAGTCAATATAAAGTCGGCGGCAAGGATCGCCAATGAGGAGGTGACCACGGTGCGCGTTGTCGCGCCGGACACCCCTTCTGCGGTCGGCTCGGAATCATAGCCCTCGAAAACGGCGATCCAGGAGACGATAACGCCGAACACCGCGCTCTTGATGACGCCGTTGACGATGTCCTCGCGGAAATCGACCGACGCTTGCATCTGCGACCAGAAAGAGCCTTCATCGACGCCGATCAAGCGCACGCCGACCAGATAGCCGCCAAAAATGCCCATGGCCGAGAACAGCGCCGCCAGCAAGGGCATGGAAATCACGCCCGCCCAGAAGCGCGGCGCCACGACGCGGGCAATCGGGTTCACCGCCATCATTTCCATCGCCGAGAGTTGCTCGGTGGCTTTCATCAGACCGATCTCGGCGGTGATCGCCGAACCGGCCCGGCTGGCGAAGAGCAGCGCGGAGACCACCGGCCCCAGCTCGCGCACCAGCGACAGGGCGACCAGAACGCCGAGCGCCTCGGAAGAACCATAGCGCTGAAGCGTGTCGTAACCCTGCAAGCCCAGCACCATGCCGACGAAAAGACCCGATACCAGGATGATGATGAGAGAGAGCACCCCGGTGAAGTAGATTTCCCGGATGGCGAGGAAAAAGCGGCGAAACGTCGTGCCGGAACTGAGCAGCGTGGCCAGAAAGAAACGGCTGGCGAAACCCAAACGCCAGATGCGCGAGGTGACGCGATGACCCAAACCGCGCAGGGCGGCGATGGCGCGGTCAAGCATGAGCGGCTCCGTAGATTTGTTCGCGGTAAGGGGCCGAAGGATACTGGAAGGGCACCGGCCCGTCCATCTCGCCCCAGATGAATTGGCGCACATAGGCTTTATCGGAAGCGCGGATTTCATCCGGGGTCCCCTCGGCCACCACCTTGCCGTCGGCCATGAAATAAATGTAATCGACGATTTGCAGCGATTCCTGCACATCATGCGTGACGATGATTGAACTGCCGCCCAGGGCATCGTTGAGCTTGCGGATCAACTGGCCGATGATGCCCATCGTCAGCGGATCGAGGCCGGTAAACGGCTCGTCATACATCATCAGCAGGGGGTCGAGCGCGATGGCCCGCGCCAGCGCCACGCGACGCGCCATGCCGCCGGAGAGTTCCGAGGGCATCAGGCGCTGCGCGCCGCGCAGGCCGACCGCGTTGAGCTTGAGCAGCACCAGATCGCGGATCATCTCCTCGGACAGATCGGTATGCTCGCGCATTTGGAAGGCGACATTATCGAAAACGGACATATCGGTAAACAACGCGCCGAACTGGAACAGCATGCCCATGCGGCGGCGCATGGCGTACAACTGGCTGGCGCTCAACGCGCTCACCGACTGGCCGTCAAAGCGCACCTCGCCCTGCGAGGACTTCAGTTGCCCGCCGATCAAACGCAGGGTGGTCGTCTTGCCGCAACCGCTTTGCCCCATGATGGCCACCACCTTGCCGCGCGGAATCGTCATATTGATTCCGCTCAGGATCGACCGCCGATCATAGGAAAAACTCAGATCGCTGATTTCGACAAGAGGTTTGCTCGACGCCAAGGCAGTATTCCGCAGGTTTTGAAAAGGTTCTGCATTCTAGCAGAGGCTTTGTCCCACTGATGATGACTGTTAAGGAACCTCTGAACAACCCTACCAAACGGCGATATACAAAAGTCTGGCGCTACAGGACGGCCATGGATGGGCTTTCAAGCCTCCACGTCTTGCAAACTAAAAATGCCTGTCTGGTCGTTATAGGAAAAAATTTCCGCGTAGCGGCCCCAGTCGATCACGGCGTCGAGTGTTTTCGTTGCCGCGTTGTCGGAGAGAAAATCTTCCAGTTCCTGCTCGAAGCGCACGCGCGGGGCGTGGTGTCCGGGGCGCTCGTCGAGCACTTTGCGGATGCGCGCGGCGAGCGGGATGCGTTCGAGCAGGTGATGCGCGAACAGGATCTTGCGCTCTTGCGTGTCCATCTCGGCGAAGATGCGCGCCGGCGGCATGAGGAATACGTCGCCTTCGCGCACGTCGGTGAAGCCGAGGTATTGCAAGGCTTCGACGATGGGAAACAGGTCGTCGACTTCCAGATGCAGGGAGCGGGCGATTTCCGGCATGTCGGCGCGGCCGTGATAGGGCGCGCCGGCCAGCGTTTCGATCAGGCCCGCCATCAGGTTGGTGGACACTTGCGGCAGGCGGCTGCCCAGTTCCAGCCCTTTGCGCGCCGCCTCATTGGCGACGCGGGCCGTCATGCGGGCGTAGATGTCGTCCACCAGTTTGCGAAAGGCCGGGGCGAGGCGATTTCTCGGATGCGGAAACGGCACGACGATTTCAGCCACCACCTTGCCGGGGTTGGAGGAGAGGACGAGAATGCGATCGCACATGAACACGGCTTCTTCGATGTTGTGCGTGACGATCAGCACCGATTGGGTCGGCAGGCTGCCTTGCGTCCACAGATCGAGGAGGTCGGTGCGCAGCGTTTCGGCGGTGAGGACATCGAGGGCGGAAAACGGCTCGTCCATCAGGAGCAATGTCGGTTCCACCACCAGCGCGCGGGCAAAACCGACGCGCTGGCGCATGCCGCCCGACAGCTCGCGCGGATAGGCGTTCTCGAAACCATCCAGACCGATGAGGTCGATGGCGACCAGCGCGCGCTGGCGCCGCGCATGGGGGCCGACGCCGAGCGCCTCCAGCCCGGCTTCGACGTTTTGCAGCACGGTCAACCAGGGGAACAGGGCGAAGGTCTGGAACGCCATCGCCACGCCTTCAGCCGGGCCGTGCACGGGCTGGCCCTG
>CAYTPC010000024.1:0-25018 GCA_964439605.1 uncultured Burkholderiaceae bacterium
TGGGCATGGTGTTTTCATCGGTGCTGATGAGCATGTTCTACATCGGCGGCGAACTGGCCCAATCGCGCCTGGGGCTGCCCAAGTCGATTACCGGCGTATTTCAGGGGCTGCTGCTGTTCGCCCTGCTGGCGTGCGATACGCTGGTGTACTACCGGGTCAAGGGAGCGCGCTGATGCAAACCTACGCCTCGCTACTGGCAACCATGCTCAACGCCGGTACAGTGCTGGCCATTGCAGCGCTGGGGCTGCTGATCAACGAAAAGGCCGGCATCGTCAACTTGGGCGCCGAAGGCATGATGCTGTGCGCAGCCATCGCCGGTTACGCCACCGCCGTGAATACCGGCAGTGATGTGGCGGGCTTCATTGCGGGCATGGCTGCTGGCGCGCTGTTGGCGGCAATCTTCGGTGTGCTGGTGATCTGGCTGGGCACCAATCAGTACGCGACCGGGCTGGCGCTCTCGCTGTTCGGTGCGGGGCTCTCGACCTTCATGGGTACTGATTACGCGAAAGCTCAATTGTCTAGGCGGCCCAGCTTCGCGATTCCCGGCCTGACCGACATCCCCTTCATCGGCCCGGCGTTGTTCCGCCAGCACCCACTGGTGTACGGTACGGCACTGCTGGCGCTGGCGCTAATCTGGTTCTTGGGGCGCACCCGCGCCGGGTTGGTGCTGCGCGCAGTCGGCGAATCGCCCGAAGCGGCGCACGCGCTGGGCTACCCGGTGCGGCGCATTCGGCTGGCGGCGGTGGTGTTCGGCGGTGCGCTGTGCGGGCTGGCAGGCGCGTATCTATCGCTGATTTACACCCCGCTGTGGAGCCAAGACATGGTGACCGGTCGAGGCTGGATCGCACTGGCGCTCACCGCCTTTGCCACTTGGCGGCCTGCGCGAGCGCTGCTGGGCGCGTACCTGTTCGGTAGCGTGACGATACTGCAACTCTATTTGCAAAGCCAAGGCGTGCAAATCCCCAGCCAGTTTCTGACCATGATGCCGTATCTAGCCACCATAATCGTGCTGGCGCTGATTTCCCGCAACCCGGCCTGGATCCGCGCCAACATGCCCGCCTCGCTGGGCAAGCGGTTTCATCCGGGGGCGTAGCAAACGCTACCGCGTGCGAAAAATGCCCGCGCGTCGTCGCAATCCTGGGTAATGCCGGCGGTCAACGCTTCCAGACTGGCGTAGCGGCGCTCCTCGTGCAGCCGGTGCAGCAATTCGACGCGCACGATCCTGCCGTAGCCGCCCTCGGCGCCCAGATGCGCGGGCCATTGCAGGCAATGTGTTTCCAGCAGCACGCGCCCGCCGTTGACGTCGTTGGAGTCCAGCGAAGGGCGCACGCCCAGGTTCGCCACGCCCGGCAGCGGCTGCGTGCTTAGGCCGTGCACTTGCACCACAAAGATGCCGCTGGCGGCGGGGTTCCAGTGCCGAAAGCGCAAATTGAGCGTGCGAAAACCATCTTCAAGGTCCGGCTGCGAAGCGCCCAGCGCGCGGCCCAGCTTGCGCCCGCGTACGACGTGACCCGAGATGGCGTAGGGCCGCCCGAGCAGCGCCGCCGCGTCCTGCATGCGCCCCTGGTCCAGGGCTTCGCGCACCGCCGTGCTGGAAACGCGCAGGCCGTGCACTTCGTAGCTCATCATGCGCGCCACGTCGAAGCCCTGGCGCTGGCCTGCGGCATCGAGCATGGCGTAGTCCCCCGCGCGCTTGGCGCCGAAGCGGAAATCATCGCCCACCAGAACGTAGCGCGCGCCCATCCCGGCCACCAGCACTTGGTCGATGAAGGCTTGCGGCGACTGTGCGGTCAGCCGCGCATCGAAGGGCAGCACGATGGCTTGATCGATACCGCAGGCGGCCAGCTCGGCGAGTTTGTCGCGCAGCGTGCCGATGCGCGCGGGCGCCAGTTCCGGCTTGCGCGCGACGTGTGCGAAGTAATCACGCGGATGCGGCTCGAAAGTCAGCACGCAACCGGGCAGGCCGCGCTGGCGCGCTTCGGCCATCAGCAGCGCGAGCATGGCCTGGTGACCACGGTGCACGCCGTCGAAGTTGCCGATCGTCAGCGCACAGGCCGGCGCGACGCCTGGATGGTGAAAGCCCCGGAAAATTTGCATGAGACGGTCAGGATCGGTTTTTCAGGAGAAGGCAAAGGCCAAAGGCGCACGGGCCACACCGGTATATTGTCATGTTCTGCGTTCAGGATCACTCCGGGATGATCCGATCCCGCCCGTTCAAGGCATCCAAAAGGTGAACTTGATCGAAGCTGTGAACGTCAATATCCACGCGGTTCTCCTGAAGGTTGCAAGCGCTCAACTGCCGGTTCCAGGGTTATGCGTGGTGAAGGTGTTGGAACGGTCTGCGCAAGGGTTCCCGCAGTCTGGCCGATCAGGTGGAGTTTCTGATGGCGCATCAGCCGCGCAGTGGATGGCTGCGCGGCTGATTGCCGTGGATCACCGTGGATTTCAGGCCGCGAATTTGGCGGCCTGAGGGCGGGCCAGGTTCAGGCGAAGACGCCCGCCGTATCCTGCATTCGCGCGGACACTTCGCCCAGATGGTGCAGGGTGTCGCCGAAGGTCATTTCGAGTTGGGTGAGCTTGCGGAAGTAGTGGCTGACGATGTATTCGTCGGTGACGCCGATACCGCCGTGCAGTTGTACCGCGTTCTGGCCGATGAAGCGCATCGAGGTGCCCAGTTGGTACTTCGCGCGCGCCAGCGCCTGGCGCCGCTCGGCCGCCGGGGCGTTGAGCTTGAGGCTGGCGTAGTAGCTCATCGAGCGCGCCAATTCGAGCTGCATCTTCATGTCGGCCATGCGGTGGCGCAGCGCCTGGAAGGTGGCGATGGCAACGCCGAATTGTTTGCGCGTGTTCATGTATTCGGCGGTGACGGCCATCACCTTGTCCAGCGCGCCGACGGCTTCGGCGCAGGTGGCGGCGATGCCGATGTCGACGGCATGCTCGAGCACCGGCAGGCCATCGGCGGCGATGAGCGTGGCTGTCGCCCGGTTGAACACGACTTCGGCGGCGCGGCCGCCGTCTTGCGTGCCGTAGGCGCTGGGGGTCACGCCGCTGGCGGCGCGCTCGACCAGAAACAGAGCCAGCTTGCCGTTGGCTTGCGCGGGCACGAGGTAGGCGTCGGCCTGGTCGCCGACGGGCACCAGACTCTTGGCGCCGGTCAGCGTCCAGCCCTGGCCTTGTTGCGCGGCTTGCGCCTCGCAGCGGTCGAGCCGGTAACGCGCTTTGCGTTCCTGGTGGGCGAGCACGACCAGCGCCTGGCCGCTGGCGATGCGCGGCAGCCAGTTTTGTTTGGTCTGCGCGTCGGCGTGGCCCGCCAGCACGGCGCCGGCGATGAAGGATTGGGCCAGCGGCTCCAGCACGATGCCGCGCCCAAGCTCTTCCATCACGACCATGCCCTCGATCGGGCCCATGCCCAGGCCGCCTTCGTCTTCGGGGATGTAAAGGCCCGTCAGGCCGAGTCCGGCCAGCTCGTCCCAGGCTTCGCGCGAGAAGCCGCCCTCGCGCTCGATTTGGCGCCGGCGATCGAAGCTGTAGCCTTTTTCGACCCACTTGGCGACCGCGTCGCGCAGTTGTTGTTGGTCATCGGAAAAATCGAAGTCCATCTTGGTTGCCTCTTTGCGGTTCAGCCCAGCACGGTCTGGGCCACGATGTTGCGCTGGACTTCGTTGGAGCCCCCATAGATCGTGGTCTTGCGCATGTTGAAGTAGGAACTGGTCAGCGGCGCGAGCGCCGGGTTGCCGCCAGGAAAGTCGCCTTGCCAGCCCGCGGCCATGGCCTCGCGGATCAGCGGCAGGCTGTAGGGGCCGCCGGCGAGCATCATCAGTTCGGTGTAACGCTGCTGGATTTCGCTGCCTTTGATTTTGAGCAGGCCCGCGATGTCCAGTGGGTTCTTGCCGGATTTTTCGGCCGAGAGCACACGCAGCACGAGCATTTCGAGCGCGACGATGTCCACTTCGAGCTTGGCGATTTCGTCGCGGAAGCGCGCTTCGTCCCACACGCCTTCGCTCTTGGCGATGCGCTTGAGGCGTTCGAGTTCGCGCTTGGCGCGGTTGACGTCGGCGATGTTGGTGCGCTCGTGCGAAAGCAGGTGCTTGGCATAGGTCCAGCCCTTGTTTTCTTCGCCGATGAGGTTTTCCACGGGTACTTCGACGTTGTCGAAAAACACGTCATTGACTTCCACGCTGCCGTCGAGCAGCTTGATGGGCCGCACGGTGACGCCGGGCGATTTCATGTCCAGCACGATGAAGCTGATGCCCGTTTGCGGCTTGCCCTCGTTGCTGGTGCGCACGAGGTTGAACATCCATTCGCCGTATTGGCCCAGCGTGGTCCAGGTTTTCTGGCCGTTGATGATGTACTTGTCGCCCTTGCGTTCGGCGCGTGTGCGCAGCGAGGCCAGGTCCGAGCCCGAGCCCGGTTCGCTGTAGCCCTGGCTCCACCAGACTTCGCCGCTGGCGATGCCGGGCAGAAAGCGTTTTTGCTGCTCGGGGCTGCCGAAGGCCATGATGACCGGCGCTACCATCACCGGGCCGAATGGCACGACGCGCGGCCCGCCGGCGCGCGCGAGTTCTTCTTCGAATAGGTGTTTTTGCACGGCCGTCCAGCCGGGGCCGCCGAACTGCTTGGGCCAGCCGTAGCCGAGCCAGCCTTTCTTGCCGAGGATCTTCGCCCAGTTCTGCATGTCGTCGCGGGTGAGATCGAGGGCGTTGTGCACTTTATGCGAGATCGACTCGGGCAGGTTTTCCGCTACCCAAGCATGCACCTCCTCGCGAAACTTTTGTTCTTCAGGGGTAAAAGCCAAATCCATGTGGATCTCCAGAGACAGGTTTGTGTTTCTAGCATGATCGTTCCGCGGCTCAAGTCGAACCGGCGACACGCCGGATAATGCATACCGGCATGAGCAAGAACATTGTGATTCTAATTTCGGGCGGCGGTTCGAACATGGCGGCGATCGTGCGCGCGGCGCAGGCCGGGCGCTGGCGCGCGCGTTTCGATGCGGCAGTGGCCGCGGTGGTCAGCAACAAGGCCGAGGCCGGCGGTCTGGCATTCGCGCACGAGCAGGGCATCGCGACAGAAGTGGTGAGTCACTGCGACTACCCGACGCGCGAAGCCTTCGATGGCGCACTGGCTTCGGTGGTCGACGGCTACCGGCCGGCGCTCGTGGTGCTCGCGGGCTTCATGCGCATCCTGACGCCGGGCTTCGTCGCCCATTACCGGGGCCGGCTGATCAACATTCATCCTTCGTTGTTGCCGGCTTTTCCGGGGCTGCACACGCACCAGCGCGCGATAGAGGCCGGTTGCCGCTTCGCCGGCGCAACGGTGCATCAGGTCACCGCCGACCTCGACCATGGGCCGATCCTCGCGCAGGCCGTGGTTCCCGTGCTGCCCGGCGACAGCGCCCAGACGCTGGCCGCGCGGGTGCTCTCGCAGGAGCATCGGATCTATCCGCAGGTGATCGAAGCCTGGCTTGCCGACGCCTGCGCGGGCCCGGCGAGATACTGAGCGGATTCTCATTGCAAGCGGCGATGGGACAATTGGGCCGATGCATCCAAAAGCCTTGTTGGACTGTGCCGCCGAATTGCTCGGCCGCGTCCTGAAATTCGACCACCCGGCTGACGCGGCGGTGGCGCGCTACTTTCGCGAGCACCGCGGACTTGGCCCGCGCGAGCGCGCGACGCTGGCGGAAACCGTCTACGCGGTGCTGCGGCGCAAGCTGCTATTCGAGCATCTGGCCCGGTCGGGCAGCGGCTCGAAAGAGCGGCGCCTGGCGATCCTGGGTTTTCATGGAGCGCGCGATTTCCTCGCCAGCGCGCTCGATGAGAATGAGAAACGCTGGCTCGCGGCTTGCGATGCGGTGCAGCCCGGCGATCTGCAGGAGCGCGACCGCCATAACTTGCCCGATTGGCTGGTCATGCCGCTCAAGGCGCAGCTCGGTGATGAATTCTGGCCGCTGGCCGACACGCTGCTGCAGGGCGCGCCGCTGGATCTGCGGGTGAACGCGCTCACGGACAAGCGTGCCGACGTGCAGGCTGAGCTTGCGTTGGCGGGCTTTCGCGCCGAGCCCACGCCCTATTCGCCGTGGGGCTTGCGCATGGAGGGCAAGCCCGCGCTGAACCGGCTCGATGCCTTCGCGCGTGGCGCGATCGAGGTGCAAGACGAAGGCTCGCAACTGCTTGCGCTGCTGCTGGATGCCAAGCGTGGCGAGATGGTGGTCGATTTCTGCGCCGGCGCTGGCGGCAAGACGCTCGCGATCGGTGCCACGATGCGCAACACGGGCCGGCTCTACGCCTTCGACACCTCGGCGCACCGGCTCGACGCGCTCAAGCCTCGGCTGGCGCGCAGCAAGCTCTCGAACGTGCATCCGGCGGCCATTGCCCACGAACGCGACGAACGCATCAAGCGGCTGGCCGGCAAGATCGACCGCGTGCTGGTGGACGCGCCCTGCTCTGGATTGGGCACGCTTAGGCGCAACCCGGGCCTCAAATGGCGGCAGACGCCGCAATCGGTGCAGGAACTGGCGGCGCGGCAGGCGGCGATCCTGCATGGCGCGGCGCGTTTGCTCAAGCCGGGCGGCCGCCTCGTTTACGCGACTTGCAGCCTGCTGCCCGAAGAGAATGAACGGATTGCCCATGCGTTTGACGCGGCGCATCCGGACTTCGCCGCGCAAGGCGTGGCCGAACTGCTGGCCGCGCTGAATGTGCCGCAATCAGCGACTCTGTGCGAGGGCGGTGACAGTGGCGGACGCTATCTGCGCCTGTGGCCCCACCGGCATGCGACCGACGGGTTTTTCGCCGCGGTCTGGCAGCGCGTGTAAAAGAATCACGGCTTACGCAAAATGGGTTCTTGCGAGGCGTCCTTCTCTTGGGTGCAACGCTGGCGCATCCTTGTTTGCGTAAGTCCTGGCAATCTCAAGAGCTTGTTTGCGCGGCGCGTGGACCGGCAGGCAATAAAAACCCCGCCGGAAGAGGCGGGTTTTTCGTGGGTTTCGTGGGAAACGGGGCGCCGAATTACTTCAGCTTGATTTCCTTGTATTCGACGTGCTTGCGCGCCTTCGGGTCGAACTTCATGATCGACATCTTCTCGGGCATCGTCTTCTTGTTCTTGCTCGTGGTGTAGAAATGGCCGGTGCCCGCAGTGGACTCCAGCTTGATCTTCTCGCGACCGCCTTTGCTTGTAGCCATGTTCGTGCTCCTTTACCTTTACGCTTGACCGCGTGCGCGCAGGTCGGCGAGCACGGCGTCGATGCCTTTCTTGTCGATCAGGCGCAGCGCGGCGCTCGACACGCGCAGGCGCACCCAGCGGTTTTCGCTTTCGACCCAGAAACGGCGATATTGCAGGTTCGGCATGAACCGGCGCTTGGTTTTGTTGTTGGCGTGGGAAACGTTGTTCCCAACCATCGGGCCTTTGCCCGTGACTTCACATACACGTGCCATGAGGACACTCTTTCTTTGCAGACAGCCTGCACCCGTTGCATGACAAGCGCAGCGGGTGGGTGAAGGCTTGACCTCGCCAGAGACGGCTGGCGGGAACCCGGCGCCGGCAGGCTTGCCGGCGGATGGAACCAAGTATTATAACTTCAGCTTTCCTGCTCGAGAAAACGCTGCGCGTCCAGGGCCGCCATGCAGCCGGTGCCGGCACTGGTGATCGCCTGGCGATAGACGTGGTCTTGCACGTCGCCGGCGGCGAATACGCCGGCAACGCTGGTCATCGTCGCGAAACCCTGCTGGCCGGTGCGGGTGAGGATGTAGTCATCCTTCATGTCGAGCTGCCCCTGGAAGATGGCGGTGTTGGGCTGGTGGCCGATCGCGATGAAGCAACCCTGCAGCGCCAGCTCCTCGGTGGCGCCGGTTTGCGTGTTTTTGAGCCGGACGCCGGTCACCCCGGAGTCGTTGCCCAGTACCTCGTCGAGCACCTGGTGGGTTTTGATCTCGATCTTGCCTTCGGCCGCCTTGGCGTACAGCTTGTCGATCAGGATCGGTTCGGCGCGGAATTTGTCGCGCCGGTGCACCAGGGTGACCTTGCGGGCGATGTTGGACAGGTAGAGCGCCTCCTGCACGGCCGTGTTCCCGCCGCCGATCACGCAGACGTCCTGGTCGTGGTAGAAAAAACCATCGCAGGTGGCGCAGCCGGAAACGCCGCGGCCCATGAAGGCTTCCTCGGAAGGCAGGCCCAGGTACTTGGCCGAGGCGCCGGTGGCGATGATCAGCGTATCGCAGGTGTAGCTGCCGTTGTCACCGGTGAGCTTGAAGGGCCGTTGGCCCAGTTCGACCGACTGGATATGGTCGAACACGATCTGCGCCTGGAAGCGTTGCGCGTGTTCCAGAAAGCGCTGCATCAGGTCGGGGCCCTGCACGCCCTGCACGTCGGCCGGCCAGTTATCGACCTCGGTAGTCGTCATGAGCTGGCCGCCTTGCTCCATGCCGGTGATCAGCATGGGCTGGAGATTGGCGCGCGCCGCATAGATGGCGGCCGTGTATCCGGCTGGGCCGGAGCCCAGAATCAGAACCTTGGTGTGTTGCGTCGTTGACATGAATTTCGAAGGGTTGTTGAGGCAAGCGGTACGACCGGCGACGAGTTTTAGGCTACATTTTCAGTCGGTCAGTCTGTGCTGTTTTGCCGCCTTACGCTGTATCGCACTTTCAATGCGCGCGATTTGCATGAATAAATGAGAGGGCATGTGCGTGGGCGTTCCTGGGAGCCACGCATGTCAATGCTATCGAATCTTGAATTGCTCCGGCGCGTGCCGTTGTTTTCCGTCCTGACGGTCGAGCAGTCGGCCAGTATCGCCGATGCCGTCGTCAAGAAGCGCTTCAAGCGCGCCGAAGTGATCGTCGAGCAAGGCAAGAAGACCGACGCGCTCTACATCATCCTCACCGGCCGGGCGCGGGTGATGAGTACCGACAGCCGGGGGCGCGAGGTCATCATCGCCACGCTGCAGCCGGGCGACTACCTCGGTGAGATGAGCCTGATCGACGGCGAGCCGCATTCGGCGACCGTGCGCACCGAGGTGCAAACCGATACGCTGATGCTCGGGCGCGAGGCTTTTTCACGTTGCCTGCCCGAGAACGCGTCGATGGCCTACAACATCATGTGCGGGCTGGTGCGGCGGCTGCGTCATGCCGATCGCAAGATCGAATCGCTGGCGCTGATGGACGTCTATGGCCGCGTGGCGCATTCGCTGCTCGAATTGGCGGTCGATGACGGCACGGGCAACCTCAAGGTGCGCGAGAAAGTATCGCGCCAGGATCTGGCCAAGATGGTCGGCGCTTCGCGCGAGATGGTCAGCCGCGTCATGAAGGGTTTTGAGGAGCGTGGTTTCGTGCGGGTGGAGCCCGACGGAACCATGATCATCAAGGACAGGCTTGTGTCGTTGTTATGAATGAATCGCCGAATCGCCGGTGACGTGTTTGATTTGCGCTGAGCCGCTCCTGCCGCGGGCATGGGCGGTTATCCTGTACGGTTCATGACTTATTCGCTTCATACACTTCAATCCACCCGCGCTTCGGATACCCGGCCGCCGTCGATACGCTGGGGGGCGATGCGCTTCGCGCATGAGATCGGGCTGATCGTCGGTTTCATGCTGCTGCTGTTCTGGCTGTCGTCGATGTTGAGCTACACCCCTTCGGACGCCGCCTGGTCCACCTCGGGCAGCGGCGGCGAGGTGCAGAACTGGGGCGGCCGTGTTGGCGCCTGGCTGGCCGATGCCAGTTATTACCTGGCCGGCTATTCGGTCTGGTGGGGCTTGGGGGCCAGCCTGCGCGTGTGGCTGTCCTCGCTGGCGCGCTGGCTGCGCGGGGGCGAGCCGCAAACGCCGGCACAGCCGCTGCGCCTGAACCGCAGCCGCGCCGCGTTCTGGATCGGGTTGGTGTTGCTGCTGTGCGCGAGCGCCGTGCTCGAATGGTCGCGGCTGTACCGGTTCGAAGCGCAACTGCCGGGTCATGGCGGCGGCGTGATCGGCTATCTGGCCGGCTCGATGAGCATCCGGTGGCTGGGCTTTACGGGCTCGGCGCTGCTGGCGATTGCTGCGGGCGTGGTTGGCGCGGCGCTGGTGTTTCGCTTTTCATGGACCCACGTCGCCGAGCGCATCGGCGCATTCCTGTATTCGCTATTCGAGTCGCTGCGCGAGCGGCGCGAATTGGCCGCGGATCTTGAAATGGGTAAACGCGCGGCCCGCGAGCGCGAAGGGACCGGCGGGTTCGAACCGTCGTTTGACGCCGAGATCCCGCTCGGTGCAAGCGCGCCGCCGCATAAGCGATCGGCCAAGCCGGTACAGATCGAGCCGGCGCTGGCCGAGGTGCCCAAGAGCGATCGCGTCGTCAAAGAGCGGCAAAAGCCCCTGTTCGGCGAGTTGCCGGACAGCAAGCTGCCGCAGATCGATTTGCTCGATTCACTGGAGGGCCGGCAGGAGAGCATTTCGCCCGAAACGCTTGAAATGACCAGCCGGTTGATCGAAAAGAAGCTCAAGGATTTCGGCGTCGAGGTTCGTGTGGTGCTCGCTTCGCCGGGGCCGGTGGTGACGCGCTACGAAATCGAGCCGGCCACCGGCGTCAAGGGCGCGCAGATCGTCAACCTCGCGAAGGATCTGGCGCGCTCGCTGTCACTGGTGTCGATCCGGGTGGTCGAGACGATTCCCGGCAAAAATTGCATGGCGCTGGAACTGCCTAACGCCAAGCGCCAGTCGATCAAGCTCAGCGAAATCCTCGGCTCGCAGGTCTACAACGAGGGCAAGTCGCTGCTCACGCTGGGCCTGGGCAAAGATATCGTGGGCAATCCGGTGGTTGCCGATCTGGCCAAGATGCCGCACGTGCTGGTGGCCGGTACCACCGGCTCGGGCAAATCGGTGGGCATCAACGCAATGATCCTGAGCCTGCTGTACAAGGCCGATCCGGCCGAGGTGCGCTTTCTCATGATCGACCCGAAGATGCTCGAAATGTCGGCGTACGAAGGCATCCCGCACCTGATCGCGCCGGTGGTCACCGACATGAAGCTCGCGGCCAATGGCTTGAACTGGTGCGTGGGCGAGATGGAGCGCCGCTACAGGCTCATGAGCAAGCTCGGCGTGCGCAATCTGGCCAGCTACAACACCAAAATCGAAGACGCCAAGGCGCACGGTGAATTCATCTACAACCCTTTCAGCCTGACGCCCGACGATCCGGAGCCGCTGCGGCGCGAGCCCTATATCGTCGTGGTGATCGACGAATTGGCCGATCTGATGATGGTGATCGGCAAGAAGATCGAGGAACTGATCGCACGCCTGGCGCAGAAAGCGCGCGCCGCGGGCATCCACCTGATCCTTGCGACGCAACGGCCCAGCGTGGACGTGATCACCGGCCTGATCAAGGCCAACATCCCGACGCGCATCGCGTTCCAGGTGTCGAGCAAGGTGGACAGCCGCACCATCCTCGACCAGATGGGCGCCGAGACGCTGCTGGGCATGGGCGACATGCTCTACATGGCCAGCGGCACCGGCTTCCCGACGCGCGTGCATGGCGCTTTCGTATCCGACGATGAGGTGCACCGCGTCGTCGCCTACCTCAAGTCGCAGGGCGAAACCGATTACATCGAAGGCGTGCTCGAAGGCGGCGTCGTCGATGGCGAAGGCGGCGCCTTCGGTGAAGCCGGTGACGGCGGCGGCGAGAAAGACCCGATGTACGACCAGGCGGTCGAGGTCGTGCTCAAAAACCGCAAGGCCAGCATCTCGCTGGTGCAGCGTCACCTGAAGATCGGCTACAACCGCGCCGCGCGGCTGGTCGAGGACATGGAGCACGCGGGCCTGGTCAGTTCCATGAGCACGAGCGGCCAGCGCGAAATTCTGGTGCCCTTGCACAACGAGTGAACCCAGGTTGAACCGCCGATGAAAAAACGCCTACTCGCCTTCTTGCTCCTGGCGCTGGCTGGCGCTGCCTGGGCCGGCGGCCTGGAAAGCCTCGAAGCCTTCGTTCGCAACGCCAAGTCGGGGCGCGCCACGTTCAGCCAGACCGTGACGCCGCCGCCCCGGCAAGGTGAGCCGGCGCGTGCCAAAACGTCCAGCGGAAGCTTCGAATTCCAGCGGCCCGGCAAATTCCGTTTCGACTACAGCAAGCCTTTCGTCCAAACCATCGTGGCCGACGGCCAGAGCCTGTGGATTTACGACGCCGACCTCAATCAGGCGACCCAACGCTCGCAGGCGCAGGCACTGGGCAGCACGCCGGCGGCGCTGATCGCGGCGGCGCCCGACCTGCGGGCGCTGCAGGCCGATTTCACGATCGAGGCGGCGCCCGACCGTGAGGGTCTGCAATGGGTCAAGGCCACGCCGAAAGACAAAGAGGGCCAGTTGCAGAGCGTGCAGGTGGGCTTTCGCGGCGGCGTGCTCGCGGCGCTCGAAATTCTCGACAACTTCGGCCAGCGCTCGCAAATCATCTTTGGGCCGTTCGAACTCAATACGCCGGTGCGCGCGGGAATATTCAGCTTCAAGCCGCCGCCGGGTGTTGACCTCATCCGGCAATAGAGGCGAGGCGCGTCAATGGCCAAAGCGGGCGCATCCCAGCCGCAGCAGCCCCTGGCCGAGCGCCTGCGGCCGCACACGCTGGGCGAAGTGGTCGGCCAGCAGCATCTGCTGGGTCCGGGCATGCCGCTGCGCGTGGCCTTCGAATCGGGCCAGCCGCATTCGCTGATCTTCTGGGGACCGCCGGGCACCGGCAAGACCACGATCGCGCGGCTGATGGCCGACGCCTTCGACGCGCAGTTCATCGCGATCAGCGCGGTGCTCGGCGGCGTCAAGGATATCCGCGAGGCCGTCGAGCGCGCCGAAGCGGTGCGCGACGGCCTCGTGCCGCAGCGCACCATCGTATTCGTCGATGAGGTGCACCGCTTCAACAAGAGCCAGCAGGACGCCTTCCTGCCGCACGTGGAAAGCGGGCTGTTCACTTTTATCGGCGCGACCACCGAAAACCCCTCGTTCGAAGTCAACTCGGCCCTGCTCTCGCGCGCGGCGGTCTACGTGCTGCAACCGCTGTCCGAGGACGATCTCCGGCAGCTTGCCGCGCGCGCGCAGGCGGCTGGCGCGGTGCCGGCCATCGAGGATGCGGCGCTCGACCGCCTCGTGGCCTACGCCGATGGCGACGCACGGCGGCTGCTCAACACGCTGGAGACGCTGGCCGTGGCAGCGCGGGCGCAGGGGCTGGACGCCATCGCCGACGACTGGGTGCTGCGCGTGCTCGGCGAACGCATGCGCCGCTATGACAAGGGCGGCGAGCAGTTCTACGACACCATCTCGGCGCTGCATAAATCGGTGCGCGGCAGCGATCCGGATGCGGCCTTGTACTGGTTCGTGCGCATGCTCGACGGGGGCGCCGATCCGCGCTACCTTGCGCGGCGCATGGTGCGCATGGCCACCGAGGATGTTGGCCTGGCCGATCCGCGCGCGCTGCGCCTGGCGCTCGATGCGGCCGAAACCTATGAGCGCCTGGGTTCGCCCGAGGGCGAACTGGCGTTGGCCGAGTGCATCGTTTACCTTGCGGTGGCGCCCAAGTCGAATGCGGTGTACACGGCCTACAACGCGGCGCGCGCCTTCGTGCGCGAAGACGGCACCCGGCCGGTTCCGATGCACCTGCGCAATGCGCCGACCAAACTCATGAAACAGCTCGACTACGGCAAGGGCTATCGTTATGCGCACGACGAGCCCGGCGCCTTCGCGGCCGGCGAGACCTATCTGCCTGAAGGCATGGCGCCGCCGGGTTTTTACCGGCCGGTCGAGCGCGGCCTGGAAATCCGCATCGCCGAGAAGCTGCGCGAATTGCGGCGGCGCAACGAAGAAGCGAAATAGCGCGCGACAGCATGCAACAGCACGCAACCTGAAACGCGGCCCGGTCTGCGTCGTGCGGGCGCATTCAGCCCCGCTTAAGCACTTTGCACACAATCGAGGTATTCCGGCGGTACGAACCCCCACCCCTTGCCATCCTCTGTCATGCGCCTGCTGCTCGTTGAAGACGACAAAATGATCGGCGAAGCCCTGCTGGGCCTGTTGCACGCCGAGCACTATGCGGCCGACTGGGTACGCGACGGCGCGGCGGCCGACGCCACGCTGCGCTCGCATGAATACGACCTCGTATTGCTCGACCTGGGCCTGCCCGGGCGCGACGGGATCGAGGTGCTGCGTGCCCTGCGCGCGCGCCGCGACGGTGTGCCGGTGCTGATTACGACCGCGCGCGATGCGCTGGCCGAGCGGGTCGCGGGGCTGGACGCCGGTGCCGACGATTACGTGGTCAAGCCCTACGAAAGCGCCGAACTGCTCGCGCGCATCCGCGCCTTGATCCGCCGCCGCGCCGGGCATGGAGCGCCCGTGTTCTCGCACCACGGCATCACGCTCAACCCCGCGACGCGCGAGGCCACGCTCGAAGGCAGGCCCATCATGCTTTCGGCGCGCGAGTGGGCGGTGCTCGAACCGTTGATCGCGCGTCCCGGCGTGGTGCTTTCACGCGCGCAGCTCGAAGAAAAGCTCTATGGCTGGAACGAGGAAATCAACTCCAACGCGGTCGAGGTCTACGTGCACGGCTTGCGAAAAAAGCTCGGCGCCGAGCTGATCCAGACCGTGCGCGGACTCGGCTACGTGGTGCCCAAGGAGTGACGATGCTGACCAGCAGCCATTCACTGCGCCGCCGCCTGCTCGGGATGATCCTGGCGGCGATTCTGCTGGCGGCCACGCTGCTGGGCGCGGGCGCCTATCACCATGCGCTGCGCGACGCCGACACCTTGTTCGACATGCACCTGCAGCGCATGGCGCATTCGCTGCGCGCCGGCCCATCGCCAAGCATCGCGGGCGACCCCAGCTTCGGGCAGGAAGGCTTCGACGTGTTCGTGCAGATCTGGGGCCCCGACGGCACGCAGGTCTTCCGCTCGGCGCGCTCAACCCTGCCGCCGCGCGCCGTGCTCGGCTTTTCCGACGCGATCGTCGACGGTACGCGCTACCGCGTCTATTCGATGGAAACGCCGCTGCGAACCGTGCAGATCGCGCAGGATATGGATGCGCGCGAGGCCCGTGCGCGCGCGCTCGCACTGCGCGCGACGGTGCCGATGGTGCTGGTCGCGCCGCTGTTGATGCTCGCGGTGGGCTGGATCATTACGCGCTCGCTGGCGCCGGTCGAACGCCTGCGCGGCGAGGTCGCGCACCGCGCCGACGACGATCTTTCGCCGCTGGCCGAGAACGGCCTGCCCGACGAGGTGCGTCCGCTGGTGCGCGAGTTGAACCTGCTCTTCGGCCGCGTCGGCGAGGCCTTCGACGCGCAGAAACACTTCGTGGCCGATGCGGCGCACGAACTGCGTTCGCCGCTGACGGCGCTCAAGCTGCAGGTCGCTGCGCTGCGTCGAGCGGATGCGGACAGCGCACGGGAGGCGGCTACCGAGCGGCTTGAGCAGGGCATCGACCGCGCGATCCGCCTCGTAAACCAGTTGCTCGTGCTGGCGCGCCAGGAAGCCGGCACCGAAAACGATGCCCGGCCCGTCGCCGTCGACTTGCGGGTGCTGGCTGGCGAGTGCATCGCGGCGGCATTGCCGCGCGCGCAGGCGCGGGGAATCGACCTGGGCCTGATGCCCGGCGATGCGGTCGCGGCCCAGGGCCATCCCGAGGCATTGCGCATCCTGCTGGGCAACCTGATCGACAACGCGATCAAGTACGCGCCCGAAGGCGGGCGGGTCGATATTTCGGCCGGCGCGCAAGCCGGCGGTGCGGTGCTTGCCGTCGAGGACGATGGTCCAGGCATCGCCGAGGCCGAGCGCGAGCGCGCGTTCGATCGCTTCTACCGCGCGGCCGGCGCCGAAACCGAAGGCAGCGGCCTGGGCTTGGCGATCGTGCATGCCGTCGCCAAACGCCACGGCGCCGATGTGCGGCTGGCACGGTCGGAGCGCCTGGGTGGCCTGCGCGCCGAGGTGCGCTTCGCGCGGTAGCGCCGCTGGATGCGGCGCCGGCGCCGGGTTAATTCCGTAGCGCGCTGAAGACTTCTTTTGCCGCCGCAACGGTGGTCGCGATGTCTTCCTCGCTGTGCGCCGCGCTCACGAAGCCGGCTTCGTACAGCGCTGGCGCGATGTAAATACCGCGGTCGAGCAGGCCGTGGAACAGCGAGTTGAATTTCGCGCCGTCGCTTTTCATCACGCTGGTGTAGTTCCGCGGCAGCGTTTCAAGCAGGAAGAAGCCGAACATGCCGCCCTCGCTGTCGGCGCTGAAGGGCAGGTTTTCGGCTGCCGCTGCGGCTTTGAGTTGTTCGACCAGCGTACGGGTCTTTTTCGACAGGGCGTCGTAGAAGCCGGGCTTGGCGATTTCCTTGAGTGTCGCCAGGCCGCAAGCGGTGGCAACGGGATTGCCCGACAGCGTGCCGGCCTGGTAGACCGGCCCCATCGGCGCCAGTTGCTCCATGATCGCGCGCGGACCGCCGAAGGCCGCCAGCGGCATGCCGCCGCCGATCACTTTGCCCAGCACCGTCAGATCGGGGGTGATGCCGAGCACGCCTTGCGCGCCGTGCAGACCCACGCGAAAGCCGGTCATGACCTCGTCGAAGATCAACAGCGCGCCATATTGCGTGCACAGTTCGCGGCAGCGGCGTGCGAATTCGGGCGTGGCGCGAACGAAATTCATGTTGCCCGCGATCGCCTCGATGATCAGGCAGGCAATCTCCTGGCCGTGCAGGGCGAAGGCTTCTTCGAGCTGCGCCAAGTTGTTGTACTCGAGCACCAGCGTGTGTTGCACCACTTCGGCCGGAACGCCAGCCGAGGTCGGATGGCCGAAAGTCGCCAGGCCCGAGCCGGCCTTGACCAGCAACGCATCGGCATGGCCGTGGTAGCAGCCTTCGAATTTCACGAGGTATTTGCGGCCGGTTGCGCCGCGCGCCAGGCGCAGTGCGCTCATGGCCGCCTCGGTGCCGGAGCTGACCAGGCGCACCATCTCCATGGATGGCATCAGCGCCAGGATCGCCTCGGCCAGTTCGATTTCGCGTTCGGTCGGCGCGCCGAAGGAAAAGCCCTCGCTGATCGCGCGCTGTACCGCTTCGAGTACCGCCGGATGGCCGTGGCCCAGGATCATCGGGCCCCAGGAGCCGATGTAGTCAAGGTAGCGCTGGCCGGCGGCGTCCCAGAAGTAAGCGCCTTGCGCGCGTTGCACGAAGCGCGGCGTGCCACCCACGGCGCGAAAAGCGCGCACGGGCGAATTGACGCCGCCGGGGATGACCGTGCGCGCACGGTCGAACAGTTGCTGGTTGCGGTCGCGGGAAGCGTCGGTATCAGGTGTCATGGGATGGCAGCTCTCTTCGTCGAAGGCGAAATGATCCAGGATTTTGACGGTTCTCGCGCCCATCGGCCCCGGTACCCCTGTGCCTTCGCAACGCGTTCGAAAGGGGCGGGTGCAAAAAATTGAGCCGCGCTTTTGTCTTATTTGGATACAAATATTGCAGATTGGAAACTTTAATGTAAACTCCAATGGAGACGAAATCTTCGGTGTTCGTGGCTTACCGGTGGATTCATGACAAAGCATGATGAAACGGCAGGGGCACCATGAGGATGGCATCGCACGAGGAACCCAGTCCGGGTTGATGTCCGGATGAGGTTGCCGGACCTGTCCGGCATGTGTGGCGCATAACAAGAACTTCAATTTGGCGGAAAGAGTCAATCCTGTGGGGAGTGGGGCCATGAGCGCTTCTGGATCCAGATGCAAGGTGCTCGTCATTGACGACAGCGACACGATTCGGCGCAGCGCGGAAATCTTTCTGAAGCAGGGCGGCCATCAGGTGTTGCTGGCCGAAGACGGCTTCGATGCGCTGTCCAAAGTCAATGACCACAAGCCGGATCTGATCTTCTGCGACATTCTGATGCCGCGCCTGGATGGATACCAGACCTGCGCCATCATCAAGCGCAACGCGCAGTTCGCCAGTGTTCCCGTGGTCATGCTGTCGTCCAAGGACGGCGTGTTCGATAAGGCGCGCGGCCGCATGGTCGGCTCGCAGGAGTATCTCACCAAGCCTTTCACCAAAGACCAGCTGCTCCAGGCGGTGGAGCAATTCGGCGCCGTTCATGCACAAGAGGCAAGGTAGAACAAAAAATGGCCATCAAGAAAATTCTCGTTGTAGACGATTCCAAGACGGAATTGATGTTCCTTTCCGGCGTGTTGCAGAAGAACGGTTTCTCGGTCAAGACCGCCGAGAATGCCGATGACGCGATGCGTCAGCTCCAGGAGGAGCGGCCGGACCTGATCTTGGTGGATGTGGTCATGCCGGGGCGAAACGGCTTCCAGCTCACGCGCACGATCATGCGTGACCCCCAGTACGCGCAGGTGCCGATCATCATGTGCACCAGCAAAAACCAGGAAACCGATCGCATCTGGGGCTTGCGCCAGGGTGCGCGCGATTACATCGTCAAGCCAGTCAATCCGGCCGACTTGATTGCCCGAATCCACGCTCTGAACTGAGCGCTTTTTGACTGTTCCGTCCAATCGTGGCAAAGCTTGGCGCACTTCGAACATTTCAATCCCGGCTTGCCGAGCGCTTGCAGGCGGCCCGGACAACCGGCCCATCGGCTTCGTGGCTGGCGGTCGAGGCCGCTGGCGAACGCTATTTGCTTCCGCTGGCCCATGCAGGTGAAATTTTTCCCTGGAGCGCGCCGCGATCCGTGCCGTACACGGTGTCCTGGTTCCTGGGCGTTGCCAGTTTGCGCGGCGGGCTTTTCGGCGTGATTGACCTGGTCGGCCTGATCGGCGCGTGCAAGGAGCCGCCGGCACCGGCGGGCGGATTGGTGCACGCGCCATCGCAACTGGTCACGCTCAACGAACGGCTGGAGGTCAACGCTGCCTTGCTGGTTGATCGCCTGATCGGCCTGCGCGCGCCCGAGTCCTTTACCGCCTTCAGTACGCCGCAGGCCGGCGCGCCGGCCTGGTTTGGCCGCCGCCATGTCGATGCGGCTGGAGCGCACTGGCAGGAAATCGACCTGCAATCGCTTGCACAGCATCCCCAATTTTTGAATATCGGCGCCCGTTTTGATGATCGCGGCGCCGAACAGATAAACGACGCTCATCTCTTGAAAGACACACCGTGAACGCGACCACTGCTGAGTTCCAGAAAACCCTCCCCGCGCAAGACGAGCAGGATGCTGGCGGCGCCGGCGGGGTGCTGCGCAAAGTGTCCGATACCCAGGGCTTCGGCGAGGAACGTTCCCCGCTGCTGTCCCGCCGTGGCGCGGATGACCTGGCATCGCCCAAGAAGCCGTTTTCCGCCGCGTCTGAGCGGCGCTGGCAGCGCCTGCAGATCGTCTTGCTGGTGATCGTCGTCGCGGCGCTGCTCCTGATTGCCGGCCAGGCGACCTTGCGCGCGAGCCAGATCGCGTCGCAAACCGGCTCCGTCGGCCAGGCGCTGATGCAATCCCAGCGGCTGGCGAAATCGGCCACGCAGGCACTCGGCGGCAAGGTGGACGCTTTTGACGCCGTCAAAGACAGCGCCGACGATCTTTCGCGCATCGTGCACGGCCTGGCTCGCGGGGACGAGGGCCTGCGCCTGGATCCGCTGGATACGCAGTTCCAGCTCGATCTCATCAAGATCGTGCCCCTGGTCAATCGCACCCATGTCAATGCCAATACCGTGCTGGCCCAGCGCGAAACCGTCGTGCAAGCCAGCACCGGCTTGGCCAGCTTGGCCGAAAAAGCGCAGGCCGTGGCCGCCACACTCGAACAGCAGAACACCGGCTCGGCCGAGTCCGGTGCCGTCAAACAGCTCATCACGCTCACACAGCAGATCGGCAAGCAAGCCGATGCCTTGCTGAGCGTCCAAAGCGTGAGCCCCGATGCGGCAGCCACGCTCGGCAAGGAACTCGACGCGACCCAGACCGCCGCGCAGGCCGCGGTTCGCGCTTTGCTCGAAGATGCCGCGTCGCCGCATCTGCGCGATGCGCGGACGCGCCAGCAGCTCGAAGCGATCCTGAAGGACTTCGAGCGCACGCACGTGCCGGCCAGCGCCGTCATCGACTTGCAAGGGCTGGCGTCGGCGCGGCGGGCGCAAACCGCGCTGCTGGCCGACAGTGAGCCGCTGCGCCTTGCGTTGGACGGCTTGCAAGAGCGGCTTTCGGAGCAGGCCGGCGTGGGCCGCAGCACCCTCATGCTGCTGGCGGCGCTTTCACTGTTGGCCGTTGCGCTGGTTGCGCGCATCTTTGTCGTGCAGGCACGGGAAAACCGCGCGCGCACCAGCGCCACCGAGCGCCAGCGCCTTGAAGCCGATGCGCAGCGCGAGGAGGCGCATCGCGTCAACTCTGCCAACCAGTCGGCCATCTTGCGCCTGATGAACGAATTGCAATCGGTGGCCGAGGGTGACCTGACTCAGCAGGCCACGGTGACCGAAGACATTACCGGCGCGATCGCCGACACGGTTAACTACGCGGTTGAAGAGTTGCGCCTGCTGGTGGACAACGTCCACAACACGGCCGCGCGCGTGCTGGGAACCACCGAGCAGGTGGAAAACGCCTCGACCGATCTGCTGGCCGCTTCGACCGCGCAACTGCACGAAATCCGCGAAACCGGCCAATCGGTGCTGGCGATGGCGCAGCGCATCAACGGCGTATCGGCCCAGGCGCAAGAGTCGGCGCTGGTGGCGCGCCACTCGCGGCAGGCGGCGGCCTCGGGGCTGCAGGCGGTGCAGAAAACGATCGACGGTATGAATACGATCCGCGATCAGATCCAGGACACCTCCAAGCGCATCAAGCGCCTGGGTGAGTCTTCGCAGGAAATCGGCGAAATCACCGAACTGATCTCCGACATTACCGAACAGACCAACGTGCTCGCGCTCAATGCCGCGATTCAGGCCGCCTCCGCCGGTGAAGCGGGCCGCGGTTTCTCGGTCGTGGCCGAGGAAGTGCAGCGGCTGGCCGAGCGGTCAGCCGACGCGACCAACCAGATCGCGGCGCTGGTCAAGGCCATTCAGACCGACACCCAGGATGCCGTCAGCGCCATGGAGCGCTCCACGCAGGGCGTGGTCGAGGGCGCCCGGCTTTCCGACAACGCCGGTACCGCGCTGTCGGAAATCGACAGCGTCTCGCGCAACCTGGCCGAGCTGATCGAGCGGATCTCGCAGGCTGCGTCGGGTGAAGCGAATTCAGCCAACGTGGTTGCATCGAGCATCCAGCACATTTTTGCCGTGACCGAGCAGACCGGCGAAGGTACGCGCACCACGGCCGCGCAGGTGCGCGAACTGTCGCAGATTGCGCAGGAACTGCAGCAGTCGGTGGCGCGCTTCAAGATTGCCTGAACGTCGGGTTTCAAAGTGTCCATCGCACCCCCTCAGATTTCTCACGCGGCCGGCGGCGTTCCGGTTTCCGAAGATCTCGGGCCGCTGGCCTGGGTGTTCGGGGAAATCCAGAAGTCACTCGAAACCAGCGGCAAGGTACTGCAGCGTTTTGCGCGCACGAGCGCATCCGTGCCCGATGCCGACGTCGGTCCGCTGCGGGCCGTGCGCCAGCAACTGCACCAAGCCGTCGGCGCGCTGAAGATGGCCGGCTACGACGCGGCCGCGCTGGTGATCGGCGCGATGGAGTTTGCGGTTCACGATTTCGTGCAGGAACCCGCGGGCTGCACCGAGGCGGCCGCACAGAAACTCGAACACGCCGGTTTTGCCGTCGGTGATTTTTTGCAGACCGTGCTGATCGGCAAGGACGTTTCGCCGGTGGCGCTGTTTCCCCAGTACCGGGAAATACTCGAACTTGTCGGCAACCAGCGCGTGCATCCGGCTGATCTGTGGGTGCGGCCTTGGCGCTGGTGCGAGGTCAATCTGCCCGTGGACGACCAGCCCGCGCTGGTCTATACCGCGGCGGTGCGTACCCGCATCGACCGTGAGGTGCTTCAGATCGTCAAGGCCAGCGATGAGGCGGCCGCGCGTCATCTGAAGACCATGTGCGCCGGCCTGGCGCACGGGGCCGCGCAGTCGCGCGTGCGCAGTTTCTGGGCGCTGGCGGCGGGGTTCTTCGAGGCTTTGTCCCTGTCGTTGACCCCGGTCGATATTTACGTCAAGCGCACCGTTTTGCGCGTGCTGCTCCAGTACGTGTCGTTGGCGCGCGGCGACCATGCGGTATCCGAGCGGCTCGCGCAGGATCTGCTCTTTTTCTGCGCGCAAGCCGCGCCGGCGGCGCGCGATACCGCGCCCATATTGCGGGCCGTGCGCACGGCATGGCGCATTACCGGCGAGCGGCCGCTTGACTATCTTCATCCGCAGTTCGGACGATTCGATCCTTCGGTACTCGCGCAGACGCGCAAACGCATCGAGCATGCCAAGGAAGTGTGGAATGTCCTGGCGGGCGGCGACAAGGGGCAGATCCGTCAAGCGGTCGAGGCTTTCGCGCAATTGACCGATTCGCTGCGCAAGCTCTATCCGGTCAGCCAGCCGATGGCGCGCGCGCTCAACGGTGCGGTCGATGCCTCGCTGCGTTCAGGCAATCCGCCGGGCACCGAACTGGCCATGGAAGTCGCCACGGCCGTGCTCTATCTGGAGGCGGCCGTCCAGGATCTGGACCCGAATGATCGGCAATTCACCGCCCGCATGGCGCAATTGGCCGGGCGCATCGAGCGAGCCTGTGAAGGCGGCCAGTCCGAGCCGCTCGAACCGTGGATGGAGGATCTCTATCGGCGCGTGAGCGATCGCCACACGATGGGGACGGTGGTCGACGAACTGCGCACCGATCTGGGCCAAATCGAAAAATTGATGGACAAGTTCTTCCGCCAGCCGGCTGAAAAGGACTTGTTGCGCGACGTGCCGGGCACGCTCATGAAAATGCGCGGCGTGTTTTCGGTGCTGGGCCTGGACCAGGCGGTGCAAACGGTGCTGCGGATGCGCGAGCAGGTCGATCACCTGCTCGCCGCCGAGACAGACACGCATCCCGTGTCCGATTCCGAATCGCTGGGCAACAACCTCAGCGCGCTGGGATTTTTGATCGACATGCTCAGCTACCAGCCGGCGCTGGCCAAGCGGCTGTTCGTGTTCGATGCCGATGCCGACGAACTCAAGCCGCTGATGGGCAGGCAGCACAGTGAGGATTCGCACGGCGCGAATGCCGCCGGCGCCACGCCTGCGCAGCCCGTGTTCGCATCCGAGACGGTGGACGCAAAAATCGCGGCGCGGCTGGCCGAACTGGCGGCGCCTTCATCCTTCGGGGCGACGCCGATCGAGGAATTCAGCCGTGCCGCCGATAGCTGGACCGCCAAGATCAGCGGCCCCGATCACTTGGCCGACACCGTCGTCACGGAACTCGAGGAAGACGATCTGCGCGACATCTTCCTGACCGAAGCGCGTGAAATGGTGCAAAACGGCCTGCGCGCCATCGCCATATTGAGCCGGCGCCCCGGTGACGCCGACGAACTCACCATCCTGCGCCGGGCTTTCCACACGCTCAAAGGCAGCTCGCGCATGGTGGGCCTGGGCGATTTCGGCGACGCCGCCTGGGCCATGGAGCAGGTGCTCAATGCCTGGCTGGTCGACCAGCGTCCGGCAAGCGCCCGCTTGCTTGAAGGGACAAGCAAGGCGCTGCGTGATTTTGCCGATTGGGCCGAAGCCATCGCGGTCAGCAAGCCGCACGCCTGGAGCGCCGAGCCTTTCCAGAGCCTGGCCAAGGATCTGTGCAGCGACGAACCGGTCGAGATGATCGAACCGGTCGAGACGGTCGAGACGGTCGAATCGGTCGAATCGGTCGAATCGGTCGAACCGGTCGAGATGATCGAGCAGGAGGCCCCGGCAAGCGATTTCGGCAGTCCGGTTGCGGCACTGCACTTGGTCGCGGACGAAAGCGGCAAAGAGAAAGAAGACGTTGAGCTGCTGGTAGAGCCAGTGGATGAAGTGGCGGCGCTGCTCGATCCAGGCATTTCGGATGAGGTTGAAACCCTGTCGCTGGTGCTGGTCGACGAGGATCTGGTGGCGCCCGAGGCTGAAACGCCGCTCGATTTCGACTTCACCGTCAGCATCAGCGAGACGCCAGCTGTGCAGGCCGGCGAGCCCGCCCAAACGCTGCCCGAATACACCCCTGTGGCCGATGCCCTTGCCCTCGATTTGGAAGAGGCGCCGGCGCCGGACGGCCAAGCCGAGCCGGTCGATCCGTCCGTGATCGCCTGGGAAACGGATTTCGCCGCCATACCCGTGGCGCAGGATTCTTCTGGCGACGGGGCACAGCCCGCGATCGTCGCGCCCGCCTTCAATTTCGAAGCCAACATATCCGGGGAGGATGAGTCCGCGCCGGAGCCCACGGTTGATGCAGCCATCGAATCCGTCAGCGGCCCGGAACTGGAACCGGCGGTCGAATCCGTCAACGGCCCGGAGCCGGAACCGGCGGGCGAAGCCGTCAACGGCCCGGAGCCGGAACAGGCGGTCGAAGCGGATGTGCAGCCGGCCGATGAGCCAGCCGAGCCGGACGCACCGGCCATCATCGAAGATGCGGTCCAGGTCATTGGTCCTTTGCACATCGGCCTCGCGCTCTACAACGTTTATCTCGACGAAGCCGACGCATGGTCGCGCCAGCTTGCGATACAGGCTGACGCATGGACGCTGGAGCCGGGCGCGCCCATTGCCGACTCGGCAGTCGCGCTGGCGCATTCGCTGGCGGGAAGTTCTGCCACGGTCGGTTTCCAGGGCTTGTCGAGCCTGGCGCGTTTGCTCGAATCGGCGCTGGAGCATTTGCAACGGCAAGGACGCGGCACGGCCGAACAGGGAGCCAAGCTGGCCGCCGCCGCCACCGAAATCCAGCGTCTGCTGCACCAGTTCGCGGCAGGTTTCCTCAGGGAGCCGGCCGAGCCGGTGATGCAGTCGCTGCGCGATCTGGTCACGCCGCCGCCGGCCAAGGAACCGGAGGAGCCATCGGTTCAGCCCGTCCTGCAGATCGAGCAGATCGAGCAGATCGAGCAGATCGAACAGATCGAACAGATCGAACAGATCGAACAGATCGAACAGATCGAACAGATCGAACAGATCGAACAGATCGAACAGATCGAACAGATCGAGCAGATCGAGCAGATCGAGCAAGCCGAGCAAGCTGAGCAAGCCGAGCAAGC
>CAYTPC010000025.1:0-28544 GCA_964439605.1 uncultured Burkholderiaceae bacterium
ATGTACACGTGATTGGCGATGCCCGCGGCGTGCGCGTCGCGCAGCACCTGCTCCATATCCTCGACTCGGGTGCCTTTGTCCATCAGGTCGAGTATGCGCTGCGAGCCGCTTTCCACGCCCCATAGCAGATATTTGCAGCCCGACCGCGCCATTTTGCGCAGGATTTCGGGCTTGAACGCCTTGTTGGGCTTGGCCAGCGCGTAGTACGCAATGTCCAGTCCGGAGGCGATGATGGCATCGGCCAGGTTGTCGAAGTGGCCCGGCGCGATCATTTCATCGACGAATGAAAAATGCCGCACGCCTTGCGCGACCATGGCGCGCAGGATTTCGATGACCTGCTCCAGCCCGTGCAGCCGGTAGGTCAGCCCGGCCGACATGTAATGCACGCAGAAGGTGCAGCGGCGCCAGTAGCAGCCGCGCGAAAGCAGCAGCGGCACCACGGGCTTGGGCGAGTAGTAGTCGGGCAGATGGAGGTCGGAAAAATCGGGCGTGCCGCCGTAGGCGTCGATGTCGCGCCGGTACTCCGACGTGTTGCGCGCCACCTGCCCGTCCCGCCAGAACACCGCGCCGGATACGCTCTCGGGCGAGCCGTCTTGCTCCAGCAGCTTTTTGAGCGGTTCCTCGCCGTCGCCGTCGATGATGACGTCGGCCGATTCGGGGTACCAGCGCAGGAAGTTTTCCGCGCCCGCGGTAAAGCAACTGCCGCCGAAAAACACCTTCTTGCCGGTTTGCTGGCGCAGCAAGCGCCCGAACAGCGCGCCGGCGGCCAGTTGCTGGTTGAAGATCATCGAAATGCCGTAACAGTCGGCCGGCTCGCGGGTGATTTGTTGCAGCGCCTGAGCCAGCAGCGGGTCGAGCGCCGCGCCGGGCTTCCAGGCGTCCGCCGCGCGGGTCAGGTGCTCGCTGACGATGTTGGTCAGCGTGGCCAGCAGGCCGCCGTAGCGGTCGTAAGCGGCGGCGTCCTGATAAAAATCCTCCGCGCTCTTGCCGCGCATGAAATCCGGGATTTTCAGCAGTTCTTCCAGTTTTGTTTCGCCCATCAAGTGCGGGGGGAAGCTCATCGAGCCTTCGCGCAGCATCTCGAACACCCGGCTATAGCACCAGATGTTCAGGTCGAGCACCTTGACTTGCCACTGTGGCAATTCGCGCTCGATATAGCCCTTGAGCATGGTCGAACCGAGCGGTGGTGAAGTCGGCACCGTCAGCGGCGGATAGATCAGCAGCAGTTTGCGCTTGGCGCCGGATGCGGGCGTGGACGGTGCGGGCTGGCCGCCCGGTTTTTGAAAGACGACTCGGATTGGGTGTTGCTGCGTTGGCATGATTTCACAAATGCTGCGGCTGTGACAGCCGCGCCGGATGATTTTTAGAACGGTTTTGATTCAAGTTCCGGCACTTGCTCGCATCGCGAGAAAACGAAAAGACCAAACAATGAAGTCCGCCCTTTCAAGGGGAGGACTTGGATGGGAATGGGGTTACCTGCACACTCGATTATTGTCGAGGAGGTGTGGATTGGGCCGAGCCACAGACGATGCCCAACATCCGGGATTACACCGATGGCATCCGGTGCGTATAAGCACGCTCAACGTTGGGCACCGCCTGCGGTTCAGCCCAATCGATATGGGCTTGCTATGGCGATGTAACTTTGACGATCCGGTGTCTATTCGCGACCGCGATGACTTTGCAGTCGCGGCTTGCCGCAAGACTAACCCATTCCTTCCAAACGTCGGTTTTGTCGGTTTCGATGGAAGCCGTCCATGGGTGCGCCCCCACGACGGCCATGTGTCCGGAGGCGTCCATCGTGGCCATGCAATCAGCCCCGTTGGCCCGCAATTTCGTTCCTGCTGGCACCGCAGGCGCTTGAATTGAAACCGCTTTCCACGGTGATGGCGACCAGCGGCGTGGGCCCATGTCCTCGTAGTAGCCATCGTTTTTGTCTTGGTAGATTCCTTCGCCGGAGGTCTCGAAATCCATTCCCCGGGCCGTGACGGTGATGGCGTGCTCGGCACGGCAGCACGTTTGTGCATGAAGCCAAGTTGGCGAGCATCCTTCCCAAACGGCGAGCGTCTGATCGACGCCCCCGGTCACAATCTGTCCGCCCGTCAGTTCCGCAATGCTGGCGATGCCACGGGACATATATTCGCCCACGGATATAGGTTGATTCTTATATTTTGGATCATTCGCCTGGTCGAGGCCCGGTCCTTTCGGCAACCCTTCACACGCCGCCAGCACCTTTCCTGCGCTACCGATCCTCCACCACGGAACCACCGGGGTACGCGACTGCCTCTGCCCGCCCACGAGCAGCGATCCATCTGCCGCCCAGCCGAAGGCCCCAACACGATAGCTGGGGACATGCCAGATGCCATCTTTTCCATTCCAGTTCCACCAGCGCACGATCGTGGGATCGTCTTCATTTGTTCCCCAGTCGTCGATAGCCGCTGCAATGGCGCGGCCATCCGGTGAAATTGACACTTTGCTGACCTGTCCATCGTTGATGGCAATGTCGCTCGTGTTGCAGGAGCAGAGCATGCCGGCGGTCAGGACGAGGATCGCTGCCGTAGTCCAACGATGACGTGGCGTTCGTGATTCTGCAGCTGGCGGTGCAGCGATCATTGTTTTGCCTTCCAATCTATATTTTCAAAGGCCATACGATATACATCAGAGAAAAACATGAAAGTTAGTGCGTTGCTGCGTACTTTACCCCATTCGATGCTTTTCATTTTTGTCCGAAATGCCCATTCGGATGCAAGTTTTGCAGTATTCCCTGGTTCCTTCATGTGCTGCGTCACCGCATCTAAAAAGACACGGTATCGATCCTCGCCCAAGTTCCAACGCATATAGCCAAGACCGGGGTGATTCCCTTCGACCTGACCTACATTCTCGAGAAAATAGGCAGACGTTAGCTGCAGAGTCAATTCGTAGAAGCGGGGCGTTGGTGTGACCTTGTACCCGCCTCTTTCCTTATCTTCCTCAACACGAATCGCTGCATTAATCTGTGCAGCCATGCCAGGCCTGACCTGATTGGCACGCGCAAAAAATTGAGTTTCATGGGCCGGAACCCATGATTCATATGTCTGAACTTCGTTGTCCTGACCTTCATGAGATATGTAGTAACAGAAATGATCAAGACCGACGAAGTTGTAGAAAAAATACGTTCGCCACAGGGTGCGGGCCTGTTCCTTGGTCGTCACATCCCAGTGAAAGTGCAGGTCGTGCTTTTCGTCCTGAAGCCATCCCTCCTTCACTGCCACTCCGAGCCGCTGCCATGGTGGAATGCCTACCCCACCTTCCGAAGCCCACGAACGGTAGGCGTCCTCGAAGAAATCCTTCGGCACTGATCTCAATGGATTGTTTTGCATTGCACCCACTGCACCAACTTCTCCAAGATGCGCCTCGGAAGTGTAACGTTCATAGATGGATGTGACGGCAGGCGCTCGACCTGCCCCTATATCTTTGAAAAGCTCCTGTGCGCGGTATCGGGCGGTTTTGACACCTGCCGCGAGAACCTCATCCCGACGCGCCTGATCTATCGTTGAGCGAAACGACGCAGCGACTTCACTGAAAAATGTTAACTTGGCTGGCTTGGGTTCATCGCCTGGCCTGTCCGGTTGCTTCGCTTTGAACCAGTCAAAAAATCCCATGCTGCGCTCCTATTGATTTTCAAAACAATATAAAACAGCCTGCCATCAGGCTGACGAAATGCAATCTCCAAGTGTGGAAGGAAGACGACCTCATAGAACGATCCGCTAGCATTTTTTCTCAAAGCCGCACAACCGGATGCCTGCATTGAGTTGTTACCACTGTTGAGCCGAACCTGCACGCTCCGTTACCCCGTCGCCAGTGTTTGCAGTTCATCCAGCTATGCGGCGGCCGCGTCGTTTTCGAGCAGCGAGGGCAGGCGGTAGATGCCGTGTGGACCCTGCCGCGACACCTCCTCAGTGACGCAGGCGCCGTACCGTGCCTTCATCGTCCCGGCCCTTTGGCGACGAACACCTTGAGCGCCTCACATCCGGCCCCGAAAAGATGCCCGCGCGGCTCCGTACAAACCATGAGCAGGCTCCAAGGTGGGAGCCTTCATGGGGCAGGGAATGGATCTGAACGGCGGCCTGAATCAATGATTATCGATCCGGTACACTTGATAAATCGATCCGGATTCTCTGGGAAAAATCCTTTCACGATCTCGAAACTGAAGAGCACGGCAGCCCATGAGTAACACAACCGAACCACGATTCCAATTCGCCAGTCTCGATGCCTGGACCAAGGCGGCGGCCAAATCGATACCCGGTGGCGATGTGAGTGCACTGGATTGGATTACGCCCGACGGCATTCGCGTCAAGCCGCTCTATACGGCGGCTGATTTGAAGGAACTGAAGTACACCGACACGCTGCCGGGTTTCGAGCCCTACCTGCGCGGCCCGCAGGCGACGATGTATGCGGTGCGGCCGTGGACCATCCGCCAATACGCCGGCTTTTCAACCGCCGAAGAGTCTAATGCCTTCTACCGCAAGGCGCTGGCTGCGGGCGGGCAGGGCGTGTCGGTAGCCTTCGATCTGGCGACGCACCGCGGCTACGACTCCGACCATCCACGCGTGACCGGCGACGTGGGCAAGGCGGGCGTGGCAATCGATTCGGTCGAGGACATGAAGATCCTGTTCGACCAGATCCCGCTGGACAAAGTCAGCGTTTCCATGACGATGAACGGCGCGGTGCTGCCGGTGCTGGCGGGCTACGTGGTCGCCGCCGAGGAGCAGGGCGTTGCGCAAGACCAGCTTTCCGGGACCATCCAGAACGACATCCTCAAGGAGTTCATGGTCCGCAACACCTACATCTACCCGCCCGGGCCGAGCATGCGGATCATCGGCGACATCATCGAGTACACGGCGAAAAATATGCCGAAGTTCAACTCGATCTCGATTTCGGGCTATCACATGCAGGAGGCGGGCGCCAATCAGGCGCTGGAGCTGGCCTTTACGCTGGCCGACGGCAAGGAGTACGTGAAAACGGCGCTGGCCAAGGGGCTGGACGTGGACGACTTCGCCGGGCGGCTTTCGTTTTTCTGGGCGGTTGGCATGAACTTCTATCTGGAAGTCGCCAAGATGCGCGCCGCGCGCCTGTTGTGGTGCCGGATCATGAAAGACTTCGGCGCCAAAAAGCCCAAGAGCCTGATGTTGCGCACGCACAGCCAGACTTCGGGCTGGAGCCTGACCGAGCAAGACCCGTACAACAACGTGGTGCGTACCACGATTGAGGCAATGGCCGCAGTCTTCGGCGGCACGCAGTCACTGCACACCAACAGCTTCGACGAGGCGATTGCGCTGCCCACCGAGTTTTCCTCCCGCATTGCGCGCAACACGCAGCTCATCATTCAGGAAGAAACGCACATCACCAGCGTGATCGACCCCTGGGCCGGCAGCTACATGATGGAAAAGCTCACGCAGGACATGATGGATGCCGCCTGGGCCATCATCGAGGAGGTCGAGGCGATGGGCGGGATGACCAAGGCGGTCGATTCGGGCTGGGCCAAGCTCAAGATCGAAGCGGCCGCCGCCGAGAAGCAGGCGCGCATTGATTCGGGCAAGGACGTGATCGTCGGCGTGAACAAGTACAAGCTCAAGAATGAAGACGCAATCGAGATTCTTGAAGTGGACAACGTCCGGGTGCGCGAGCAGCAGATCGCGCGCCTGAAGGCCGTGCGCGCCGCGCGTGACGGCGCCAAGGTGCAGGCCGCGCTCGATGCGCTGACCGAGGCGGCGCGTTCGGGCCAGGGCAACCTGCTCGGCCTGAGCATCGAGGCGGTGCGCCTGCGCGCCACCGTGGGGGAGGTTTCCGACGCGCTGGAAAAGGTCTTTGGCCGCCACCGCGCCGATACGCAAAAGGTGACGGGCGTGTACGCAGCCGCTTATGAGGGCGCCGAGGGCTGGGACAGGCTCAAGGCCGAGATCGACGAATTCGCCAGAACCGAAGGCCGTCGCCCGCGCGTGATGGTCGCCAAGCTCGGGCAGGACGGACACGATCGCGGTGCGAAGGTGGTGGCGACCGCCCTGGCCGATCTGGGTTTTGACGTGGACATCGGCCCGCTGTTCCAGACGCCCGCTGAATGCGCGCGCCAGGCAATCGAAAACGACGTGCACGCGGTCGGCATCTCGACGCTCGCGGCGGGGCACAAGACGCTGGTGCCCGCCATCATCGAAGAATTGAAAAAGCAGGGCGCGGACGACGTGGTGGTCTTCGTCGGCGGCGTGATTCCGAGGCAGGACTACGAGTTTCTGCATCAGGCCGGGGTCAAGGGCATTTACGGTCCCGGCACACCAATTCCGGCCTGCGCCAAGGATGTGCTGGAGCAAATCAGGGCGGGTTTGGCGGCTTGAGGCTCTGGGTATGTACTAATCAATGGTGTGTACCTTGATCAAGAAACCAACCATGTCCAGTGAGCGCAGGTGCAAAAATGGTTTCTTTTACTGATCCAATCAAACAGGAAATCTGGACCACCGTCCGCGCGATGAACGACGCCTGGACCCGGGGCAACCCGGACGATCTTTCCAAATTCTTTCACCAGAACATGGTGGCCATCACCCCCACCGACCGTCACCGCCTGGATGGCCAGGCTGCGTGCGTCGCGGGTTGGAAGGGCTTTTGCAATGCGGCCCGCATTCATCGCTGGGAGGAAAAAGATCCGGTCATTCACGTCTACGGCGACTCGGCCGTGGTTGCGTATGACTTCGACGTGTCTTTCGATATGGGCGGCAACACCATCGACATGGGCGGCAGAGACATGTTCTTTTTCATCAAGGAAGGCCAGCGGTGGTGGGCGGTGGCTGATCAGTTTTCTCCGTATCCGGCTTGACGATTGAATCGTTCGCCTCCATCAAGGAGCCTCCAATGCTTGCCCAATCACTGTCTACCTGCATCGCTACCGACAAGGTGGTGGAGTCGCGCGATTTTTATGTGAAGCACTTTGGGGCCAAGGTCAGCTTCGATTGCGGCTGGTACGTGAATCTCGAATTCGGCCAGGGTGCATCGCTTCAATTCATGACGCCGCAGCCCGGTCAGCCGGCCTGCAATCCCGCCGGCCTGACGTACAACTTCCGCGTTGCCGATGTCGATGCCGAGTTCCAGGCGCTTGCGGCTGGCGGGCTGGACGCCATCATGCCGTTGGAGGACCATCCCTGGGGAGATCGCGGTTTCGCGGTGCAAGACCCGAACGGGGTCGTTCTGTACATCTACTCCGACCGGGAGCCTGCTCCCGAGTTCAAGCAGTATTACAGGTGACACCATGCCCGCTGATCGCGCCGAAAAACTGCTCCAGGACATGCGTCTTCTTGACGAGACAGGTTTTGAGCTTGTGCAGGCGCCGCTCAAGGCGTCTTCGCCTGATGAACAGGGTCGGCGTGCGTGACGACAGGATCTCGGGTTGAATTCATTTGATATTTTGATGGCACAGGTCCTTGCGCAAGAGCCCGCGAGCGCCCAGCGCCGCGCCCTTGCCAAGACCATCACGCTGCTCGAATCGACGCGGACCGATCATCGTGCACAGGCCGACGAATTGCTGACCGCGCTGCTGCCGCATACGGGCCGGTCGTTGCGCCTGGGTATCTCGGGCGTGCCGGGGGTTGGCAAATCCACCTTCATCGAGGCGCTGGGGCTGTACCTGATCGCGCAAGGCCATCGCGTGGCGGTGCTGGCGGTCGATCCTTCGTCCACGGTTTCCGGCGGCTCGATTCTTGGCGACAAGACGCGCATGGAGCGGCTTTCGGCCAGCGAGCGCGCCTACATCCGCCCCAGCCCTTCAGGCGGCACGCTCGGCGGCGTGGCCGAAAAAACGCGCGAGGCCATGCTGGTGTGCGAAGCCGCCGGCTACGACGTGGTGATCGTCGAAACCGTCGGCGTCGGACAGTCCGAAACGGCGGTATCGGGCATGACCGACATGTTCGTGCTGCTGCAGCTGCCCAATGCGGGCGACGATTTGCAGGCGATCAAAAAGGGCGTCATGGAGCTGGCCGATCTCGTCGTCATCAACAAGGCCGACCTCGATGTGGCCGCCGCCACCCGTGCGCAGGCGCAGATTACTTCGGCGCTGTGCCTGTTTGGCCCCGGCCGTGCCGATGGCGCGCAGCCGCGCCCGTGGCAGCCGAAGGTATTGCAAATCAGCGCGCTGACCGGCACGGGGGTTGATGCCTTCTGGTCCGCGGTGGAGGAATTCAAGACTTCTCAAACCATCAGCGGCAAGCTCACTCAGCGCCGTGAGCAACAGGCTCTGGCCTGGATGTGGGAACGCATCGAAGCCGGCCTGCGGGAGTCTTTCCGCCAGCATCCGCGGGTGCGCGCATTGCTTGCGGAAATTACACAGCAGGTTGCCGCAGGCCGCTTGCCGGCATCGACCGCGGCGCGTAATCTGCTGGCGGCGGCTTCCACACAAGAACCGACAAATCCCTAGAAAGACATCATGCAAGAACTCATCGACGAACTTGAAAAACGCCGCGCGCAGGCGCGCATCGGCGGCGGACAAAACCGCATCGACGCGCAGCACGCCAAGGGCAAGCTCACGGCGCGCGAGCGCATCGAACTGCTGCTCGATGACAACACCTTCGAAGAGTGGGACATGTTCGTGGAGCACCGCTCCAGCGACTTCGGCATGGCCGACAACAAGATTCCGGGCGATGGCGTGGTCACCGGCTACGGAATGATCAACGGCCGCCTCGTCTTCATCTTCAGCCAGGACTTCACCGTCTTCGGCGGCGCGTTGAGCGAAGCGCACGCCGAGAAGATCTGCAAGGTGATGGATCAGGCGATGAAGGTCGGCGCGCCGGTCATCGGCCTGAACGACTCGGGCGGCGCCCGGATCCAGGAAGGCGTCGCCTCGCTCGGCGGTTATGCCGAGGTCTTTCAACGCAACGTGATGGCCTCGGGCGTGGTGCCGCAAATCAGCCTCATCATGGGGCCGTGCGCCGGCGGCGCGGTGTATTCGCCGGCCATGACCGATTTCATCTTCATGGTCAAGGACAGCTCCTACATGTTCGTGACGGGCCCCGATGTGGTCAAGACCGTCACGCACGAAAACGTCACTGCCGAGGAGCTGGGCGGCGCCGTGACCCACACCACCAAGAGCGGTGTGGCCGACATGTCGTTCGAGAACGACGTGGAGGCGCTGATGATGCTGCGGCGCTTGTACAACTATCTGCCCTTGAGTAACCGCGAGAAGCCGCCGGTGCGCCCCAGCGGTGATCCGGCGGATCGCGCCGAAATGTCGCTGGACACGCTGGTGCCGGAGAACCCCAACAAGCCCTACGACATGAAGGAATTGATCGTCAAGGTGGTCGACGATTGCGATTTCTTCGAATTGCAGCCCGACTATGCGAAGAACATCGTCATCGGTTTCGGCCGCATGGAAGGGCAGACGGTAGGCATCGTGGCCAACCAGCCGCTGGTGCTGGCGGGCTGCCTGGACATCAAGAGTTCAATCAAGGCGGCGCGCTTCGTGCGTTTTTGCGATGCCTTCAACATCCCTGTCATCACCTTCGTCGACGTGCCCGGCTTCATGCCCGGCACCAGCCAGGAGTACGGCGGCATCATCAAACACGGCGCCAAGCTGCTGTACGCCTATGCCGAATGCACCGTGCCCAAGGTCACCGTCATCACGCGCAAGGCATACGGCGGCGCTTACGACGTGATGTCCTCCAAGCACTTGCGCGGCGACGTGAATCTCGCATGGCCGCGCGCCGAGATTGCCGTGATGGGCGCCAAGGGTGCGGTGGAGATCATCTTCCGCCAGGACAAGAACGATCCCGAAAAACTCGCCGCGCGGGAGGCCGAATACAAGGCCCGCTTCGCCAACCCCTTCGTGGCCGGCGCGCGCGGCTACATCGACGACGTGATCCTGCCGCACGAAACCCGCAAACGCATCTGCCGCTCGCTGGCCATGCTGCGCGACAAGAAGCTGGAAAACCCGTGGCGTAAGCACGGAAACATTCCTTTGTGATTCGCGTTGCAGTTAAACCCGTTGTCGCCATCCGCGGATGCCGCGCCAAGGCCAGAACGGCCAGTGCAGCGCGGCGGCTGGATTGCTTGTTCAAGGAAATTCCTTTATGTTTAAAAAAATCCTTATCGCCAACCGCGGAGAAATCGCCTGCCGCGTCATCGCCACGGCCCGCAAGATGGGCATCCTCACGGTCGCCGTTTATTCCGACGCCGACAAGGAGGCGCGTCACGTCGAGATTGCCGATGAGGCGGTGCATATTGGCGCGCCGCCGAGCCGCGAGAGTTACCTGCTGGCGGACCGCATCATCGAAGCGTGCAAGAAGACCGGCGCCGAGGCGGTGCATCCGGGGTACGGCTTTTTGTCCGAGAACGAAGCCTTCGCGCGCAAAGTAGAAGAAGAGGGCATCGTCTTCATCGGCCCCAAGCATTATTCGATCGCCGCGATGGGCGACAAGATCGCCTCCAAGAAGCTGGCGAGCGAAGCAAAGGTCAACACCATTCCGGGCTGGAACGACGCCATCGATTCGGCCGAACGCGCGGTCGAGATTGCCAAGGACATCGGCTATCCCGTCATGATCAAGGCTAGCGCGGGCGGCGGCGGCAAGGGTCTGCGCGTGGCGTTCAACGACAAGGAGGCGTTTGACGGCTTCACCTCGTGCCGCAATGAAGCGCGCAACAGTTTCGGCGACGACCGCGTCTTCATCGAGAAATTCGTCGAGGAGCCGCGCCACATCGAAATTCAGGTGCTCGGCGACGCGCACGGCAACGTGATTTACCTCAACGAGCGCGAATGCTCGATCCAGCGCCGGCACCAGAAGGTGATCGAGGAAGCGCCGTCGCCCTTCATCAGCGATGCAACACGCGTGGCGATGGGCGAGCAGGCGGTGGCGCTCGCCAAAGCGGTGAAGTACCAGAGCGCGGGCACGGTCGAGTTCGTGGTCGGCAAGGATCAGAGCTTTTATTTCCTCGAAATGAATACGCGCCTGCAGGTCGAGCATCCGGTCACCGAATGCATCACCGGGCTGGATCTGGTCGAACTGATGATCCGCGTTGCGGCTGGCGAAAAGCTTCCGCTGACGCAGGCCGAGGTCAAGCGCGAGGGCTGGGCGATTGAATGCCGCATCAACGCCGAGGACCCGTTTCGCAACTTTCTGCCTTCGACGGGCCGTCTGGTGCGCTTCGAACCGCCGCGCCAGACCATGTTCGCAGGCGAGACCGAGCATCTGTACGGCGTGCGCGTGGATACGGGGGTCTACGAAGGCGGCGAGATACCGATGTACTACGACTCGATGATCGCCAAGCTCATCGTGCATGGGCGCGATCGGGCGCACGCCATCGTGATGATGCGCGAGGCGCTCAATGGCTTCGTGATTCGCGGCATCAATAGCAACATCCCGTTCCAGTCGGCGCTGCTCGCGCATCCGAAGGTCGTGGCAGGTGAATTCAACACGGGCTTTATCGCCGAGCACTATCCGAAGGGCTTTGACGGCAGTGACGTACCTCACCGCGATCCCGATTTCCTGCTCGCTCTGGCGGCCTACATGAACCGGCGCTACCGCGCGCGTGCTTCGCGCATCAGCGGCCAGCTCGGAGGCCACGGCGTGAAGATCGGCGAGGCCTTCGTGATCGTGACTCCCGATGCCCAGGGCAATCAGGTGCACACGCCGGTTTCGGTGACCGATTTCCAGGGCAGTACCGGATCGAGCGCGGTGACGCTCAACGGCAAGACCTACCGCATCGCCAGCGATGCTTCGCTGGGCAACATCCGCGTCGAGGGCCGTGTCGACGACAAGCCTTTCACTGCGCAAGTCGAGCGCGGCGTCGGCAAGAATCCGATCGCGCTGCGTATCGCGCACGACGGTACGCAAATCGAGCCGACGGTGCTTTCGCCGCTTGGCGCGCGGCTGCTCAAGCTCATGCCTTACAAGGCTCCGCCGGACCTGAGCAAGTTCCTGATGTCGCCGATGCCGGGCTTGCTGGTCGACGTGCCGGTACAGCCTGGGCAGCGCGTGCAGGCCGGCGAAAAACTGGCCGTCATCGAGGCAATGAAGATGGAGAACGTGTTGTTCGCCACGCAGGATTGCGTGATTGGGAAGATCGCCGCGTCCAAGGGTGAGTCGTTGGCGGTGGATCAGGTCATACTTGAGTTCGCCGCCTGATCCCGCAAAATCACGAATGAGGAGTTCTGCGCATGAATCGTCCTTTTAAAGTCCTGGGCATCCAGCAGATCGCCATCGGCGGTACCGACAAGCAGCGATTGCAAAAACTCTGGGTCGATATGCTTGGGCTGGAAGTAACGGGTACCTTCAAGAGCGAGCGTGAAAACGTCGATGAAGATATTTGCGCCATCGGCGCTGGCGCCTACAAGGTCGAGGTCGACCTGATGCAGCCGCTCGATCCCGAGAAGAAACCGGCGGTGCACACCACGCCGCTCAATCATGTGGGTCTGTGGATCGATGATCTGCACAAGGCCGTCCAATGGCTCGGCGCAAAAGGCGTGCGTTTCGCTCCGGGAGGCATCCGTACCGGCGCGGCTGGCTACGACGTGTGTTTTCTGCACCCGAAGGCGAATGAGGAATTCCCGATCGCCGGGGAGGGTGTTCTCATTGAACTGGTGCAGGCGCCGCCGGAAGTGATTGCCGCGCTTGGGTGAGCGCCATTACCGGTCAGTGCTTCGAGGCGTGCCGGCGTGTCCGTGCCTTGGCAAGGGCCGCTTCAATGGTGGCGCGTTTGTGCGCGTGCGCGTCCGCAGTGCTGACGGATAGGGCCGCATCCGGCATGCCGGCCTGAGCTTCGATGCGGCCTTGGCGAGCGCGGCGTAATTCGTAGCGTTCGCGCGCATGGCTCGCCTGTGCGCTCGACCATGCTTGCCAGCCGGTTCGCCCAGGTGTCGCCGTTTCCATGGCAATGCAGTCGACCGGGCAGGCCGCGATGCATAGCTCGCAACCGGTGCAGTGGGGCTCGATGACTGTGTGCATGCGCTTGTGGATGCCAACGATTGCATCAGTCGGGCAAGCGTCGAGACAGCGCGTGCAGCCGATACACCAGGCCTCGTCAATCACAGCAAGGGCGCGTTCACTTTCAGCGCCGAATTGAGAGTCGAGCGGACGCGGCGTCTGCCCAGTCAGCATTGCCAGGCGCGCAATGCCTTCGGCGCCGCCTGGTGGGCATTGGTTGATACCAGCCTCACCAGAGGCGATGGCCTGGGCATAGCCGGCGCAGTCCGGATAGCCGCAGCGCGTGCATTGCGTCTGGGGCAATGCGTCGTGGATGCGCGCTGCTAGCGTTTCCATCCGAAGCCCGGCGCGCGGGTTCAGCTTGCCGAGCGTTTGGATTTCGGCGCGGATCGGGTGGCGCGTTTGGGCGGCTCGCTGGCAACAGGAGGGGCGGGCGGCGTGTTTTCAGTAGCGGCAGTGGCGGCACCATTGACACCGTTCGTGGCGACACTGGATCCCTGGGGTATCTGGGGCTGGTCATAGGCCGCGATGAAGGCGCGCACCTGGGGATAGACATTCTCACGCCAGCGGCGTCCGCTGAAGATCCCGTAGTGACCTGCGCCCTTGGCCTCGAAGTGACGGTGACGCGATGATGGAATGCCGGTGCACAGGCGGTGCGCGGCTTCGGTCTGGCCTGGGCCCGAGATGTCGTCCAATTCGCCTTCGACGGTCAGCAGTGCGCTGTCGCAGATGTCCTGCGGGCGCACGAGCTCGGGATTGCCCTGGAGGTTCTTCACCTTCCAGCGGCCATACACCAGATCGAAATCTTGGAACACCGTGCGGATGGTTTCCAGGTAATAGTCGGCGTCCATATCGAGTACGGCGTTGTATTCGTCGTAGAACTTGCGATGCGCTTCAACACTGGCGTCGTCGCCGCGCACGAGGTTCTTGAAGTAGTCGTAGTGGCTCAGGGCGTGCCGGTCGGGATTCATGGCCACGAAGCCGGTGTGCTGCAAAAAGCCCGGATATACGCGCCGGCCCACGCCCGGAAAACCTTCGGGAACGCGGTAGATGACGTTGTTTTCGAACCATTCGAAGCTTTTGTTCACCGCCAGGTCGTTGACCGAAGTGGGCGAGTGACGCGCGTCGATGGGGCCGCCCATCATGGTCATCGACAGCGGAATTTGCTCGCCCCGGCTGGCCATCAGAGAAACTGCCGCGAGCACCGGCACGGTGGGTTGGCACACGCTGATGATGTGGCAGTTGCCGTACCGGCCTTGCAGGTGGCGGATGAATTCCTCGACGTAGTTGACGTAATCGTCCAGATGGAATTCACCTTCCGACAGAGGAACCATGCGCGCGTTCTTCCAGTCGGTGATGTAGACCTTGTGCTCGGGCAGCATGGTGCGCACCGTTTCCCGCAGGAGCGTGGCGTAATGGCCCGACAGCGGCGCGACGATCAGCACCACCGGGTGGCTCTTGAGCGCCTGCAGCACCTGCGGGTCGTCGGCGAAGCGTTTGAAACGGCGCAAATGACAAAACGGCTTGTCGACCTCGACCATTTCGTGGATAGCGACTTCCTTGCCTTTGACTTCGACCGTTTTGATACCGAATTCGGGCTTGACGTAGTCCTTGCTCAATCGGTACAGCAATCCATAGCCAGCGGCGATACGCTGGGCCATCGGCAGGCGGCTGAAGACGGCCCCATTGGAATAGAGCTTGGAGGCTGCCTGAGCGAAGTCGGCGAACGGCTCTATCAAGGAGCGCTGTGTTTCGTAAAGCTGGTACAGCATGATATTTGGTAAGAATGATGCTGCACTGCAATATAACAGCGCAGCTCAGGTTGCGTCATGGACAAAACCCGTACATGACATAGTTCTGTGGGGTCGATTGGTCTCAAAGCACCTTGGCGATGCTTTGGCAGACGTGTTCGATGTTCTTGCTGTTGAGCGCGGCCACGCACATGCGGCCGGTATCGGTGCCGTAAACACCGAATTCGCTGCGCAGGCGCACCATTTGGTCCTTGCTCAGGCCCGAGTAGCTGAACATGCCGACCTGGCGGGTGATGAAGCGCATGTCCTGCCGGACGCCGGCGGCTTCCAGGCCCTCGACCAGCTTCTCGCGCATGGTCTTGATGCGGGTGCGCATCTGGCTGAGTTCCTGTTCCCACATCGCCCGCAACTGCGGATTGGCCAGTACGGCGGCTACCACTGCACCGCCGTGCGTGGGCGGGTTGCTGTAGTTGGTGCGGATCATGATCTTCAATTGCGAGAGCACGCGTGCGGCTTCGTCCTTATCGGCGCACAGCACCGACAGCGCGCCCACACGTTCGCCGTACAGGCTGAAGCTCTTGGAGAACGAAGTCGAAACGAAGAAGCTCAGCCCCGCGGCGACGAACTTGCCCACGACCGCTCCGTCTTCGGCCAGTCCGGCGCTGAAGCCCTGGTAGGCCATATCGAGGAAAGGCGTCAGGCTGCGCGCCTTGACGATGGCGATGACCTGGTCCCATTGGGCGGGCGTGATGTCGTAGCCTGTCGGATTGTGGCAACAGGCATGCAGCACCACGATGGTTCCCGCAGGCGCGCTGTCGAGCGCGGCGAGCATGCCGTCGAAATTCACGCCACGGGACGCAGCGTCGTAGTACGGATAGGTCTCGACCTTGAAGCCGGCTTGCGTAAACAGCGCGCGGTGGTTTTCCCAGCTCGGGTCGCTGATCAGCACCTTGGCGGCGGGGCTGATGTGCTTGAGCAGGTCTGCACCGACTTTCAGGCCGCCGGTGCCGCCCAGCGCCTGGATCGTGGCGACGCGGCCCGACCGGATGGGCTCGCTGTCGGCGCCGAATACCAGCGTTTTGACGGCACTGTCGTAAGCGGCAATGCCGTCGATGGGCAGGTAGCCGCGCGCGCTCGGATGCTTGAGCATGTCCTGCTCGGCGGCCTGCACGCATTGCAACAAGGGCAGTTTGCCGTTCTCGTCGTAGTACACGCCTACGCCCAGATTGACTTTGTTGGGATTCGTGTCGGCGGCAAATTGCTCGTTCAGGCCCAGGATCGGGTCGCGCGGCGCCATTTCGACGGCAGAAAACAGTGACATGGGGAAAAATTCTAGAAGTGGTTGAGATGCCCGGGGTCGATTCGGAGGGAAAACGCCGGGCTGTCATCGATCCGGACTTGGGTTAACCTGTCCAGTTCGCTTCAATTTTAACGACCGCTCTACCGCTTCTTCATTTCTCCCAGCGAAATTTACTCGATGTCTGAACGTCCGATACCCGATCGCTCTGATCCAGAATCTTTTGCCGGCCCGCAGGCTGGTGGCCATGCGGAAGCGGCGCGGGCAGGGCAGTTCGTGCATTTTCCCGGTTCACCCTTCGAATTGTTCCAGCCCTATCCGCCCGCGGGCGATCAACCCGGTGCCATCGAGGCACTGGTCGAAGGCGTGCAAAACGGCGAGGTGTTCCAGACCTTGCTGGGCGTGACCGGCTCTGGCAAGACCTTCACCATGGCCAACGTGATCGCGCGCCTGGGGCGTCCGGCGATCGTGTTTGCGCCCAACAAAACGCTGGCCGCGCAGCTCTACAGCGAGTTTCGCGAATTTTTCCCGAACAACGCGGTGGAGTATTTCGTCAGCTATTACGACTACTATCAGCCCGAAGCCTACGTGCCGCAGCGCGACCTGTTCATCGAGAAAGACAGCTCCGTCAACGAGCACATCGAGCAAATGCGCCTGTCGGCCACCAAGAGCGTTCTGGAGCGGCGCGACACAGTGATCGTCGCCACCGTCAGCGCGATCTACGGTATCGGTACGCCCGAGGACTACACGCAGATGCGTTTCATCCTGCGTACCGGCGACAGGATTGACCAGCGTGAAGTAATCGCGCGCTTGATCCGCATGCAGTACACCCGCAACGAGATGGACTTCGCGCGCGGCACCTTCCGCGTGCGCGGTGACACCATCGACGTGTTTCCCGCCGAGCACGGCGAATTGGCGATCCGCATCGAATTGTTCGACGACGAGGTTGAATCGCTGCAACTGTTCGATCCGCTCACGGGCCGCATTCGCCAGAAGATTCCGCGCTTCACCATCTATCCGTCGAGCCACTACGTGACGCCGCGCGAAAAGACGCTGGCCGCCGTCGAGACGATCAAGATCGAATTGGCGGCGCGCTTGAAGGAACTGCTCGATGCGGGCAAGCTCGTCGAAGCGCAACGGCTCGAACAGCGAACCCGTTTCGACCTGGAAATGCTCGCCGAAATCGGCCACTGCAAAGGTATTGAGAACTATTCGCGCCACCTTTCGGGTGCTGCGCCCGGCGAGCCGCCCGCGACGCTGACCGATTACCTGCCCAAGGACGCGCTGATGTTTCTGGACGAAAGCCACCAGATGATCGGCCAGCTCGGCGCCATGTACAACGGCGATCGTTCGCGCAAGCTCACGCTGGTGGAGTATGGCTTTCGGCTGCCCTCGGCGCTGGACAACCGGCCGCTGAAGTTCGCCGAGTTCGAGCGCCGCATGCGTCAATGCATTTTTGTTTCGGCCACGCCCGCCGACTACGAGAAGGAACATGCCGGCCAGGTGGTCGAGCAGGTGGTGCGGCCCACCGGCCTGGTGGACCCCGAGGTCGAAGTGCGGCCCGCCTCCAGCCAGGTTGATGACGTATTGCAGGAAATCCGCCTGCGCGTCGAACGCAATGAGCGTGTACTCATCACCACGCTGACCAAGCGCATGGCCGAGCAGCTCACCGACTACTTGAGCGACAACGGCGTCAAGGTCCGTTACCTGCACAGCGACGTCGATACCGTCGAGCGCGTGGAAATCCTGCGCGACCTGCGCCTGGGCGCGTTCGACGTGCTGGTGGGGATCAACCTTTTGCGCGAGGGGCTGGACATTCCCGAGGTTTCGCTGGTGGCGATCCTGGATGCCGACAAGGAAGGTTTTTTGCGCGCCGAGCGGTCGTTGATCCAGACGATCGGCCGCGCAGCGCGCAACTTGCACGGCAAGGCGATCCTGTACGCCGACCGCATGACCGAGTCGATGAAAAAGGCCATCGGCGAAACCGAGCGCCGCCGTGCCAAGCAGATGGCCTACAACCAGATGCACGGCATCACACCGCGCGGCATCGTCAAACAGGTGCGCGACCTCATCGATGGCGTCTACAGCGAGAAGGACGACAAAGCCGCGATGCAGCGTGAACGCGCGCGCGCTCGCGTGCAGGACATGAGCGAGAAAGACATCGCCCGCGAGATCAGGCAACTGGAAAAACAGATGCTCGAACATGCGCGCAATCTTGAGTTCGAGCAGGCCGCGCGCGTGCGCGATCAACTGGCCCTGCTGCGCGAACAGGCGTTCGGGGCAGCCACCCATGACAGTGTCTGAGACAAGAATACCCAAACGTGCCGCGACAGACGCACCAAGTCAGTATTTACCCTCTTTATTTCTAAGGAATCTGATATACTTGACACAGTTGGTCAACAAAGGACGAAACTTCGCGACAAAAGAGTGGCTCCGAATTGTCAGAAACGAAACGATGAGTCGGGGGTGTTGGTGATGAAAAGTTGCCGTCACTGGGCGTCGCGCTTATCTTTTGTTATAGAGGTACGGTAAGTACACAAGGAGTTGCGATGCGTCTAACTACTAAAGGCCGTTTTGCGGTAACTGCCATGATCGATTTGGCGCTGCGCCAAAGCGGCGGACCGGTTACGTTGGCGGCGATCAGCCAGCGTCAGCAAATTTCCCTTTCCTACCTGGAACAACTGTTCGGCAAACTGCGCCGGCACGATCTGGTCGAATCCACCCGCGGGCCGGGCGGCGGCTATTCGTTGGGGCGCAAAGCCTCGGAGATTACGGTAGCCGACATCATCGTGTCGGTTGACGAGCCGTTGGACGCCACCCAGTGCGCCGGAAAACAAAACTGCCTGGGCAAAGCGGGCCCCTGCATGACCCATGAGCTATGGGCCACGTTGAATCAGCGCATGGTCGAGTTTCTTGATTCGGTCACCTTACAAAAACTGGTGGATGACCAGGTCGCCAAGGGGGGCACGGTCGAGAGCGAGCCAGCGGTCAAGCCGATTCGCGTGAATGCACCGAATTCGGTGTTCGCGCTGGGCAACGCTTTCCCCAAATCCCGGACGGGGTACCGCCGAGCAGCAGGGTAGACGCCGTAATCGTCATACGTCATACGCGCGGTCCGTTTCTTGCGTGTATCTAAATAAAAAAAACCTGTCCCGCCAGTATTCGCAAGCTATGGACGTTACACCTCACTTTCCGATTTATCTCGACTATGGCGCGACGACGCCGGTTGATCCGCGCGTGGTCGATGCAATGATTCCCTGGTTGCGCGAGCATTTTGGCAACCCGGCCTCGCGCAGCCATGTCTGGGGCTGGGAGGCCGAACAGGCGGTGGAAAAAGCGCGTTCCCAAGTGGCCGAGCTGATCGGCGCTGATCCGCGCGAGATCGTCTGGACTTCGGGCGCCACCGAATCGAACAACCTCGCGCTCAAGGGGGCGGCACATTTCTACCAAGGCAAGGGCAAGCACCTGTTGACGGTGAAAACCGAACACAAGGCGGTGCTCGACACCATGCGCGAACTCGAGCGCCAGGGCTTCGAAGTCACTTACCTCGACGTGCAGGAAAACGGGTTGCTCGACCTGGATGTTTTCAAGGCAGCCATCCGGCCAGACACCATTCTTGCCAGCGTGATGTTCGTGAATAACGAGATCGGTGTGGTTCAGGACATGGCCGCGATCGGCGCCATTTGCCGCAAGAAGGGCGTGATTTTCCACGTCGATGCGGCGCAGGCTACCGGCAAGGTGGAAATCGATCTGAAGGCGTTGCCGATCGATCTGATGAGTTTGGCTTCGCACAAGACTTACGGCCCCAAGGGGATCGGTGCGCTGTACGTGCGCCGCAAGCCGCGTATACGCCTGGAAGCACAAATGCACGGCGGGGGCCACGAGCGCGGTATGCGCTCGGGAACGCTGCCTACGCACCAGATCGTCGGTATGGGCGAGGCTTTTCGTCTGGCCAGGCTCGAAATGGCTGACGATATTGCAAAGGCCAAGCGGCTGCAAAAACAGCTCATCGACGGGCTGGCAAGCGTCGAGCAGACATTCATCAACGGCGACCTGAAACAGCGTGTGCCGCACAACCTGAACATCAGCTTCAACTATGTGGAAGGCGAATCGCTGATGATGGGGATCAAGGGCCTTGCCGTTTCCAGCGGTTCAGCCTGCACCTCGGCGAGTTTGGAACCAAGCTATGTGTTGCGCGCGCTGGGCCGCAGCGATGAACTCGCGCACAGCAGCCTGCGCTTGACCATTGGCCGTTTTACGACTGGGGAGGAGATCGACTACGCGGTCTCCGAGATTCGCCACAATGTGGCCAAGCTGCGCGAAATCAGCCCACTCTGGGAGATGTACCAGGAAGGCGTGGATCTCGATACGATCCAGTGGGCGGCGCATTGACAGGGCAGTGAGAGGTACCTGAAATGTCTTATTCGGCTAAAGTGATTGATCACTACGAGAATCCGCGTAACGTCGGCTCTTTTGACAAGGGTGACGACACCGTCGGCACCGGCATGGTTGGCGCGCCGGCCTGCGGCGACGTGATGAAGCTGCAAATCAAGGTCAACCCCGAAACCGGCGTGATCGAAGACGCGCGCTTCAAGACTTATGGCTGCGGTTCGGCCATCGCGTCCAGTTCGCTGGTCACTGAATGGGTCAAGGGCAGAACGCTCGACGAGGCGGCGCAACTCAAAAATAGCCAGATTGCCGAGGAATTGGCGCTGCCGCCGGTCAAGATACATTGTTCGATCCTGGCCGAGGACGCCATCAAGGCGGCGGTGCAGGACTACAAAAACAAACACGAGACCTGAGAAGACCATGGCGCTGCAGCATGCCCAATCGGGCGAAGCGATTGATATCCGGCCTTATGGCGTCGCGATCCGTGACGCGCAGTCGGTTGCCCTGTTCAAGTCGGCCCAACTGGAGGTGATCCGTTTGGTGTTTCCGGCGGGCCACCGGATGTCGGCGCACAGGGTGTCGGGCGAAATCACCTTGCAGTGCATGGAAGGCGCGGTCGAGGTGCAAGGCGACGATCGCGTGACCGTCTTGCACGCGGGCCATTTGATGTATCTGAAGGGTGAGGAGGAGCACGCGCTGCACGCGCTCGAGGCTTCATCCATCCTTGTCACCATCGCGCTCTGACTCATTGATCATTCGATTTGCGGAATTTGCCATGACTGTGACTCTTACCGAAGCCGCTGCGCGGCACGTCAGCAGATACCTTGCCAAACGCGGCAAGGGCCTGGGCGTTCGCCTGGGCGTTAAAACCACCGGTTGCTCAGGGCTTGCATACAAGCTCGAGTACGTTGACGAACCCGAACCGGACGATCTGATCTTCGAAGACCACGGCGTGAAAGTGATAGTCGATCCGAAGAGCATGGCCTATATCGACGGCACCCAACTCGATTTCGTGCGCGAAGGACTCAGCGAGGGATTCAAGTTCAATAATCCGAATGAACGCGATCGCTGTGGTTGCGGAGAGAGCTTTAGGATTTAGGGTGTTCGGTATTCGACTAACGCGACGAGGCCTTCAAGCTCCCGTTTCCCCCACCAGGATAAGCATTGCGCGCCCTTGGCAAGACAGGGGTATCGCGGAACCAGCACCGCGCGATCGGTGCATTCTGGCTTTTTGCGGTCTGCTTTCATGAACCCGGCTGCAACTGATTTCGAAATTTTCAACATTCCTGCCACGTTCGCGCAGGATGGCGCGTTGCTGGATGTGCGCTGGAAAACGCTCATGCGCGAGACGCACCCGGACCGCTTCGTTTCCCAAGGCGCCGCCGCCCAGCGGGTGGCCATGCAATGGTCCGTGCGTATCAACGAGGCCTACCAGCGGCTGCGCGATCCGCTCAAACGCGCCGCTTATCTGTGCGCGCTGCACGGCGCCGCGGTTGATGCGCAAAGCAACACCGCGATGCCGCAGGATTTTCTGCAGCAGCAATTGCAATGGCGCGAGGCGCTCGATGAGGCGGGTGACGCCGGCGCACTGAATGCATTGCGCGGCGAAGTCGATGCCGCACGATGCCGTGCGTTGTCTTCGCTCGACTGGCTCATTGACGAGCAAGGCGACTATGCGCAGGCGGCGGGGCAGGTCAGGGCTCTCATGTTCGTTGAGCGTCTCGCGCAAGCCATCCAGACCAAGGCAGAGCAGTTAGGACAATAACGCACATGGGATTGCTCCAGATTTCCGAACCGGGCCAGACGCCCGATCCACACCGGCGGCGCATCGCCGTCGGTATTGACCTTGGAACCACGCATTCAGCCGTGGCGACGGTGCGCCACGGGGTGACCGAGTGCCTGCCTGACGCCCAAGGCCGCGTGCTGCTGCCTTCAGTGGTGCGCTACCTGCCGAATGAGCGGCGCGTGATCGGTCATGACGCGCTGGCCGCGTGTGCCGATGATCCGCTCAACACCATCACCTCGGTCAAGCGCCTGATGGGACGCAGCTTGGCCGATGTTCCCTATCGTGAGGCGCTGCCGTACCGGATCGGGCAGGCGCACGAAAGCGGCATGGTCACCATTGAGACCATAGCGGGCGAGAAGTCCCCGGTACAAGTCAGCGCCGAGATTCTTGCTGCCCTGCGCCATCGCGCGGAAGATACTTTCAACGAAGAGTTATGCGGCGCGGTCATCACCGTGCCGGCCTATTTCGACGATGGGCAGCGCCAGGCCACCAAGGATGCCGCGAAACTCGCGGGTTTGAATGTGCTGCGTTTGATCAGCGAGCCGACAGCCGCTGCGATCGCCTACGGTTTGGATAATGCGGCGGAAGGCGTTTACGCGGTCTACGACCTTGGCGGCGGCACTTTCGATATTTCGATTTTGAGACTCACCAAGGGCGTATTCGAAGTCATCGCCACTGGTGGCGATTCAGCCCTTGGCGGCGACGACTACGACCGCGCGCTGGCGGCGCTGGCCATTGCGCAAGTCGGACGGCAGCCGGCCGATGTGCACGAGCGCGCAGCCCTGATGGTGGCGATGCGCGCGGGCAAGGAGGCGCTGTCCGAGCACGATTCGACCGTGTTCGACGTGCAACTGGGCGGCGTGCGGACATGCTTGGAAATATCGCGCGCGCAGTTCGAGCAGGCGACCGAGGCGCTCACCGCGCGCACGGTGGCGGCGATACGCACGGCCTTGCATGACGCCAAGCTCTCGCCGGGTGAACTTGAAGGCATCGTCCTGGTCGGCGGCGCCACGCGCATGCCGCAGATTCGCCGGGTGGTGGCGCGGTTCTTCAACCGTGAGCCCTTGATCGATCTCAACCCGGACGAAGTCGTGGCGCTGGGCGCCGCAATTCAGGCCAATCAGCTTGCCGGCAACAGCGGCGGGGCTGATCTGCTGCTGCTTGATGTGATTCCCTTGTCGCTGGGCATCGAGACGATGGGCGGGCTGGTCGAGCGGATCGTGCCGCGCAACCAAACCATTCCGGTTGCGATGGCGCAGGACTTCACCACTTACCAGGACGGCCAAACCGCGCTTGCTCTGCATGTGGTGCAAGGCGAGCGCGATCTTGCGGCCGATTGCCGCAGCCTCGCGCGTTTCGAACTGCGCGGCATCCCGCCAATGGTTGCTGGCGCTGCGCGCATCCGCGTGAGCTTTACCATTGATGCGGATGGCCTGCTCAGCGTGAGCGCGCGCGAGCAAATCAGCGGTGTGCAAGCGAGCGTGGCGGTCAAGCCTTCGTATGGGCTGTCGGATACCCAGGTTGCCGACATGCTGCGCCAGAGCTTTTCGGCTGCACAGCAAGACATGCAAACACGCTCGCTGGTTCAGGCGCGGGTGGATGCGGACCGTCTGCTGCTGGCGACGCACAGTGCGCTGGGCGCCGACGGCGATCTTCTATCGGCCGGTGAACGCGCGGAAATCGAATCCCTCGTGGCTGCGCTCGAAGCGGCCAAGGCGGCATCGCAGGCTGCAAGCGTCGAAGCTGCGATCAAGGCGCTGGCGAGCGGGACCGAGGCATTCGCGGCGCTGCGCATGAACCAGAGCATCGCACGCGCACTGTCCGGAAGAAAAATCGAATCGCTTTAGAGCCTGTTCATGCCCCCAATTGATCATTAACAGGCTTCTTGAAGGCACATGCCGACCATCAAAGTTCTCCCCCACGCCGAATACTGCCCGCAGGGCGCGCAGATCAGCGCGCCGGCCGGCACATCGATCTGCGAGGCACTGCTCGACAACCACATTGAAATCGAGCATGCCTGCGACATGAGCTGCGCCTGCACCACTTGCCACGTCATCGTGCGCGCGGGCTACGATTCGCTCAACGAAGCCGACGAAAGCGAGGAAGACCTGCTCGACCGCGCCTGGGGGCTGGAACCGCAATCGCGCCTGAGTTGCCAAGCGATCCTCGCGCAGGACGATGTCACGATCGAGATCCCCAAGTACTCGATCAATCATGCGAAAGAAAAACGCTAATGCCGCGCCAGATTGTTCTCGACACCGAAACCACCGGCCTGTCGGCCGAGAATGGCGACCGCATCATCGAGCTGGGCTGCGTTGAGCTCATCAACCGCAAGCTCACTGGAAATGACCTGCATCTGTACTTCAACCCGGAGCGCGAGAGCCATGAAGATGCGCTCAAGGTGCATGGCCTGACGAGCGATTTCCTGCGCGACAAGCCCAAGTTCGGGACGGTAGCGGCCGACATCGTTGAATATCTGCGCGGCGCTGAGTTGATCATCCACAACGCGGCATTTGACGTGAGCTTTCTCGATGCCGAGTTTGATCGGCTGGGCCTTGCCCCTGTGCGCGGCGTGGCGCAGGAAATCACCGATACGCTTGCGATGGCCAAGGCCTTGTTCCCGGGCAAGCGCAATTCGCTGGACGCCCTGTGCGACCGCTTCGGCGTGGATCGGTCCAACCGCACTTTCCATGGCGCCAAGCTCGACGCGCAGTTGCTGGCCGATGTCTACATTCACCTCACGCGCGGCCAGGAGGCGTTATTGATCGACGTGGCTGACAACGAGCCGCGGTCCGATGTGGTCGCTGCGGCCGACTTGCGCGCACTGGCCTTGCCCGTCATCATGGCTTCGCAGCAGGAACTGGCCGCGCATGAAGCCGTGCTCCACGAACTCGACGCGGCCAGCGGCGGCCGAACGGTTTTTCGCTTGACAGCTTGTTGATGAGCATTGCTGTCTGCTGGCTGACCCTCGACCCAGCCTTGCATTCGCCGCAGGCGGCCCGAAAAGACGCCTGCCCAGCCCCGAATGGATCGCAAACAGCCTCGAACAGCCTCTTACGCGGCAATCACTGTGGCATAATACTTGGCTTCACTCGAAGCGAGTGAAGCTATCAGCCCCGGCTCACGAGCCCGGCGGCAAGGGCGGTTAGCTCAGGGGTAGAGCACAGCATTCACACTGCTGGGGTCGCAGGTTCGAAGCCTGCACCGCCCACCATTCATCAATGCCCAACTGTTCTCAGTTGGGCATTTTTGTTTGGGGATTCTCCGTTGCGGCGGCCATTCATCCCAGATTTTCCATTTGCCGTGCGGCGGATGTTCGAATGAATATTTCGGAGTGAGCATTAACTCCTAGGTTATAGTCAAGAATTCTCGTGGGGTTTCCTTCCCGGCTGCAAGCTACCTCACGCAGTTTGCTGGCGATGCTTCGATCGATCCCCGTTGCACTGGCAGAGGTGGCTGCTGTATGAAATCGGGAGCATGTAGCAATTGTTCGCATTTCTTTATATAAATTGACACACTGGAGATACCAAAAACAAACTGTTGGTGCACAGTTAAATGCATCGCAATGGTCCGTTTGTTGGCACTTTGGAGAACTGTCATGAAACATTCGCGCTCGATTTTTCTCGCAGGTGCCGTTGGGCTGACGACGCTGTTGGGTGGCTGCGTCGTTGCGCCGGCGACTTACCCGGGTTATGACTACGGTTACGGCTATGGTTATGGTCCAGCCGTTGTCGCGCCGGCGCCAATGGTTGTCGCACCGCCCGTCTCGGTGGGCATCGGGATCGGCGGGTACTATTCCAGTGGGCGCGGCTATTGGCATGGGCATGGCCGCCCTGGCCGCTGGGGTTACAGGCGCTAAGCGGATCCGCCATCAAACGGCGGGGGACTGCCGGTGGCGCCGATAATTGCATATGGCGATTCAAAACATCCTCAGAATGGGAGACCCCCGGCTACTGCGTGTTGCGCAGCCGGTCAGGGTCTTTGATAGCGATGAACTGCATGGGCTTGTGCGCGACATGATCGAAACCATGCATGCGGCCGATGGCGCCGGTCTTGCAGCGCCGCAAATTGGTATCGATCTGCAGGTGGTGGTTTTCGGCAGTGACGAGACCAATCCGCGCTATCCCGATGCCCCTATCGTGCCGCGCACGGTGCTCATCAATCCCACGGTCACGCCCATTGGCGATGAGGAAGAAGAGGGCTGGGAAGGCTGCCTTTCAGTGCCCGGCCTGCGTGGCGCGGTGCCGCGTTTTGCGCAGGTGCGCTATACCGGCTTCGATCTTTTTGGCAACCCAATTGACCGCATCGCCAGCGGCTTTCATGCGCGCGTGGTACAACACGAAGTGGATCATTTGCAGGGAAAGCTTTACCCAATGCGGATGCATGATTTTTCGCGCTTCGGCTTCACCGAAGTGCTGTCTCCCGGGCTCGCCGAGAGAGACGATTCCAGGAGGGGCGACTGATGCAGCAGACGGCCAACTGCGTTGCGGCGGTGCGCGATCAGACGCTGGCCGAGGAGGTCATGAATGCCGTGAGCCACGGCATCGGCCTGCTGCTGGCGATCGCCTCGCTGCCGATTCTGGTCTACAGCGCTTCGCATCAGAGCGGTCAGGCAGCCGCAGTGGTCGGCGCGAGTTTATTCGCCGGTACGGCGATCGTGCTTTACTTCATTTCTACGCTGTACCATGCGCTGCCCGCAGGCAAGGTCAAGCTCTGGTTCAACCGGCTCGACCATGCGGCAATCTACCTATTCATCGCGGGCAGCTACATGCCCTTTCTGCTGGGGGTGCTGCGCGGTCCGTCGGGCTGGGCTTTATTCGGCGTGGTCTGGGCGGTGGCGGCAGTGGGCGTGATCGCCAAACTCGCCAATCGTCTGCAGCACCCGTTATGGTCTACCGGCCTGTACGTCGCGATGGGTTGGCTGGCGGTCGTCGTGGCGATACCGCTTTACCAGCGCATGTCAGCTTCGGGCCTGCTGTGGCTGGTCAGCGGCGGCATCGCATATACCGCTGGCGCGGTGGTGTTTCTGTTTGACTCGAAGCTGCGCTTCGTGCACTTCGTCTGGCACTTGTTCGTATTGGGCGGCACCGTTTGCCACTTTTTCGCTGCGCTGTGGCATGCGCAAGGCTGAACCTAGAAACGGCAGTTGAACGGTAAGAGCCAGTTTTCCGGGTCTTTCGGGAGCTTCTTGATCAGCCCGATCTGTCCAGGGTAGAGAGCGTCCTAGGCAAAAGGGATTCCCAAGAACCGGCTTGGCACCGGCAGGGCATAGTCGGCCCAGAAAAACTGACCCGAGGACGCAGGCATCCGCCCGGATGCTGTATTTTCCTGTCCTCGCCTCTCACAGCGCCCTTGCCAGTGTGGCGCGAAGACAACCAGCGCCAACACAGGCGAAAAGGGCCCTGCAGGCCCCAAACACAGTCTCGAGCAGCGGTCTACCACCGTCAACCCGGATTCTGACAGTTATGTTTCTTTGTAAACAATTTGATACGAATCTGTATGTAATATAACATACGCCATGCTACGTGCCAGCTTTGCTGGGTTGCAGAGGGGAACGGGTCGGCGACCCTGATGTCAAGGGGTTACACCCTTCGCAGGTGGGACGATGGCAGGGGCAGGGCATCAGGAGGTACGCGCTTACATCGCGATAGATGCTTGATTCAAACAACAGTTGTACAGAGATAGTAATGGAATTTGTTGCAAACATCACAAATAAAAACACAGAAGTGAGCTTGGTTTCGCATGAGAACGAGCTTCGGCTTCTGCACCCTTCCGTCGTTCAGCTCAGCATCAGTCGTGGCGATGTCAAGAGCGTGCAAAAGGTGGGATATGACCTGATCATCACTCTTGTGAATGGTCAGATCATGACGATTCATGACTTTTTCATCGATGCCGGAGGCACCCCGAACGACCTCGTACTGCAGGAAGACGACAACAGCCTTTGGTACGTAAATTTCTACGACACGTCGGAAGGCTTCAGTTACGAGTACACCCCGATCGATTCGATCGAGCCACTGATAATTGGCGATGACGACCACGGGGGTCTCGCCGCGATTCTGATTGCCGGCGCTGGTCTGAGTGCGGTCGGGCTATCGGACCGGGGTGATCACCAGGGGGCCCACTGGGGTGACAACACGCAGCCTGGCCCGCACAAGCCGGCGGCGCCCACCGGAACTATCGTCACCAACGATGACGGCACCGTCACCTTGAGCGGCACCTCCGAGCCGGGCAGCACCGTGCACGTGACTTTTCCCGACGGCAGCACCGGCAGCGGGCAGGCCGGCCCCGACGGCAAGTACGAAATCACCATCACGGCCCCGGACGGCAGCGGCGATGCGACCGTCACCGCTGAAGACGCGGAGCACAACGTCAGCCCGCCGGCTGAAATACCT
>CAYTPC010000026.1:0-13526 GCA_964439605.1 uncultured Burkholderiaceae bacterium
GTCCCCGGCGCTTCGCCATTCAGAATGCGCGCGACCATGCGGCCCGCCTGTTTGCCCATCTCGAAATAGTTGATGCCCAGCGCCGCCACCGCGCCGCGCTTGACGCTGTCGGTGTCGGACGCGATGAGCGGAATCTTGGAATCGTTGCCCACCTTCACCAGCGCCTCGAAGGCGGAGACCACGTTGTTGTCGGTGCTGGTGTAGATCACATCGACCTTGCCCACCAGGCTGCGCGCGGCGGCGCCCACGTCGACCGAGCGCGGGGCGGAAGCTTCCACCAGCGTCATGCCGCGCTGGGGCAGCAGCGCGCGCAACTGTTTGACCACCACGGCGGAATTGGCCTCGCCGGGGTTGTAGACCATGCCCACGCGCTTGGCGCGGGGCACCACGTGCGCGATCAGATCGACCTGCCGATCCAGCGCCAGCCGGTCCGACACGCCCGCCACGTTGCTGCCCGACGCATCCCACGCCGCGATGAGCTGCGCGCCCACCGGATCGGTCACCGTGGCAAACACGATGGGCACCGTCTTGGTCGCCGCCACCAGCGCCTGCGCGGAAGGGGTGGAAATGCCGACGATCACGTCCGGCTTGTCCCCAATGAACTTGCGCGCAATCTGCGCCGCCGTGCCCGTGTTGCCCTGCGCGCTCTGGTATTGCCACTTGAGGTTTTTGCCTTCGATGAAGCCGGCTTCCTTGAGCGCCGCCTTGATCCCGTCGCGCGTGGCATCCAGCGCCGGGTGTTCGACGATGGCCGTCACCGCCACCGACTTCTTCCCGGCAGCCATGCCCCAAGGCGCGGCCAACCCCAAGGCCAGCGCCAGAGCGCCAAGGCGCATGAAACGTCTTTTGCCTGCGTGCGGCATCTTCGATTTCTCCTGTGGGATGCGTGCAAGTATGCCGCCGAACTGGCGCAGCCGCCCACTGCGCCCGTATGATGGCGTCAATCCACGCAACCAGCCAGAGGCGCTTTCATGAGGCTTGCCCTGTTTTCAGACATTCACGCCAACCGGCAGGCGTTTGACGCCTGTCTGGAGCACGCCGGGCGCGCGGGGGTTGACCAGTATGCCTTTTTGGGCGACATGGTGGGCTATGGGGCCGATCCGGCTTATGTGGTGCGGCGCGTGATGGCGCTGGCCGCGCAGGGGGCGCTGGTGGTCAAGGGCAATCACGATCAGTACGCCAGCGACGAGCAGGGCAGCGCCCGGCTGCTTGGCCTGACCGGCATTGGCTGGACGCGCGCGCAGCTTGGAGCCGATGAGCTTGCCTTTCTGGCCGCGCTGCCGCTGACGCTGCGCGCTGGCAGCGTGCTGCTGGTGCACGCCAGCGCCGACGCGCCGTCCAGTTGGCGCTATGTTGACAGCACCACGCAGGCCGCGCTCAGTCTGGACGGCGCGTGCCTGCCGCCTGATGGGCACGCGGATGTGCGCTACGTGTTTGGCGGCCACGTGCATATGCAAACGCTGTACTTTCGCGGCAGCGCGGGCAAGCTGATGCAGCTCATGCCCACGCCGGGCGAGCCGGTGCCGGTGCCGCGTCATAACCACTGGCTGGCCACGGTCGGCTCGGTCGGCCAGCCGCGCGACGGCAGCGCGGATGCCATGTACGCGCTGCTCGACGACGCGCGCCAGCAGCTTACCTTTCACCGCGTGCCCTACGACGTGCAAGCCGCCGCCGCCGCCATCCGCGCCACGCCCATGCCGACGTTTTTTGCCGACCGGCTGGAGATTGGCCGCTAGCCGCAAAACGCGCCAGCATCAATTTGATAGCTGCCAGCGCTTGCTACACAAGGATTTTCCGCTATTTTATATAGCAAATCATTGCACAACAAGCGCGGTCGGCTATGAAATATGTAGTTTTGCCTCGCCGCACCTGCCGGCACGGACAACAATCACCAGCGCGGCGGGTGCGTTCCAGGCGGCATGGATGGCAAGTCCCAGCCCGCGGGCGTGCGCGCCAGTTGCGCGCTGTGGCGAAAGCTGGTCAGCTCGCCAAAGCCGGATGCGCTGCGCTCCAAAAACGGCTTGCCGCTGGGCATTTTGGTTTGCAACCCGTGCGGTACGCGGCCCAGTGAGCGCAGCCAATGCCCGGTTTGCGCCAGCGAAAGCTGCACGTGCCAACTGCCGCCTTCGCGCTGCTGGCGCCACAGCGCCGCCGCCGCGGTGGCGGCGATCAGGTAGCCGGTGGCCTGGTCCAGAATCTGCATCGGCAGCGGGCGCGGCTGGCCGTCGCCGGCGACTTCGCCCTCGGCGTGGTTGAAGCCCATCGCGGTCTGCACCAGCGAATCGAAGCCGCGCCACTCAGCCCACGGCCCCTGATCGCCATAGGCGCTGAGTGAAACGACCACGCAGCCGGGCCGCCGCGCGGCGATGGCTTGCGGTGAAAAGCCCTTATCGGCCAGTCCGCCCGGACGATAGCCCTGCACGAACACGTGCGCGCCGGCGATCAGCCGCCACAGGGTTTCGCGTCCTTCGGCTGTGTTCAGGTCCGCCAGCGCCGAACGCTTGCCGCGGCTGGTGTTGGCAATCGCCGCGATGTTGGGCAGATGCGGGCTGTTGACCAGCATCACATCGGCCCCATAGGCCGCCAGCGCGCGTCCCCCGACCGGGCCGGCGAGTATGCGCGTCAGGTCGAGCACGCGCACGCCGGTGAGCGGCCTCTGGTTTTCAGCCAGTGGCGGCAGCGCCAGCGGCGGCGCATTCGCGCCGTCTATACGCTCGATCCGCAGCAGCGGCTGCGCGGCCACGGCGACGCCCTGCGCAGTCGCATCCCATTGCGCGAAGCTGCGCAGCGCGGTCGCCACCAGGCCGCGCTCGGCGCTGGCCTGCTCGAATTCCAGGGCGCGCCAGTGTTGCATCGCGGCTTCGGCATCGGCGCGCGTGGCGGTGCCGGGGTCAAGCCCCATCAGGCGCAGCGCCCCTTGGCTGTGGTGCGCAAAATTGGCGTGGATGCGCACCCAGCCGTCGCTGCAACGGTACAGGCCCGAAAAGGCTTCCCAAGCCTCGGGCGTGCGGCCATCGAGGCTGAACCACTCGGTGCATTCGAGCGCCGCGTGAGTCATCGACACGGCCACTTCCTGCCGCGCCGCACCGCGCGCGTGCCCCAATTCGCAAGCCGCGAGCGCGGCTGCGGCAATGCTGGCCTGCGCCGCCGCACCCACCGCGAAGGACGAAGGCAGCACCGGATCAGCGCCTTCGAGCCGCGCGAAATGCAGCGCCTCTTGGGGCAATGCCAAGGTCTGCCAGATCTGGCGCAGGGGAAAGTTCATCCTAGCCAGTTCGGTTTGCGCTTTTCCAGAAACGAGCGCACGCCTTCCCTGCCCTCGTCGCTGGCGCGGATGTCGGCGATGGTTTCAACCGTTTGCGCGATCAGTGCGTCGTCGATTTCGCGCCCGGCCACGTCGGCCACCAGGCGCTTGCAGGCGCGCACCGCGGCCGGGCTGGCTGCCAGCAGGTTTTTGAGAATGGCGTCCACACGCGCATCAAGCGCATCGGGCGCGGCCACTTCGTGCACGAAGCCGATGCGCAGCGCCTCGGCGGCGCTGAAGCGCTCGGCGGTAAGAAAGTAACGCTGCGCCGCACGCTCACCCATCGCCCGGATCACGTAGGGGCTGATGGTGGCGGGAATCAGGCCGATCTTGACTTCGCTTAGGCAAAAGCCCGCGCCCTCGGCAGCCACCGCGATATCGCACGCGGCCACCAGCCCCATGCCGCCCGCATAGGTGTCGCCCTGCACGCGCGCGATCACGGGTTTGGGGCAGTCGTGGATGGCGCGCAGCATGGCGGCCAGGCCGCCCGCGTCCTGCAGGTTTTGCTCGCGCGTGAAGTCGGCGGCGCGGCGCATCCAGTTGAGATTGGCGCCCGCGCAAAAAGCCGGTCCGTTGGCCGCCAGCACGACGGCGCGCACGGCAGACATCGCACCCACCTGCTCAAAAGCGCGGGCCAGTTCAGCAATGACCACTTCGTCAAACGCATTGCGCGTGTCGGGCCGGTTCAGGGTGATGCGGGCCACGGGGCCGGCGGTTTCGACGATGAGGGCGGTGTAGTCGGTCATGGGGTGCTGTCCTTGAGTGCAAGTTCTTTGAGTTTCAATACCGTGTTCCAGTTGCGGGCCGTGTTGCCGACGCCGATCAGCTTGTCAAAGCGTTCGGCCATTTTTGATCTTCCGAATCCGTGCGGCGTATGCAGATAGGCAACATGGCCGATGACGGCAAACTGCTCGCCTTCCTTGGCAAGTGCCTGTATGGCGCTGATAGCCGACGCCTGCGGTTCGGCCGCCAGCAGCGCGGCGTGCAGAAATTTGGGCGTGGCGGCCGCTTGCGGAAATGGGTTGCGTGCGATCAGCGCCGACCATTCGGCCAGCGTCGATGCATGGATGGCTTTGGTGAAAGCGAATCTGCGCGCCGCGATTTCGGCCACCTGCTCAATCACCTGCTCAATCACCTGCTCGCGCGCCAATGGGCTGCGCACCACGGCGTTGCCGCTGTTGATGTAGGTGGCAACCTTTTCAAACCCTGCCGCGGTCAAAGCCGTGCGCAAGGCGGCCGTGGGCAGTTGGGTCGCACCGCCAACGCCGCGGAACAGCAGGATGTAGGTCGTCTTGCTGGTCATGGGATGGCTAGGGCGAGTTCCAGGCGCGACTGAGCAAACCGGATGAGCGCGGCGGTGATCTGCCCGCGATGATGCGTGCCGTGATCAAACACATGCGCCATGATTCGCTCTACATCCGGAACACGCCGAACTTCACGTCCGGCACCGGCGCGTTCTGCGCCGCCGACAGGCCCAGCGCCAGCACGCGGCGGGTGTCGGCCGGGTCGATCACGCCATCGTCCCACAGGCGGGCGGTGGCGTAGTAGGGATGGCCCTGTTCCTCGTATTGGCGGCGGATGGGCGCCTTGAAGGCTTCCTCCTCATCGGCGCTCCAGGTGCCGCCCTTGGCTTCGATGCCGTCGCGCCGGACAGTGGCCAGCACGCTGGCCGCCTGTTCGCCGCCCATCACGCTGATGCGCGCGTTGGGCCACATCCACAAGAAGCGCGGCGAGTATGCCCGCCCGCACATGCCGTAGTTGCCCGCGCCGAAACTGCCGCCGATGATGACGGTGAACTTGGGCACGTTGGCCGTGGCCACCGCCGTGACCATCTTCGCGCCGTGGCGCGCGATGCCTTCGTTTTCGTACTTGCGCCCGACCATGAAACCGGTGATGTTCTGCAGGAACACCAGCGGTATCTTGCGCTGGCAGCACAGTTCGATGAAGTGCGCGCCCTTTTGCGCGCTCTCCGAAAACAAAATACCGTTGTTGGCGATGATGCCCACGGGCATGCCTTCGATATGCGCAAAGCCGCACACCAGCGTGGTGCCATAGCGGGCCTTGAATTCATGCAGTTCGGAACCATCGACGATGCGGGCAATGATTTCACGCACGTCAAAGGGCTTGCGCGTGTCGGTGGGGATCACGCCATAGAGTTCCTCGGCCGGGTAGGCCGGCGCCTGCACGGGCTCGGCGCGAGCGGCCTGAGCCGGGGCCGCATTCAGGCTGGCCACTGCCGCGCGCGCCAGCGCAAGCGCGTGCAGATCGTTTTGCGCCAGGTGATCGGCCACGCCCGACAGGCGCGTGTGCACGTCGCCGCCGCCCAGATCTTCGCTGCTCACCACTTCGCCGGTGGCGGCTTTGACCAGCGGCGGACCGCCCAGGAAAATGGTGCCCTGGTTCTTGACGATGATCGATTCATCGCTCATCGCCGGCACGTAGGCGCCGCCGGCCGTGCAACTGCCCATGACCACCGCGATCTGCGCGATGCCTTGGGCGCTCATGTTGGCCTGGTTGTAGAAGATGCGGCCGAAGTGCTCGCGATCGGGGAAGACTTCGTCCTGATTGGGCAGGTTGGCGCCGCCCGAATCGACCAGGTAAATGCACGGCAGGCGGTTCTGCTCGGCGATTTCCTGCGCGCGCAAGTGCTTCTTGACCGTCATCGGGTAGTAGGTGCCGCCCTTCACGGTGGCGTCGTTGCAGACGATCATGCAATCGACGCCGCTGACGCGCCCGATGCCCGCGATCAGCCCGGCGCCAGGCGCGGCGCCGCCATACATGCCGTATGCGGCCAGCGGCGAGAGTTCAAGAAAAGGCGTGCCCGGATCGAGCAGTTGCGCGACGCGCTCGCGCGGCAGCAGCTTGCCGCGCGCGGTGTGCTTGGCGCGGGCGCTTTCGCCGCCGCCTTGCTCGATTTGGGCGAACTGCGCGCGCAGGTCTTGCACCAGCGCGCGCATGGCGGCGGCGTTGGCCTGGAAGTCGGCGCTGCGGGAGTTGAGTTGGGTGCTGAGGCGGGTCATGTTCTTTCGACTTGGGATTTATTGGTTATGAATTTCATCCCTTTTCAGGGACGGTGGGAAAAAGCCAATCACGCCGTCTTCTCCTCCCCCAGCCCCAGCCGCTCTTTCATGATTTCCCGGATCTTGAATTTCTGAATCTTGCCTGTCACCGTCATCGGGAAAGCATCGACGAAGCGGATGTAGCGCGGCACTTTGTAGTGCGCAATCTGGCCTTTGCAGAACTCGCGCAACTCGTCCTCGGTCAAGCTCTGGCCGGGCTTGGCAACGACCCAGGCGCACAGTTCCTCGCCGTACTTCTGATCGGGAACGCCGACGACCTGCACGTCCTGCACCTTCGGGTGACGGTAGAGGAATTCTTCGATCTCGCGCGGATACACGTTCTCGCCGCCGCGAATGACCATGTCCTTGATGCGTCCGACAATGTTGACGTAGCCATCGGCATCCATCGTCGCCAGGTCGCCGGTGTGCATCCAGCCTTCGGAATCGATCGCCTCGCGCGTTTTTTCGAGGTCGTCCCAATAACCGTGCATCACCGAATAGCCGCGCGTGCACAGCTCGCCGGACACGCCGGGCGTGACGATGGCGCCACTTTCGGGGTCGACGATCTTCACTTCCAGATGCGGCTGCACTTGGCCGACCGAGGACACGCGCTTGTCCAGCGGCGTGTTGACGTCGCTCTGGCAACTGACCGGACTGGTCTCGGTCATGCCGTAGGCGATGGTCATTTCGCGCAGGTTCATGTCGCTGACCACGCGCTTCATCACCTCGATCGGGCAAGGTGAACCGGCCATGATGCCGGTGCGCAGCGTGGACAGATCGAATTCCCCGAAGCGCGGATGATCCAACTCGGCGATGAACATGGTCGGCACGCCGTGCAGGCCGGTGCATTTTTCGGCCTGCACGGTTTCGAGTACCGTCAGCGCATCGAAACTGTCGTTCGGATAAACGATGGTCGCGCCGTGCGTCAGGCAGGCCAGGTTGCCCAGCACCATGCCGAAGCAGTGATACAGCGGCACCGGAATGCACAGCCGGTCCTCGGACGTGAGCCGCATGCACTCGCCGATGAAAAAGCCGTTGTTGAGGATATTGCGATGCGTCAGCGTCGCGCCCTTGGGAAAGCCGGTGGTGCCGCTGGGGAACTGGATGTTGACCGGATCGGTGGCCTTGAGCGTGGGCTGTATCTGCGCCAGGCGCGGGTCCTGCGGATCGCCGCGGGCCATGAGCGTGGAAAAGCGCATCATGCCGGGCTCGTCGTCTCCCTGGCCGTTCTCGTCGATCCAGATCACGGAGTGCAGGTGCGCCAGGCGCTGCGCCGCCAGCGCGCCGGGCTGGACACGCATCAGTTCGGGCGCCAGCTCGCGGATCATGCCCAGATAGTCGCTGGTCTTGAAACGCGGCATTGCCACCAGCGCCTTGCAATCGACCTTGTTGAGCGCGTATTCCAGTTCGGCCACGCGGTAGGCCGGGTTGATGTTCACCAGAATCAGGCCGGCCTTGGCGGTGGCCAGTTGCATCAGCACCCAGGGCACGTTGTTGTGCGACCAGATGCCGACGCGGTCGCCGGGCTCCAGGCCCAGCCGCAGCAGCGCGCTGGCCAGCCGGTTGGCTTCGGTCTGCAACTGGCGATAGGTCAAGCGCCGGCCTTCGTGGCGGCTGATCAGCGCCTCGCGCTCGGGCTGGCGCTCGGTTATCGCGTCGAAGAAGTCACCAATGGTTTGCTCAATCAGCGGCCTGTCGGTAGCGCCGCACGAATAGCTCTTGATCAGGGGAATGTTCATGATGCCGTTTCCTTTCCTTGTGGCCTGGCAAGCGAGGCGCGCCGCCGCTCAGGCCGTCTCGGCAAACAATTCGCGCCCGATCAGCATGCGCCGGATCTCGCTGGTGCCCGCGCCGATCTCGTAGAGCTTGGCGTCGCGCCACAGCCGCTCGACCGGGAAGTCCCTGGTGTAGCCCACGCCGCCGAGCGCCTGGATCGCCTCACCGGCCATCCAGGTTGCCCTTTCGGCCGAATAAAGAATCGCACCGGCCGCATCCTTGCGAAAGCTGCGTGCGTGGTCTTGCCGGTCGCACGCCTTGCCTACCGCGTAAACATAAGCGCGCGTGGCCTGCCAGGTCGAATACATATCGGCCAGCTTGCCTTGCATGAGCTGGAATTCACCGATGCTCTGGCCGAACTGTTTGCGCTCGTGCACGTAAGGCAGCACCGCGTCCATGCAGGCGGCCATGATGCCCAGCGGGCCGCCCGAAAGCACGGCGCGCTCGTAGTCGAGCCCGCTCATCAGCACCTTGACGCCGTTGCCCTCGCCGCCGAGCACGTTCTCCTCGGGGACTTCGCAGTTATCGAAGAACAGCGGAAAAGTGTTGCTGCCGCGCATGCCCAGCTTGTCGAGCTTCGGCCCGTGCGAAAAGCCCTTGAAACCCTTTTCGACGATGAAGGCCGTCATGCCGCGCGCGCCCATTTCAGGCTCGGTCTTGGCGTAGATCACCAGCGTGTCGGCGTCGCCGCCGTTGGTGATCCACATCTTGCCGCCGTTGAGCACGTAACGGTCGCCTTTTTTCTGCGCCCGCAGCTTCATGCTCACCACGTCCGAGCCGGCGCCGGGTTCGCTCATCGCCAGCGCGCCGACGTGTTCGCCGCTGACCAGGCCGGGCAGATATTTCTTCTTTTGCGCCGCGGTGCCGTTGCGGTGGATCTGGTTGATGCACAGATTCGAGTGCGCGCCATAGGACAGCCCCACCGAGGCCGAGGCGCGCGAGACTTCCTCCATCGCGACGATATGCGCCAGATAGCCCAGTTGCGTGCCGCCGTACTCCTCCTGCACCGTCATGCCGTGCAGGCCGAGGTCGCCGAGCTTCTTCCAGAGGTCTGGCGGGAATTGGTTGTCACGGTCGATCGCGGCGGCGCGCGGGGTGATCTCGCAGGCGGCGAAATCGGCCACTGCCTCACGCAAGGCATCGATGGTCTCGCCCAAGTCGAAATTCAGGCCGGGGTTGTGCATGGATTCATCTCCTGTTTCTCGGGAAACCCGTTCTGTGCAAAGCGCGCCATGCCATGCCGGACATGGCGCGCGAAAAACTCCAGCTTACGCTTGCACGCGCCGCATTTGGCGCCAGAATGGTTTCAAATCGCGTCACACTCTGAAAACTCGACATGATCCCGCAGACCCTGCGCACCAGCGGCCGCGCCGCAACGCCGATGACTTACGTCCAGGCGATCGCGCGCGCCTACGTCCATTACGGCAAGGATCCGTCGGGCGCGCTCCGGCAGGCGCAAATCACGCCGCATGAACTCAAAAGCCCGCATGCGCGAGTGACCGCCGCACAGTTCGAAGTGCTTTCGGGCATCGCGATGCAAGAGCTCGACGACGAGGCGCTGGGCTGGTTCAGCCGCCGCCTTCCCTGGGGCAGTTACGGCATGTTGTGCCGCGCCTCGCTCACGGCGCCGAACCTGGGTGTGGCAATCAAGCGCTGGTGCCGCCACCACCGGCTGCTCACCGACGATGTGATCCTCTCACTGGATGTGGCCAACGGCGTTGCGACGGTATCGATCACCGAGCACCGCGACCTTGACCATTGGCGTGAGTTCTGCCTCGTGACCTTGCTGCGCTATCTGCACGGCTATGCCTGCTGGGCCATCGATTCACGCATTCCGCTGTACGAGGCGCATTTCCCATTCATACCGCCCGCGCATGCCGATATCTATGCGCTGATATTCTGCAAAACGGTGCATTTCAACGCCCCGCGCGCAAGCTTCAGCTTCGACGAACGCTATCTGGCGCTACCGATACAGCGCGACGAACGCGCGCTGCGCACCATGCTCAAACGGGCGCTGCCCCTGACGGTGCTGCAATACCGGCACGACCGCCTGCTCAGCCAGCGCGTGCGCGAACTGCTGCGCACCCGGATGCAGGAAGTGCCCAATGCCCAGGCCATTTCGGCATTGCTCAACGTCTCAAGCCGCACGCTGCATCGCCAGTTGCACGAAGAAGGCGCTTCGCTGCAATCGATCAAGGACGATGTGCGCCGCGCCCAGGCGATCGCGCAATTGCGCCGCAGCGAACGCCCGATCAAGCAAATCGCGATGGCGATCGGCTTTCGCAACGAAAAGAGCTTTACACGCGCCTTCCGCCAATGGACAGGCCGCACGCCGGGAGAATTCCGGCGTGCGGCCCCCACCGAACCGGAGTGAAATTTACTTGGTCTTGGTAAAAGGTTGCGGCGCCGGGGTTTTATCCGACGATGGCGGCAAGATCGGCAGCGTGAATTTCGGCTGATCGCCGGTCAGCGTCTTGAGGAAGGCGACGATCTTGGCGTTTTCCTCGGGCGTGAACTTCTTGCCCAACTGGATCCGGCCCATGGTATCGACCGCCTGGTTGAGCGTGCTGGCCGCGCCGTCGTGGAAGTACGGATAGGTCAGTTCGACATTGCGCAGGGTCGGCACCTTGAACATGAAGCGCTCGGCCTCCTGCCCGCTGACCGCGAAACGGCCTGCTGCCGGATTGCTGGTCTTGTAGGGCTCGACCACCCCCATCCGCTGGAACGACGCGCCGCCCACGGCCACACCGTTGTGGCAGGCCACACACCCGCTGTCCTTGAACAACTGGTAGCCCGCCAGTTCCTGCGCGTTAATCGCCTTTTTGTCGCCCATGAGCCACTTGTCGAACCGCGAATTGGGCGTGACCAGCGTTTCTTCAAAAGCGGCAATAGCCTGCGTCATCTCCTTGATCGAGATTTTGCGCGAGCCAAAGACCTTGTTGAACTCTTCCACATATTGCGGAATCGAACTCACCACATTCACGGCCAGCTCGTGCGTGGATGCCATTTCCTTCGGATTGGCGATCGGCCCGCCTGCCTGCTCCTGCAAATCCTTGGCCCGGCCATCCCAGAATTGCGCCAGATTGAACTTGGAATTGAGCACTGTTGGCGAATTGATTGGCCCTTGCTGCCAATCGTGGCCAATCGAAGAAACCAGGTTGTCACTGCCCCCCATGCTCAAATTGTGGCATGAATTACATGAAATGTATCCGGATTTTGAAAGACGCGGATCAAAAAACAGCTTTTTACCCAATTCTACCATTGCCGGATTACTGATTTTTGCCGGCGTGATCGGCTGAATCGGCTCGGCTGGCGCGTTTGCGGCCATTGCGCTTGCTGATGCAAGCGTAATGGCGCAACAAACTATTGTTAAACTAAAATTACGCATGATTTCTCCTTTACTGCGCCTGTTAGGGAAAATAAACTCCGGATTCATTGCTTTTTTCCTCCTTCTCCGTATGGGCCGATCAATTACCAGCCACGGCCTCCAGCCCAGCTTATCTTTGCACCACTCTCAGCGGAGCAAGGCCTGAGAGCTTCGAACGGTCTGGCAATGAATTTCATCATATTTCTTGCGATTGTCTCGAATTTTTTCCAATCATTCATGAATTTTTTCCGTCTTCAGCAAGATGAATTTCACCCCATCCCAAACATAGTAATCAACAAAAACCGGCTCACCCAAGCCAGCGTGATAAACAACGAGCAATCGACTGCTTCGGTGAAATTTAAACCCTTTGTGCCCCTTGTAGTCTGGAGGGAAAAGTTGATTGAAACTCATCCCCGGATAGACAACACCGGTCGTCCGATCAATGAGACAAAATTCAAGACAATCGGTACCGCAACCAGTTTTAAAGAGCGTGTATTTATCGGAGAAATTTAGGGGAGCTTTGCTACTGTAACGCAGATACTCCTCTTGTTTCCAATTAATTCCACTGTTTGGATCATCACTACTTGGAATCTTGGTGGGCGCAAACTTAATTATCTTTCGCAAAGGAACAGAATACGACTTAAACAACGGAGAGACAACATCGACCCCATTAGCGACAGCTGCGAGCGAAAAACAAGTAATCAACACGACAGTGACACACCGCATCAACCACTTTACGGCATGTCGCAAGAAAAGCATGTGTATCGTCTTTCGATTTAAAAGAATTGCAAGAATGCGCGCGAAATTATGTTTTAATTTTTCTTTACTTGCGTTGGATGCAGAGGATTTTCAATAAAGCCTGGCGTTAGCGTGTAGAAATCCTGTCCCGCAAGAGTTTGGAATTTTATAAAATTAACACCTGGAGAAGAATTCGGACCCGCAGTACGCCAAGCATAGAGTTTTGTAGAGCATGGATCAACTCCTCTTTTTTCGCCTTTTGCCACAGCGATCGCGTTTTGCATATAGATGCGGTATTGCATGAATTTGGGATCACGTACATTATTAGCAATGCTTAATGTACTATCAATAACTTTTTTCTGCGAAACACCAATATCTGGGTAACTCTTAAACCCTTCAACGACACCTCTGCTTTTTATGAGCGGCAGCAACGATCTCACACCGCTGGGAACCTGAAGCAAATGAGGATGAGAAAAGGCCAATCTGTTTTCCAGCACATTGCGCATCCACTGCATTGACTTCAATGAATCCTCTTCTTTATAGCGCCCATACTTGTCATGCGGCGTGATATTTTCAGCGACCAGCATACGTGCAAGCGCACCTACTTCACTGTTTTGGTCCGGCCATTCCATTTTCGGCAGGACCTCAACAGTCATTAAAGGAATACAGGCTGTGCATCTAAGCTGCGACGAGCGCCCAGGCGATGCCGAACTGGTTTCAATGTACCCCTGCAGAACAGCCGTCCCGAGCGCCTTCCCCGTCACAGAAATAATCTGCCACCCGGGTTTGTTAGGAATCAATTTCTGTTTGATATCTACAATATGCGGCTGTGCTGCCTTGATGATCAGCGCTTTCCCATCCGGGTCAGGTCCGATTTTGAATTCGATTGCCGCCCCATTCAATAAATAGGATTTACTGAGCGCGATCTGATTTGTTCGAATATCATAGAAATATGCCACGGCACCTTCCTTTGTTTTGTCTCAAGTTTTACGGGAAATTTTCCTTAGACCAAAACATCGTTCATTGTACGCCAATTCCGGCGCCGTCAAATTTCTCAATTCGTAATATTTGATACAAAATGAATACACGAAAAATCACCGGCCCGGTGCGTCAGGAGCCACTGCGTCAATTGCGCCATGCGGGTGAACACCCGCGCCACGCCCAATTCGCGCAATGCGTCGGCGCTGCTGTGGCCCGGGCCGCCGGGACTGAAGCCGAACACGGTCGCGCCGGCTGCGATGCCCGAGGCGGCGCCGGTTAGCGTGTCCTCGATCACCACGCA
>CAYTPC010000027.1:0-10202 GCA_964439605.1 uncultured Burkholderiaceae bacterium
CAACCAGTCCTGCATCGCCTCGGGCAGCAGCAGCATCTGCTGCGGGTCGTAGGGCAAGTAGTTTGCGGCCATCTCCCATTAACGCACGCCACCTCCCTTACGACGACAGATTCTCGACTTCTGCCGCCCAGACTCCTAGCCAACACCATCTATGGCGAAAACGGAAACGACATGATCTTCGGCGGCGCCGGCAATGACATCATTCATGGGGGCGCCGGTAATGACAAAATCAGAGACGGCGCAGGCTCCGATACGCTTTATGGCGATGGCGGCAACGACACTTTCGTGTTCTGGCCTGATTCCGGTACAGTGACTGACACTATTCGCGATTTCGGTGACAGCCCAGGCAATGAAGACCTCATCGACCTGTCGGCCGTCATTGCCACCAACGTAACCGCCGCAGACTTTGCAGCGTGGAAAAGTAAAAATATCACGCAGTCCGGCTCCGATGCAGTGATTCACTTGGACGATGACCGCGTGGTGCTTTCCAACGTCTCCATATCCAACCTCGATTATTCGGATTTCATCTTTCGGGGCAACCCTGACGCGGCTGTTGTTTATGGCGGGACCGGCAACGACACCCTTGACTTCAGAGACCGCACCATTACCACCAACCCAAGCTGGGTCGATGGCGGTGCAGGCAACGACACGATCTATGGCAGTAACGGTCCCGACATGCTGCTGGGGGGCGCAGGCAATGACATCATTTATGGCGGTGGCGGCGATGACATTCTGGACGGCGGCCCAGGCAACGATACGCTTGATGGCGGCGCAGGCGACGACATCATCCGCATTGGTGGGACCGAGATCGATACCCTCCGTGGCGGCCCCGGCATCGATACGCTTGCGCTGACCTCCAATGCCACCCTGGCTGGGTTCAGCGCCGCGACCAACGAGATCGAGCGGATTGCCGGTAACGGCTATGGCATCAACGGCACTGCCGGTAACGATACATTCGACCTCGAAGCGGTGACCGTCACCGGTCTAGCCTTCCTGGACGGCGGCGTTGGCGATGACCTTATCCGCATCAGCGGGGTCAACACTTACGCGATCCGCGGTGGTGCCGGCACGGATACGCTTGAACTGACAACGGATGTCACCCTGGCGGGGCTCATCGGGATTGAACGCATCACCGCAAACAACCACTCCATCACCGGCACCGCCGGCAACGATACCTTGGACTTCAGCACCGCCACCATCACCAACCTGAGTTGGGTTCATGGCGGTGCCGGCGACGACACGATCACCGGTAGCGCCGGCAACGACTGGCTGCTGGGAGACGCTGGCGCGGATCGCATATATGGCGGCGACGGCAACGACACGCTCGATGGCGGCGACGGCAACGACACGCTGCAGGGGGGCAACGGAAACGATACGCTTTATGGTGGTGCCGGCAAAGACACACTTGATGGCGGCGCTGGCGATGACTACCTTGAGGGCATGGACGGTAACGACACGATCACTGGCGGCGCTGGCAATGACAAGCTCTATGGCGACGCTGGCGACAACACACTCGATGGCGGCAATGGTGACGATATCGTTGTTGGTGGCGATGGTAATGATGTCATCACCGGCGGCGCTGGCGCGGATACCATCAATGGTGGCAACGGCAACGACATCATCCTCGTCGGTGGAACCGACCTACAGGGTGACGTTATCAACGGTGGTTCGGGGACAGATACCCTGCAACTGACCTCGAACCTCACGATATCGTCCTTCCCAAACATCAAGGGAGTCGAAAATCTCGTCGGCAATGGCTACGGCATCCAAGGCACGACCGGCGATGACACCATCGACTTGGGCTGGTACTTCAATTCTGTGACCGGCTTGGCCTTCGTCGATGGTGGCGCAGGAAATGACCAGTTGGCAGGCAGCAACGGCAACGATTGGCTCTTTGGGGGCAACGGCGACGACACGCTCAGTGGCGGCGATGGCGATGACTGGATTTTCGGGGACGCGCTTCTGGGGGGCAGCGGCAACGATTGGCTCTATGGCGGCAACGGCAATGACAAGCTCTCTGGCGGCGCTGGCAATGACATGCTCTATGGCGAAGTCGGCGACGACACACTCGATGGCGGCGATGGTGACGACATCATCGTTGGTGGCGATGGCAACGATGTCATCTACGGCGGCGCTGGCAATGACACGATCTACGGTCAAAAGGGTAACGACACGATCAGAGGCGGTTCGGGCTCGGACTCCCTTTACGGTGACAACACTGGAACTTATGGCACCAATACCGGCGGCGGCAGCGACACCTTCGTGTTCGAGGCCGACCCCACAGGCGCCATCACCGACACCATCTACTTTTTCGGCGACAGCCCGGGCAACGAGGATGTGATCGATCTCTCGGCTGTCGTCAAGGGCGTGACCGCCGCGAACTTCGCGACGTGGAAGAGCAGCAACGTCACGCAGTCCGGCAACAACACGGATATCCGCTTCGGCGACGACCACGTGGTGCTCGCCAACTTCAAGCCGGACACCCTCGACTTCTCGGACTTCATCTTCGCCGCCGTCTGAAAAATCCGCTCCGGGTACGTCCTGCAGTCAGAGATGTAGAGATGCAGCCTGAACAAGCAAAGCGCCATCCAGGAATTGCACCGCTCAATACGAAACATCGCAAATCAGATCAGCGCCGTTTCGGGGTGGATCGTTGCACCTGGAAACGGCAGGGTGCTTTTGGACGGCGAACAGGCCCTAGTGTCTAACTCATGTTGCGCTTGATGAACTCCGCCAGCGGCCGCACCACGTTGTTTTTGTCGCCGTCGTCAGCGGTCAAGATGTCCACGTGGGTGAAGCCCTCGCTCATGTGGACTTCGAAGCCGCCTGCGACACCGCCGAATTGCCGATTGGCCAGATTGACCGGCTGTTGCCCGGGCGGCGTTCGCGGCGTGCCGGGCACGCAACTGGGCGCCGCACAAGGGCCGATCGCCTCCGCGAACCCGCGCCAGACGCCAGGCACCGTGGCAAGACCGTTCGAGCCGCCGAACGCGATCACCGGTATATCGATCTTGCGCGCCTGGGTCTGGTTGACGATGTCAGGTCGGCCGCGGCCACCCTGGCTCACCGGGAGCGACAGTGCGCTGGTATCGAGCCCGAGGTTTGCGCCTCCCCCGCCGACCGAGTTGCCGATCAACAAGCCGGAACTCGGGTAGTACCAGTCGCTGTACATGGAATCGCCAGTGAACAATGCGCGCGCAAAGCGTTTGAGGTTGGTCGCTTCCACCTCTTTGCCCCATGCGGCTCCGGTCACGGTTTCCGGCATGGGGCCGTGATCGCGAAAGGCCGAGGCCGGAAGCGTGTCCTTGTTGTCGAGCCAGATACGCACGCCGTCACTGCGCGCACTCCCCAGCGCCCCCATTGAGATCGAATAAAAGACCGTGCGCTCGAGGTTGTCGTCATCCATGAAAGTGCCGAGCGCCGCGCCGGCCGTGACCGGAAACGCGCGCTGGGTGAAATCGGTGACGACGCTGTAGACGTTGTTGTCCTTGATTCCACGCTGGTCGGTTTGCAGCAGCGCCTGTTTTCCGTTGATGGTGCCTTCGAATTCGATTTGCATGCCGGTGACCGCGGTCGAAGCGTTGACGCGCGGCGTCAAGCCCGGCATCGAAGTAAAAGCCTGCACCTTGCGGGTCGCGACGGCGTTGTACAACCCGCCCTCGTATGCGGCGATGACGGCATCGAGTTCCGCGCTGGCCGGCGGCGTCTCGGCCAGGGAGCCGCCGGCGCCTTCGAACAATACCAGCCCCTTGAGCTTGGAATAACCGGGCTGCGCGGGGCCGCTGCCGCGAAGGTTGAAATCAGTGGCGGCGTAGCGCGCGGCAAAGCCGGTGCCGGCCGAGTGGCCGCCAAGGAATACGTTGCGCGAGCGTGCAACCGTGAGCGCAATGTCGACCACGGCATCGATGTCCATCGAGTGCACCTGCGGGGTCCAGTCGGCAATGAATGGCACGTCGGCGCCGTCGTAGAACACCGCGCGGCGATCGAGCCTGGGATCGAGCGGCAGACCAAGCTCGGCGCCGTAGAGGAAGTTCAGGCCGATTTCAGCCTTGCGTTCGCGCTCCGCGATTTCCAGGCCCTTGGTGTCCTCCAGAAGAACCGACCGCCGGTCAAAGCCCCAGACTTCGACCACCTTCCGGTAATCTTTCCACATGCGCCAGACCAGGTTTTCCGCCAGGATGAGATAGCTGTGCGACGCGGCCAGCGTGCCGGGTATGGCGACCAGTATCGCGTCTACCGGCTTGCCGGCGTTGTCCTTGAGGGCATAGCGGGTATAGCGCACGCGGTTCAGATCGACCTTGGTGGCGTCGCCGAACTGGATCGCCAGCTTGCTCGACGGATCGACTTTGACGCCGGGCGTGCCAGGTGTGCGCAAAGCCTTCGCCTTGCTTGGGATTTCGTAAGTGGTGATGACGAGTTCCTGGCCGACCGACACGTCCGACAAGTCTCCGCCGCATGATGCGAGCACGAGGCCAAGAGCGACGAGGAAGGCGGCGGGACGCAGGCGCGGCCCGAAAATTCCAGGCGCATCTTTCACGCTTTGGTGATCGATGAATGGCATGGCCCCATCATGCAGGCGGATCTACCCACCTGGATCGGCAGATACCCTCAAGAACCGTAACACGCCGCAACGCCGCGGACCGCTTGAAAAGAGCGCCGGAACCCCCGCGCCCGCAGCGTAATGGCCGTGCCACTCGCGCGCGCCGGGGCATATCGCCCGTTACCGATACTCCAAGTTGCAATCCATTGACACAAAAAATATCAATGGGCTTCGTGCAATCAGAGCTTGGTTACGATTTTTTCGGGGCCGAACAAGGGATTTATTCTTTCACGCAGTCGGCAAAGTAGCGCAGCTTGCCGCTGTCATCGGTGCGCGCCACCAGCCCGTGGATGTCGGTTTCGAAGCCCGGACATTTGGCGTTGAACTGCCGCGCGAACTTCAGGTAATCGACGATCTTTTTATTGAACACCTCGCCCGGAATCAGAAGCGGAATGCCCGGCGGATACGGTGTGATCAGGCTGGTCGTGATGCGGCCTTCGAGCTCGTCGATCTCCACACGCTCGATCTTGCGATGCGCGATGTGCGCAAAGGCATCGCTGGGCTTCATGGCCGGGGTGAGGTCGCTCAGGTACATCTGGGTGGTCAGGTGCGCCACGTCGTGGCTCGCGTAAACCTCGTGGATGCGCTGGCACAGATCGCGCAGACCCATGGACTCGTAGCACGAGTGCCGCTGGCAGAACTCCGGCATGATGCGCCCCATCGGCTGGTTGCGCCGGTAATCGTCCTTGAACTGCTGCAGCGCCGTCAGCAAGGTATTCCAGCGGCCCTTGGTGATGCCGATGGTGAACATGATGAAGAAGCTGTACAGGCCGGTCTTCTCCACGATCACGCCGTGTTCGGCCAAAAACTTGGTGACGATGGCCGCCGGGATGCCGGTCGAGGCAAATCGGCCATTGAGATCGAGCCCGGGCGTCACCACCGTGGCCTTGATCGGGTCGAGCATGTTGAAGCCGTCGGCCAGCTTGCCGAAGCCGTGCCACTTGGCGGTGCGCGCCTCGCCCTTGATGATCCAATCATCGGCGCGGCCAACGCCCTCCTCGACCAGCTTCTCGGGGCCCCAGACCTTGAACCACCACTCGTCCTGGCCGAATTCCTGCTCCACCTTGCGCATGGCGCGGCGAAAGTCCAGCGCCTCCAGCAGGCTTTCCTCGACCAGCGCGGTGCCTCCGGGCGGCTCCATCATCGCGGCGGCCACGTCGCAACTGGCGATGATCGCGTACTGCGGACTGGTCGAGGAATGCATCAGGTAAGCCTCGTTGAACAGATCGCGGTCGAGCTTGCGGTTTTGCGAGTCCTGTACCAGCACGTGGCTGGCCTGGCTGATGCCGGCCAGCAGCTTGTGCGTCGATTGCGTGGAAAACACCAGCGATTCCCGAGGCCGCTGGCGGCGCTTGCCCATCGCGTGATAGGTGCCGTAAAAAGGATGAAAGGCCGCATGCGGCAGCCAGGCTTCGTCAAAGTGCAGCGTGTCCACATAGCCATCGAGCATGCTCTTGATGGTTTCGGTGTTGTAGAGCACGCCGTCGTAGGTTGATTGCGTCAGCGTCAGCACGCGCGGCTTGACGACGTCGGCATTGACGTCCGCGAGCAGCGGATTGGCCCGGATCTTGGCTTTGATCGCCTCCGGCTCGAACTCGCTTTTCGGAATCGGCCCGATGATGCCGAAGTGGTTGCGCGTGGGCTTGAGGAACACCGGCACCGCCCCGGTCATGACGATCGCGTGCAGCACCGACTTGTGACAGTTGCGATCGACCACCACCACGTCACCGGGCGCCACGGTGTGGTGCCAGACCATCTTGTTGCTGGTGCTGGTGCCGTTGGTGACGAAAAAGCAGTGGTCGGCGTTGAAGATGCGCGCCGCGTTGCGCTCGCTGGCGGCCACCGGGCCCGTGTGATCGAGCAGCTGGCCGAGTTCTTCAACCGCATTGCATACGTCCGCGCGCAGCATGTTCTCGCCGAAGAACTGGTGAAACATCTGGCCCACGGGGGTTTTCAGGAAGGCCACGCCGCCCGAGTGGCCCGGGCAGTGCCACGAATAAGAACCGTCTTCGGCGTAATCGATCAGCGCCTTGAAAAACGGCGGCTGTACTCCTTCGAGATAGCTCTTGGCCTCGCGGATGATGTGGCGCGCGACGAACTCGGGCGTGTCTTCAAACATGTGGATGAAGCCATGCAGTTCGCGCAGGATGTCATTGGGCAGGTGGCGGCTGGTCTTGGTTTCGCCGTAGATGTAGATCGGCACGTCGGGGTTCTTGCGCCGCACTTCCTCGATGAAGGCGCGCAGGTTCAGCACCGCCGGGTCGAGGTCGGGGCCGTGCGTGAATTCCTCGTCGTCGATCGACAGGATGAAGGCGCTGGCGCGGCTTTGCTGCTGCGCGAACTGGCTCAGGCCGCCGTAGCTGGTGGCGCCCAGCACCTCGAAGCCCTCGGCCTCGATGGCCTGCGCCAACGCACGGATGCTCAGTCCGGAAGTATTCTCGGAACGGTAGTCCTCGTCGATGATGACGATCGGAAAGCGGAATTTCATGCGGCAGACTCCGGCGGCAGAAAGTCGAAAGAGCGGGAAGTGTAAGGAAATTTCACCTTAGAGGGTGTTTACGATCTATTCGAGGCCGCGTTGGTTCCATACGGCGCGGTCGCGGCATGAGCGCCCCCGCGAGCGCGCAGGCCGCGAGGGTCCACACGATCACGGCGCCCGAGGGCAGATCGAACAGCGCCGACAGCGCGAGTCCGAGCGTGTAGCCAAGCGCACCCACGGCATAGGCGATGCGCAGGCGCCGCGCGCCGCGATGCGCGCACGTGCCGAGCGCCGGGATGATCAGGCTCGAAAACACCAGGTACACGCCGACGAGTTGCACCGAAGCCGTGACCGCGAGCGCAAACGCTCCGTAGAAGCCAAAGCGGCCCAGGCGATCGATCCAGCCCAGCCCGAGCGCGAGCAGCAGTGCGGCGGAAACGCCCGCGAGCCATAGCAACTGCGTCGTGCCAACCCACAGGATCTGGCCGACGAGCAGGTCTTTCAGGTGCTCGCTGCCGTGCGGATTGCTCGCCAGCAGCAGGATGCCCGCGCAGGCCGCGAGGATGAACATCACGCCGATCAGCGCCTCCTGGTGCTGCGGCGCGCGGCGCTCGGTCCAGGTCAGCAGCCAGGCGCCGAGCAGCGCCGCGGTAACGGCAGCCGCCTGTACCGCGACGCCGCCTCCGGGCATGCCGAACGCATCGGCGGCAATCACGCCCAGGCCCGCGATCTGCGCGATCGCGAGGTCGATGAACACGATGCCGCGGTCGAGCACCTGCATGCCCAGCGGCACGTGCGTGGCCAGCACCAGCAGGCCGGCAATCAGCGCGGGGCCGAGAATGCCGGCATCGAGCGCGCTCCAGTTCACGGCTTTGTCCTGGTGGCGCCGAGCAGCCGCGCGAGCGTGTCGTCGAAGAGGCCGAACAGATCCTTCGCGCCGTCGGTGCCGCCCACGGTGAAGGGCAGCTTGACCGCCGGAATGCCCGCGTTCTTGTTGAGCCAGTCCGAGGGCCGCGAGTCTTGGTAGGCGGCGTAGACCACCATCTTCGCGGGTGTGCCTTTGAGGGCCGCCTGCACCTCCTGAAGATGCGAGGCCGTGGGCTCGACACCGGGCTTGGGTTCCAGCACCGCGACCTCCTTCATGCCGAGCCAGTCATAGAGGTAGACGAAGGCGTCGTGCTGCGAAACCACCGGCACGCCCTTGAACGGCTCGCCTTGTGCGTTCCAGCGCGCCATCGCCTGCTGCCAGCGCTGGTTGAAGTCGTCGCCGCGTTTCGCGTACTCGGCGGCGTTGGCCGGATCGATCTGCTGCAAGCGCTTGCCGAGCGCCGTGGCGATCAGCGCGATGTTGCGCGGATCGGTCTGGATGTGCGGATTACCCGCCGCATGCACGTCGCCCTGGGAGCGGTCCACCTGCGTTGGCACCTTGAGCTTGCGAACGAAGTCGGCGGCGGCGAAGTGGCCGGGCTGGCCGGGCTGCGCCTTCGCGTTGCCCGATTTCTGCAACAGCACCGGCAGCCAGCCGATCTCCAGTTCGGCTCCGGTGCAGATCACGAGGTCGGCGTTGCGTGCGCGGACGATCAGGCTGGGCTTGGCCTGGATTTGGTGCGGGTCTTGCAGCGCAGTGGTGGCCACCGAGACATCGACGAGCTTGCCGCCGAGTTCCTGTGCCAGCGCACCCCATTCAGGCTCGCAGGTGAAAACGCGCAGCGCGGCCTGCGCGGGCGCGGCCAGCAATATCAGCGGCGCGGCCAGCAAGGCAATGAGGCAAAGGGGAGATCGAATCTTCATGGGGTGTTTCCAGGTTCAGTAGCTGTGGGCGCCGTGCGCACCGAGGCTCATCTGGTATTGCACAGTGATCTGGTTGTCTACGATGCCCTGACGCGCGCGGTCCTGCGCGAACTGCAACCGGATGCGCGAGAACTCGCTCGGGCTGAAGTCCAGCATTGCCGAATTCTTGTGCGGCCGATAGTTGCCGAACAGCGCGGTCGAGGCGGACCAGAAGTTCGGCGCGCCGGGGTTGAGCCGTTCCGTGCGCAGGCCGATGCGCCAGCGCGGCATGAACTGGTAGACGCCCTGCACGTACCAGCCCGATTGCACCACGCGGTAACCGCCAAAGGCATTCGTGTCGCCGGCATCGTAGAGCACGGTACCGTTGCGCGTGCCGCGCAGGTATTCGCCTTGCAGCTTGAAGTTGGTGCGCGTGGCGTTGCCGTTGGGCGCCCATTTCCACACGCCGTCGAGCACCCACACACGGGTGTTGCCGCTGAAGACGCTATTCACCATCTCGCCCGCCGCGTTGGTCGCGGTGAGCGCTTGGTTGTTCGCCTTGGCATCGAGTACCGAGAGGCCCACGCGCCAGTTGCTGCTGTCGCCGATGTCGCCGCCGGTGTGCAGCATTAGCGCGGTCATGCCCGCGCCGTTGCGGCTCGAATCGCCGCCCGGAAAGGAGCGGCCCCGGCCGATCTCGGCGCCGAGTTCGAGGTAGTGGTCAAGCGGTGCGATCCAGGTGAGCTGCATGCCGTCGTCGCCGTACTGCGTGCCAAGCATCGCTTGGTAGGCGAGCGGGTTGTCGGCGAAATCCCAGGTATGGGCATGCTGCGCGTTGAGATAGCCCACGCCCGAGTAGAAGCGGCCCGCCTTGAGTGACAACCCGTTGCCAAGCGCGGTGGTCTGGAAGAAGGCTTCCTCCACCGACACCGAGTCGTCGGGTTTCAGCGCGAGGTGGGCCACGCCGCGCAGCCACGGGTCGATGCTGGCCGAGAAACCCAGCTCCGATTCCGACAGGTTGAAGCCGCGCCTGCCGGGCCCGATCTCGGCATCCGGCGGCAGCGGGAAGCCGGTGATCGCGTAGTTCGCCGGGTCTTTGGAGCTACGCGTATAGCCACCCGAGAGGATCAGCGACAGCGCGGGATTGAAGGCATTGGCGCCACCGCCCGTGGAAGCAGTGGCCGCAACCGGCGGCGGTGCGACCGGTGTGGCGGCGGTGCTCGCCTGCGTTGCGGCGGCTTCTGCCGCCCTGACACGCTGTTCAAGCGCCTGCAAGCGCGCTTCGTAGTCGGCGCGGATGGACTGGATCTCCCGCCGAAGCGCATCGACCTCGGAGGGCGCAGGATCGGCCAG
>CAYTPC010000028.1:0-5097 GCA_964439605.1 uncultured Burkholderiaceae bacterium
GGGCTGGAAACCACGCGCCTGGCCAATACCCTGCTCAAGATCAAGCAGCGCCGCTTTGGTTCGATCGACCGGGAAAGCAACTTCCTGGTGCAGGCCGTTGGCGACGACCCGGGCCAGGCCACGCTGATGGAGGACAAGGACGCCGCCAAGCGCGAACTGGACCGCGCGATTCAAAAGTCCACCCAATTCGCCGTGCTGGTCATGCGCGACGAAGACAAGGCAGCCGCGCGGGAATGGTTTTCCACGCCGCTGCTGTTTTCGATCCACGAGGCCAAGGGGCTGGAGTACGAGAACATCGTGCTGTACCGCTTCGTCTCTTCGCACCGGCGCGAATTTGCGGAGATCACCGAGGGCGTGACGCCGCGCGATCTCGAAACCGACACGCTCGAATACCGGCGCGCACGCGACAAGAGCGACAAGTCGCTGGAGGTTTACAAGTTCTTCGTCAATGCGCTGTACGTTGCGCTGACCCGCGCCGTCAGGAATCTGTACCTGATCGAATCGGACACCGCGCATCCGGTGTTCGATCTGCTCGGGCTGCGTCTGGGCAACAGCCCCTCGCGGGTGGAAGCCAAACAATCGAGCCTCGAAGAATGGCAAAAAGAAGCGCACAAGCTGGAGTTGCAAGGCAAGCAGGAGCAGGCTGAGGCGATCCGCCGCACCATCCTCAAACAAACCCCGCCGCCTTGGCCGGTGTTTGACGAGCCGGCGGTGCGCGAACTGCTGGTCAAGGTGTTCCGTGAGCGCGCGGTCGGCGACAAGCACAAGCGGCAGCTGAGTGAATACGCGGCTTTTCACGACGAACCGGAACTGATCCGGTACCTCGCGCGGGAAATCGGTTTCGGTAAGGCGCAGCCCGAATTTGGCGCCGTGCAGGGCTTCGAGCAGCAGCGCATCGCGTTTAACCGCAAATATTTGGTGCCTTACGCCGGGCGCAATTTCAAGGACGTGCTGCGCCAATGCGACCTGCACGGCATCGACCACCGCACCCCGATGAACCAGACGCCGTTGATGGCGGCGGCCGCCGCCGGCAACGTTGCGCTGGCCGAGGCGCTGATCGAACGCGGCGCCGATCGTGACGCGACCGATCAATACGGCTGCAACGCGCTGCATTTGGCCCTGCGCGCGATGTTTGACGATCCCAAGTTCGCGCACGGTCCCGGCGCCGCGCTTTATGAGCTGTTGGCGCCGCCGCATGTGGACGTGAAAGCCGGCGAGCGCCTGGTGCGCATCGACAAGCACCTGACGGAATATTTCTTGTTCCAGACCTTCTGGGCCTTGTTCAAGTCACGCGTGACGCATGTCGATCTGGCGTTTCACAACGCCATGGACGCCGAGGCGATTCTTCAGGCTTGGGAGGATTTGCCAGAGTGCATTCTGCGCGCCGCGCGCAACAAACGCGCGCACCTGTCGAATGTGCTCTCGCGCAACGAAGTCGAGCGCGACTATGCCTACAACCGCGCCTTGTTCAAGCGCGTCAAGCGTGGCTGGTATCGGTTCAATCCGGCGCTCGAGGTGCGCTGCCGCTCAAACGGCGGAGAAGAATCCTGGCGCCCGATTTTCTCGGCGCTGAATTTCCTGTTGATCAGGGAGTTCTCGGATATGCTTTCCTGTTATGCGCTCACCAGATATTTGCCGTCGGCGGGCATGTCGTTCGATGCTCCGCCCATCATGGCCGAGCGCGAAATAGCCCGATTGCGGGAGCAGCAGAGCAAGCAAAAACAATTGGAGCAACAGCAAGCGCAGCGCCTGGAACAGGAAAAAGTTCGTGGTTCGTAGGCTGGGTCGGTAGACCCGGCATGGCGCTTCCTTCGCACGCCGCCATGCCGATAATCCCCGGTTCCATGCCTGCTCCGATGCCTGACCGCCGCGCCGATGCGCAACCGCCGCAACCGCCGCAACCGCACCCCTTGAAGATCACCTTTCCTGACGACCTTCCCGTTTCAGCGCAGCAGGTGGTGATTGTTTGCGGGCGATGGCGTTCTCAAGAACGGGCATCCAGCGGTGATCATCCATCGGCTTGGCCGCCACGGATGCGCTCATAAACTTCGCGTGCCAGATGTTCCTGGGCGGCGCTACGAAACTGCTGGTCACTCATGACGCGGTTGAAAATCTCATCGTTGCCCTCCATTCGTTGAATAAACAGATCATCGAGGATGCGCCCGAAGAAAGTCGAGAAATTGGCTTCCGTATTGGCCCAGACCGCTTCAACCACCTTCTCGTCCTGTGCGGCCGTGGCACGCACCTGATCGAAAAAAAGCTGATCGCCTTCGGTAAAGCTGGTTCCGAATCGCTCGTTGAGTTGTGCCACCAAGGTCGATAGGGCGACCTCCGTATCCTTCCCGCCCGCGGTACCCACATCCGTCGGCCCCTTGAGCGGGTCGGCCTCACCATGAGAAAGGTCGATGGTGCCTTCGCTCACCTGCTGCAGGCGGAAGAACTTTAGCGCCACATCGTCGTCGAGCGTGAATTTGGCGCCACCTCCCGGCGGCGGCAGCTTGGCCGCCAGATTGCGCGCGAAGGCGTAGAGTTGCTCCAACTCGCTGTCGAACCAGGGCAGTATCTGCGATAGGAAACCGTACAGATTGCGAAAAGCCGTCAGCAGTCCTCGAAACGCTTCCTGCTCGGTTTCTTCCCGTTCATTGAACCGCTCAACGCAGCGATCCAGAATTGCATTCATTAGCTTGTGATCCTGTCCGCTCGGATCGCGGCGAGCCTTAAACCACACGGCGGCAAAACCGGTCACGTCCTGCGGCGTGAAGATTGCCGGTTGCAGCAGCTTGTGGTGCAGTTCGTTGAGCTTTTGCGGATCGGCGTTAGGGCCGACAGGCGTGGTCTCGTAGTAGGGCTTGAACGCCTCGAAAATATCTTGCTCTTCGTTCTTGAAATCGAGGACGAAGGTGCGCGTTTTGCCAGGCGCAATGCGGTTGAGGCGCGAAAGCGTCTGCACCGCCTGCACGCCCGCCAGCTTCTTGACCACATACATGGTCTGCAACAGCGGCTGGTCGAAGCCGGTCTGGTACTTCTCCGCGACAAGCAGCACGCGATATGCCTCACCGGCAAAACGCTCGGGCAATTCGCGCTCGGGCAAGCCGTCGTTCATGCCCACTTCAGTGAATTTCAATTCCGGCCAATCGGGATCTTCCACCGTGCCGGAAAAAGCAACCAGCGCGCGAATGCCGGTATAGCCCTTGTCCTTGATGTATTTGTCAAACGCCAGCTTGTACTTGACGGCTGAAAGGCGCGACCCCGTCACCACCATCGCCTTGGCACGTCCGCCCAATTCGTGCATCACCTTCAGGCGGAAGTGCTCGATGATGACCTGCACCACCTGCTCGATGTTGACCGGATGCAGTTCCAGAAACTGCCCCAGCGCCTTGGCTGCCGCCTTTTTTGGTACCTCGGGGTCGGCATCGATTTGTTTTACCAGTCCGAAAAAGCGCTTGTATGTGGTGTAGTTTTGCAGCACGTCGAGGATGAAGCCCTCTTCAATGGCTTGCCGCATCGAATATTCATGGAACGGCGCCGTGCCGGTTGGCCCTGGCTCGTCGAATACCGCCTTGGTCTTGAATTTGGGCGTCGCGGTAAAGGCGAAGAAGCTCAGATTGGGCTGCCGCGCCCGGCTGAGCATTTCCCTGCGGATACGCGCCTTGACCTCCTCGGACAATTGGCTGTCTTCTTCCGCCTCGTTCAACTGCGTGGCGATGGCGTCGGCGATGCCGTCTCTGTTCAGAATGCCCTTGAGCGCCGCCACGGTCTCGCCGGACTGCGAACTGTGCGCCTCATCCACGATCACGGCAAAGCGCTTGCCCGCCGTATCAAATTCCACCTTTTCGCCAAGGCGATACAAGGTGCTGATCGCCTGGCTGATGAAGGGAAATTTCTGAATCGTCGTGATGATGATCGGCGTGCCGCCCGCCAGCGCCTTGGCAAGCTGCTGCGTGTTTTCGTCGATCTTTTCGACCACGCCCGTCTTGTGCTCGAACTGATAGATCGTGCTCTGCAACTGCTGATCGAGCACCCGCCGGTCGGTAATCACGATCACCGAATCAAACACCTTGGCATCGTGCGCGTCGTGCAGGCTCGCCAGCCGGTGCGCCAGCCACGCGATGCTGTTGGATTTGCCGGAACCGGCGGAATGTTGAATCAGATAGTTGCGCCCCGGCCCGCGCGAGCGCGCATGGCCGACCAGCTTGCGCACAACGTCAAGCTGGTGATAGCGCGGAAAGATCATCGCTTCGCGCCGCACCGTGCGCTTGCCTGTGGGCGTGTCCACCGTCCGCTCGCTGATCTCCAGATGCATGAAGCGCTGGAGGATGTCGAGCAGGCTGTCGGCCCGCAGCACTTCGTCCCACAGATAGTGCGTTTTCCAGTTGTCCTTGACCGGCGGATTGCCCGCGCCGAAATCGTGGCCGCGATTGAAGGGCAGAAACAAAGTCTCCGCGCCCTTCAACTCCGTCGTCATCCATGCCTCGTCAGGATCGGCGGCAAAGTGGACCAGCGCCCGTTCCTTGAAGCGAAACAGCAAATCGCGCCCGTCACGGCCGGTCTTGTACTGCTGACAAGCATCTTTGGCGCGCTGGCCGGTGAGCGGGTTTTTCAGTTCCACGGTCACGACCGGCAGGCCGTTCACGCAGAGGACCACGTCGATGATGCATGTGCGCGGCTTGCCGTCAGGCCGTTTCAACACGCTCGATGTAAAAGAAAGCTGCCGGGCAATGGTCAGCCGATTGGCGGCATAGCGCGCGGCGCTTTCGGGGTTCATTCCCGAATTGGGCTGAAAGTACGCCAGGCGCAAGGGGTTGCCATAGCACTTGAAACCGTGGCGCAACACCCCCAGCGCGCCCTTGCTCGCCAGTTCCTTGTTCAGGCTGTCGATCACCATGGCGGCGGTTTTGTCTTTCAGCATCGCCTCAAGCTGCGCCCAGCGCGCGGGCTGGCTGTCGCGGATAAAGCCGATCACATCATCCGGAAACAGCGCGGTTTCGGGGTCGAAGCCGCCCGGCTCGCGCTTTTGGTAGCGGTCGCGGGTAATGAGACCATGCTCTATGGCGGTTTCAAAGGCATGTTCGGTGTGGTTGTTCATCACTGCGCATC
>CAYTPC010000029.1:0-35571 GCA_964439605.1 uncultured Burkholderiaceae bacterium
CCGCGGCGTGGTGCTGGGCGCGTTCCAGAACGTGGCCGATGCGCTCTACGCCATCGACGCCGACGCCCGCGCCCTGGCCGCCGCCGACGCCGCCGAGCGCGCCGCCGCGCGCACGCTGGCGCTCACCGGCAAGCAGCAGGAGCTGGGCTATGTCGATGCGCTCACGCTCATCAATGCGCAGCAGGCGTACCAGCAGGCGCGCATCACCCGCGTGCAGGCGCAGGCCGCGCGCCTGAGCGACACGGCGGCGCTCATTCAGGCGCTGGGGGGAGGGTGGCGGGAAGCGTCATAACGCACAGGCGTAAGCTTGAAGACCGAAAAGAATTTGCGGAAGCCACCATGCCCAAAACCGCCTCCGACATCCACACCGCCGCGCAGCAAGGCTTTTCCAGACAGGCCGAGGCTTACCGCCGCGGGCGGCCCGGGTATCCGCCGCAATTACAGGGCTGGCTGCGCGATGCGCTCAGTTTGGGGCCGGGCCGCGCCGTGGCCGACGTGGGAGCGGGCACGGGCAAGTTCACCGAGTTGCTGCTGGCCACCGGCGCGCAGGTGATCGCCATCGAGCCGGTGGACGCCATGCGCGAGCGCATCGCGCCGCACCCACATCTGCGCGCACAGGCGGGCACGGCGCAGGCCACGGGGCTGGCGGCGGCCAGTCTGGATGCGCTGGTGTGCGCGCAGTCCTTTCACTGGTTCGCTACGCACGCGGCGCTGGACGAATTCGCCCGTGTGCTCAAGCCTGGCGCGCGCCTGGGGCTGGTGTGGAACGAGCGCGACGAATCGGTCGCCTGGGTCGCCGCGCTGACGCGCATCATCGCGCCCTACGAGGGCGACGCGCCGCGCTTTTACAAAGGTGATTGGCGGCGCGCCTTTCCGCATCCGGCGTTTGGCTCGCTGGCCGAAACCGTTCTGACCCACGAACACGTGGGGCCGCCCGGGCAGGTCATCATCGACCGCGTGCTCTCCATCAGTTTTATCGCCGGCCTGCCCGCGGACCAGCAAAGCCAGGTGCGCGCGCAGCTCGAACACCTCATCGCCACCGACCCGGCGCTGCGCGGCCAATCCGAAGCGCGCGTGCCCTACACGACGCGGGCGTTCGTGAGTGTGAGATTAGCGGTCGACTGCCGTTTCAAGGGTCAAGGCTTTCGTCCGACGGAAAGCTCAAACCCCTGTCAGCGGTAGTCGAAGTGCTGCACTCAAAATCCAGCATGGAACAAATCGATTGCGCCGTCATCGGCGCCGGTGTCGTGGGGCTTGCCGTGGCGCGCGCGCTGGCGCTCGGGGGCCGCGAGGTCATCGTGCTGGAGCGCGAAGCGGCGATCGGAACGGGGATCAGTTCGCGCAACAGCGAAGTCATCCACGCCGGCATCCATTACCCCCAGGGCTCGCTCAAGGCGCGGCTGTGCGTGCGGGGCAAACAGGCGCTGTATGCCTATGCCCAGGCACAGCGGATCGCGCACCGCCGCTGCGGCAAGCTGATCGTTGCGACCGAACCGGGCCAGGTCGAGGCGCTCGAAGCCATCATCGTCAAGGCGCGCGCCAATGGCGTCGATGATCTGGCGCTGCTCACGCAAGCCCAGGCGCAAGCCATGGAGCCGCAATTGCACTGCGTGGCGGCCGTGCATTCACCCAGCACGGGCATCATCGACAGCCACGCGCTGATGCTCAGTTTGCAAGCCGACATGGAAAACGCGGGCGGGCTGTTGGTCTTGCAATCCGCCGTGGCGCGTGCCGAATGTGCGAGCGATGGCATCGTGCTGGCGATGGCCGACGGGACTTTCCTGCGTTGCGTGAACGTGGTGAACGCGGCGGGCCTGGCCGCGCCGTCGCTGGCTCGGCGCTTCGCGGGCTTGCAACCCGAATGGGTGCCAACGCCGCACTTTGCCAAGGGCAGCTACTTCAGCTTGCCGGGCCGTTCGCCGTTTTCACGCCTGATCTATCCCGTGCCCGAAGCTGGAGGGCTGGGCGTGCACCTCACGCTCGATCTGGGCGGACAGGCCAAGTTCGGGCCTGACGTTCAGTGGGTCGATTCGCCGGACGATCTGCAAGTTGATCCGGCGCGCGGTGCGGCGTTCTGCGCGCGGGTACACACCTATTGGCCCGGGCTGCCTGAGGCCGCCTTGCAGGCGGGGTATGCCGGCATCCGGCCCAAGATCAGCGGCCCCGGTGAGCCCGACTGCGATTTTCTGATCCAGGGGCCGGGGGAGCATGGGGTGCCGGGCCTCGTGAATCTGTTCGGCATCGAATCGCCGGGTTTGACCAGTTGTCTGGCCATCGCCGATCAAATTAGTGAAATGCTCTTGCGGAGCGACGAAAAGTCGCGCTATAATCGATAGCTTCAGAACGCGGGAATAGCTCAGTTGGTAGAGCGCAACCTTGCCAAGGTTGAGGTCGCGAGTTCGAGACTCGTTTCCCGCTCCAAATCTAGACTCCATGAACTTCCAAGGAAGTTCATGGGCTGTCTAAATCACTGATTCGATTGGGTTTTGGCCGATGGTGCACGATGCTGGCACCAGCCGATCACCCGCTTGACGATCGATTCCAACCCCACCCAAAAAAAAGACCGCCTCCACCGTCTGCTTGCGCAGCGCGCACGGTATCTGTCCAGCTTTCCTGCCCGCCATCGCGCCCCTGGTCATGGAACACGCGCTGCCTGCGGCGCACGAAAACATGCTGTCGCGCCGGTTCGCCGGTTCGCCGAATCCCGGCTCGATGTCCAGGCCCGCCAGCCCCAGCGTGCGCACGGCGCGTTCGGCTTCGGCCAGCGCCGCGGCCTGACCTTGCAGGGCAGGATCCACAGCGCCAATGCCAATCATGCAAATAGGCTGGACGGCAGCGACCGCACATGCACGCGGCTGACGAAGGCGTAGTAAGGCTTCAGGCGTTCAGCGATGTCATCGGCCAACGCCTCGGAACGCGAGGGATGCGAAGGGCTGCCGTGAATCAACAGGAGGGACATGGCGTTTTTCCGGGGTGTGGAAATTACTGTTGGGTGTAAATCTGGTCGAACAGTCCGCCGTCGGCAAAGTGCTCCTTGCTCGCCTTGGCCCAGCCGCCAAAAGCCTCGTCAATGGTGAACAGGTTCAGCTTGGGAAACACCTTGGCATACCGGGCGACGGCTTTTTCTGAGATGGGGCGATAGAAGTTACGCCCAGCAATGTCCTGCCCTTCGTCGCTGTACAGGTATTGCAGATACGCCTGCGCCACGGCGCGGGTGCCGTGTTTGTCCACGTTCTTGTCCACCACGGTCACGGCGGGTTCGGCCAGTATCGACAGGCTGGGGGTGATGATGTCGAACCTGCCGCCGGATTCCTTGTTCAGCAGGTGCGCCTCGTTTTCCCACGCAATCAGCACGTCGCCCTGGTTGCGCTGCGCGAAGGTGGTGGAGGAGCCGCGCGCGCCGGTGTCCAGCACCGGCACGTTGCGGTACAGCCGGGCGACGAAGTCACGGGCTTTGTCGTTGCCGCCGTACTTGCGTTTGGCGTATTCCCACGCGGCCAGATAGTTCCAGCGCGCGCCGCCGCTGGTCTTGGGGTTGGGGGTGATGACTTTCACGCCGGGCTTGACCAGATCGTCCCAGTCCCGGATGCCCTTGGGGTTGCCCTGGCGCACCACCAGCACGATGGTCGATGTGTAGGGCGAACTGTTGTGCGGCAGGCGTTTTTGCCAGTCGGGCGAAATCAGGCCGCCGTGGGTGCGCAGCGCGTCGGTGTCGCCCGCCAGCGCGAGGGTGGCGACGTCGGCCTCCAGCCCGTCGATGATCGACAGCGCCTGCTTGCCCGAACCGCCGTGCGACTGCCGGACCGTTACCGTCTGCCCGGTCTGCGCCTTCCAGTGGGCGGCAAATGCCTTGTTGAAATCGGCATACAACTCGCGCGTGGGGTCGTAGCTGACGTTGAGCAGTTCCACCGCTGCAGGCTGCGCCAGCGCAGCGCCCGCCACGGCGGTACTGGTCAGCGCGAACAAAAACAGGCGGCGGGTGATGACGGCAAGGGACATGCAAAAACTCCTTCAAAGAGCCGCGAGTGTGTAGGCGATAGGGCGCGATCCCAACTACTTTTTTCTTGTTTTCTTCTGGTGCACGGGAATATCAGTTTGCCCAGCCTGCCATTCGGGCTGCGGAAGGGCGCGGCGTAGCGATGCCAGCGATTTTCCTGCCCGACCGCCAAGCTTTGCTGCATTGGCGATCCCGTTGGCGATTGCGCTCCATTGGGAGCAAAACGCTCTAGCACAGGCGGGCGATGCGATTGACTCTTGATCGCCAGCAAATCAGCCCGTCAGCCACTTGGCGCAAGACCGGCGGGCAGGCCATCGCATAGGCTCTGAGCTCTTCAAGCCGAATGCAGGAGCGTCCGAAGACGCGAACAAAGTTCATGAGCATCATCGAATCAAGTATCTCCACCAGCGGAGAATCATTTCAGGCCAATCGCGAGGGCATGTTGGCGTTGATCGGGCAGGTGCGCGCCCATGAGCGCCGGGCCATCGATACTTCGGCCAGATCGCGCGAGCGGTTCGAAAAACGCGGTCAGCTCCTGCCGCGCGAGCGGCTGTCGCTGCTGCTCGATCCGGGAACTTCTTTCCTGGAACTCAGCAGTCTGGCCGGTCTGGGGCTCGATCACCCCGATCTGAGCCGCAGCGTGCCCGGCGGCGGCACGATTTCAGGCATCGGCTGGGTTTCGGGCGTGCGCGTGATGGTCAGCGTTTCCGATTCCGGCATCGATGCCGGCGCGCTGCAGCCGATGGGCCTGAACAAGCAATTGCGCGTGCAGGAACTGGCGCTGGAAAACAAATTGCCCTTCGTGCAGCTGGTGGAAAGCGCGGGCGCCAATTTGATGGAGTACAAGGTTGAAGACTTCATCATCGGCGGCAGCCTGTTTCGCAACCTGGCGCGCATGTCGGCGGCGGGGCTGCCGGTGGTGACGGTCACGCACGGCTCGTCAACGGCGGGCGGCGCCTATCAGACCGGGCTGTCGGATTACATCGTGATGGTGCGCGACCGCTCGCGCGCATTTCTGGCCGGGCCGCCGCTGCTCAAGGCCGCCACGGGCGAAGTGGCGACCGAAGAGGAGTTGGGCGGCGCGGTGATGCACACCTCGATCTCCGGGCTGGGCGACTACTTGGCCGAGGACGACCGCGACGCCATCCGGCTGGCGCGCGAGATACTGGCCTGCATCGACTGGAACCGCGATCTGCCAACGGAGCCGCCGCGCCGCTTCAAGCCGCCGCGGTATGACGCCGAAGAACTGCTGGGCATCATGCCGATGGATCACAAGCGCCCGGTGGATATGAAGCAGGTAATCGCGCGCATCGCCGACGATTCCGAATTTCTGGAATTCGGCGCCGACTACGGCAGCGCCACCGTAACCGGCTTTTTCAAGATCGAGGGGCTGCCGCTGGGCGTGATCACCAACAACGGCCCGATCGACTCGGCCGGCGCGTCCAAGGCCACGCACTTTATTCAGGCCTGCTGCCAGGCCAAGACGCCGCTTCTTTATCTGAACAACACCACCGGTTTCATGGTGGGCCGCGAGCATGAGCAGGCGGGCATCATCAAGCACGGCTCGAAGATGATCCAGGCCGTGACCAACGCCACCGTGCCCCAGATCACGATTTACTGCGGGGCTTCGTTCGGCGCCGGCAATTACGGCATGTGCGGGCGGGGTTTTCATCCGCGCTTTTGTTTTTCCTGGCCCAACGCCAAAACGGCGGTCATGGGCGGCGAGCAGGCGGCGCGCACGATGGCGATCGTCACCGAGGCCGCCATGCGGCGCAAGGGTCAGGTCGATGCCGAAAAAATCGCGCAATTGGAGCGCGGCATCATCGAGCGCTTTGACAGCCAGATGAGCGTGTTCACCACCAGCGCGCGCATGCTCGATGACGGCGTGATCGACCCGCGCGACACGCGCGCCGTGCTGGCCGAGGTGCTGTCGATCTGCCGCGAGGCGCAGTTGCGTCAGCCGCAGTTGATGCAGTTTTCGGTCGCGCGGCCCTGATTCCGGCCGCGCGCATTTGATGATCCATTTTCTTGCCAATCCCATGACCGCCCAGACCAGCGCCGCGCGCGCCACCCCGTTTCAAAAAGTCCTGATCGCCAACCGCGGCGAGATCGCCCTGCGCGTGATGCGCAGCGCGCGCGCGCTCGGCTACCGCACCGTGGCGGTGTACTCCACGGCGGACGCCGGCGCGCGTCACGTGCTGCAGGCCGATCAGGCCGTCTGCATCGGCGATCCGCTGCCTGCGCAGTCGTATCTGAACATCCCCGCCATCATCGATGCGGCGCGGCGCAGCGGCGCCGACGCGGTGCATCCGGGCTACGGCTTTCTGGCCGAAAACGAAGATTTCGCGCAGGCCTGCGCCGATGCCGGACTGGTTTTCATCGGGCCGTCGGCGCAAGCCATCACCGCGATGGGCAACAAGGCGGGCGCAAAAAGGTTGATGCAGCAAGCCGGTGTGCCCTGCATTCCGGGCTACCAGGGCGAAGACCAGTCGGAGGAGCGCCTGGCAGCCGAAGCCGGGCGCATTGGTTTTCCGGTCATGATCAAGGCCACGGCCGGTGGCGGCGGGCGCGGCATGCGGCTGGTGCAATCGGCCGCCGAGTTCCCGGATCTGCTGCGCAGCGCCAAGTCGGAAGCGCAAAGCGCATTCGGCAATCCGGAGGTGATTCTGGAGCGCGCCATCGTCGAGCCGCGCCATATCGAAATCCAGGTTTTCGCCGATCGCCACGGTAACGCCATTCATCTGGGCGAGCGCGATTGCTCGGTGCAGCGGCGTCACCAGAAGGTGATCGAAGAATCGCCCAGCCCGGCCGTCTCGCCCGCGCTGCGCGAGCGCATGGGCGCCACCGCGGTGGCCGCGGCCAAGGCGATCGGCTACGAGGGCGCCGGCACGCTGGAATTTCTGCTCGACCGCGAAGGCAATTTCTACTTTATGGAAATGAACACGCGCCTGCAGGTGGAACACCCCGTCACCGAGGCGATCACCGGGCTGGATCTGGTCGAATGGCAATTGCGGGTAGCCGCCGGCGAAGCCCTGCCGCTGACGCAGGACGAAGTGCGCTTTGGCGGCCATGCGATCGAAGTGCGCCTGTGCGCCGAAGACGCGGACAACGGCTTCATGCCCCAGAGCGGAACCATGGCGCTGTGGCAAATGCCGGCGCTGCTGCGGGTGGAAGATTCGCTGCGCCCGGGCGCGCAGGTCAGCGCGTTCTACGATTCGATGCTGGCCAAGCTGATTGCCTACGGCGCGACGCGCGACGAAGCGCGCCGCAAACTGATGGCCGGGCTGGAAGATACCGTGGCCCTGGGGGTTACGACCAACCAGACATTCCTGCACCGCTGCCTGGCGCATCCGGTATTCGCGGCGGGCGGCGCCACCACGGCCTTCATCGGGCAGCACCTCGATGCGCTGCTGGCGTCGGATGGCGCCGAGAGCGAACGTGCGGCGGCGGTGGCCGCCGTGCTGCTGGACGAGACGGCGGCCAGCGACCCTTGCCATGGACCGCACGGGCCGCTGGCGCACCGCTTGCCCGTTGCGCAGCATTTTGATCTGGGCGGCCAGAACTGGTGCGTGAATACCGTGCGCCTGCGGCCGCACCAGTACGAGGCGACGCTGAACGGACGCAGCTTCAACGTGGAAGTCGCCGAACTGGGCGCAACCGAAGCGCGGCTGATTTGCGACGGCGTGCTCGAAAGTGCGCACTACCACCGCGACGGCGCGCTCATGCTGCTGCACTATCGCGGGCGCTGCCTTGGCGTGCAGGACAAAACCCGGGCGGCGGCGCGGCGCAAGGATGAAGCCAGCGGCGACGGCAAGCTGCGCGCGTCAATGAATGGCCGCGTCGTCGCCGTGCTGGCGCAAGCCGGCCAGCCGGTGCAGGCGGGCCAGCCGATCGTCACGCTGGAAGCCATGAAGATGGAACACATCCACGCCGCCCCGGCTGCCGGCGCGCTGACGGCGCTGCACGTGAAGGTGGGCGAGCAGGTCGCGGCGGGCCAGATCATGGCCGAAATTGACGTGCCGCCGCCTGCGTTCGCGAGCCCGGCTTAGGCCCTATGAGCAGGCTCCGAGGCGTTCAGCCGCGGGCCGCCGATTCGCCGATTCCGATTGCATGTAAACAGGAGACCGCCATGACCGTGACCCAAGCTGCCGAAGAGGCCCTATCCGACGTGCTGATCGAGCGGCGCGAACATGCGCTGTGGATCACCATCAACCGTCCCGAAAAGCGCAATGCGATCAACAAAAACGTCGTCGCCGGCATCCGCGAGGGTTATCGCCGTGCGCAGGCCGATCCGCAGGTGCGCGTGATCGTGCTTACCGGCGCGGGCGACAAGGCGTTTTGCGCGGGCGGCGATTTGCAGCCCGGCGCGGGATTCGCGTTCGATCTGTCGCAGCCCAACATCGATTACGCCGACATGCTGCGCGAAGCGCAGAACTGCACGCTGCCCAGCATCGCGCGCATCAACGGCACCTGCATGGCCGGCGGCATTGGCTTGGCGTGCATGACCGACATGGCGGTGGCGGCAGAGCACGTCCAGTTCGGCCTGCCGGAGGTGAAGATCGGCCTGTTTCCGATGCAGGTGCTCAGCCTGCTGCAAGGCATCGCGCCCCGGCGCACGGTGCGTGAATGGTGCCTGAGCGGCGAGCCTTTCAGCGCCGCGCAGGCGCTGGATGCCGGGTTGCTCAACTACGTCGTGCCCGCCGCTGAACTGGATGCCAAAACGCAGTGGTTGATCGATCGCATCACCGGTAAATCGCCCACCGCCATCCGGCGCGGCAAATACGCCCTGCGGGCGCTGGAGGCGATGTCCTTCGACCAGGGCATTGCCTACACCGAAAGCCAGATCGCCCTGCTGGCGATGACCGAAGACGCCCGCGAAGGGTTGGCCGCATTCAATGAAAGGAGACAACCCGTATGGACCGGACGCTGAACACGCCGCCAGCCGAGGCCGCCAAGACCGCGCACAGCGCGCACGCCGTCGGCCTGGCCGAATGGTTTCGCCGCCGCGCGGCCAACGCCCCGCACCGGCCCGCGCTGACTTGCGACGGCGCAAGCTGGAGCTATGGCCAGATGCAGCAGCGTATCGAGCGCCTTTGCGCCGTGTTCGCGGCGGGCGGCATCCGCGCGGGCGACCGGGTCGGCTACCTGGGCTTCAACGATCCGCAATTTTTGGTGGCGATGTTCGCCACCGCGCGGCTGGGCGCGATCTTCGTGCCGCTGAACTTTCGCCTCAGCGGGCCGGAACTGGCCTACTGCATCGGCGACGCCGGCATACACACCCTGATGGTGGGCGAGGAGCATCTGGCGGTGATCGACGGCATTCGCAGCCAGATCGGATGCAGCCGCTTCATCCACCGCGCGGCGGGCGCGCCGGGCTGGGAATCGGCCGACGATCTGATGGCCAGCGTGCGGGACGGGCAGATTCCGGCGGCGGTACCGTGCGCCGCCGATGACGTGGCGCTCATCATGTACACCTCCGGCACCACCGGGCATCCCAAAGGCGCGATGCTCACGCACGGCAACTTCTGGGCCGACAACCTCAACGAGATACTGATGTTCGACATCAACTCGAAGGATGTCACGCTCAATTCAGCTCCCCTGTTTCACGTCAGCGGGCTGCTATGCACCTCACTGGCGACCCTGGTGGCCGGCGGCCACCTCGTACTGCAGCGCAGCTTCGACCCCAAGGCGATGCTGGACGCGGTGGCCGCGCACCATGTCACGGTGACCTTCGGCGTACCGGCCATGCTGTTGTTCATCAGCCAGCATCCGGACTTCGAGCGCGCCGATCTCAGCTCGCTGCGCGCCATCAGCGTCGGCGGCGCGCCCATGCCGGAGCCGCTGCTGCGCCTGTACGCCAAGCGCGGCATCATCGTCAGCCAGGGTTACGGCCTGACCGAAACCTCCGCCAGCGTCACGTCGCTGAACGCGGACCGCGCCGCCGATAAGCTGGGATCGTGCGGCACACCGCCCCTGCTGACCGAAATAAAACTGATCGACGTCGAAGGCCAGGCCGTCACTTCCCCCCGGCAGACCGGAGAAATCTGCGTGCGCGGCGCCAACGTCATGAAAGGCTACTGGAACAAGCCCGATGCCACCAGCGCCGTCTTTACCGCTGACGGCTGGTTTCGTACCGGCGACGTCGGCTATTTGGACGAGGAAGGTTTTCTCTACATCTGCGACCGCTTGAAAGACATGATCATCACCGGCGGAGAAAACGTTTATCCCGCCGAAGTCGAAAGCGTGCTTTATGAGCACCCGGACATCGCCGAGGTGGCGGTCATCGGCGCCACCGACGAACAATGGGGCGAGCGCGTGGTGGCCGTGGTTGCCTTAAGGCCAGGCTGCGCGCTGACGCTGGACGGTCTGCGCGATTTCGCCCAGGCCCGGCTGGCGCGCTACAAGCTGCCGCGCGAGTTGCGCCTGGTGGATGCCCTGCCGCGCAACCCGACCGGCAAGGTGCTCAAGACCCGGCTGCGCGAGCTTGGCAAGTAGGCCAGCCTGATCGCGGCATCGTCCCGGGCCGGATGCCGCCCGGCCACTCATTCGAGACAGGAGATCGGAACTTGGACTTCAATCATTCTCCCCGTTCGCTCGAACTTCAGGCGCGTGTCGCGGCGTTCATGGACGAGCACGTCTATCCCGTCGAAGACCGCTACTACGAAGAGGCTCGCCACAACAACTACCGCACGCCCGAGGTTCTGCAGACCTTGAAGGTCCGTGCGCGCAAGGAGGGGCTATGGAATCTGTTTCTCTCAAGCCCTGATGGCGGCGGCCTGAGCAACCTGGACTACGCTCCCGTCAAGGAAATCATGGGGCGCGTGCTGTGGGCGCCCGAGATCTTCAACTGTTCGGCGCCCGACACCGGCAACATGGAACTGCTGGCTCACTACGGAAACGAGGCGCAGAAACAGGAATGGCTGCTGCCCTTGCTGGAAGGGCGTATCCGTTCGGGTTTCTCGATGACCGAACCGGCCGTGGCATCCAGTGATGCGACCAACATCCAGTGCGAGATCAGGCGCGAGGGCGATGAATACGTGATCAACGGCCGCAAGTGGTTTACCTCGGGCGCGCTTAATGAAGACTGCGCGCTGCTCATCGTGATGGGCAAGACCGACCCCGATCATGCCGACCGGTACCGGCAGCAGTCCATGATTCTGGTGCCCAGGAACACGCCGGGCGTGCGAATCGTGCGGGACATGCTGGCTTACGGCTACGACGATGCGCCGGTGGGTCACCCGGAAATCATCTACGAGAACGTGCGCGTGCCGGCCTCGAACATGCTGCTGGGCGAAGGCCGTGGCTTCGAGATCGCGCAGGGCCGACTGGGGCCGGGCCGCATTCACCACTGCATGCGGCTGATTGGCTGCGCCCAGCGGGCATTGGAGTTGATGTGCCGGCGTGCCAGCACGCGAGTGGCCTTCGGCAAAACGCTGGGCGAGCAGGGATCGGTGCGGGAAGACATCGCGCATTCCTACTGCGAGATCGAGCAGGCGCGCATGCTCACCTTGCGCGCGGCCGACAAGATGGACCGGGAAGGCAACAAGGCGGCGCGCGATCTGATCGCCGCCGCCAAGATCGTGGTGCCGGCGATGGCTGCGCGCGTGATCGACCGCGCCATTCAAATCCACGGGGCCGAAGGCGTTTCACAAGACACCTTCCTGCCCAGGGCCTACGTGTACGCGCGCTTCATCCGCATCGGCGATGGGCCCGATCAGGTTCACCTGTCGACGCTGGGGCGGCAACTGCTCAAGCGCCTGGGCGGCTCCAAATAGACTATTTTCAACTCTTGTACGTTCCTTATTTTTTTAGCAAACCTTCTTACGTCATGACCGAACCTGTCCGCCTGAGCCGCGAGGGCCGCGTTGCCGTCCTGCGCATTGATAACCCACCCATCAACGCCGTGTCGCCCGCGGTGGCCGCAGGGCTGGATGCCGCGATCGATGCCTTCGAGGCCTACCGTGACGCCGCGGCACTGCTGATTCACTGTGAAGGCCGCACCTTCGTGGCTGGCGGCGACATCAACTCCTTCGATGCGCCGGATTTTTCAGCGGCGCTCTACAACAATGCGCTGGCCCGGCTGGAAGCGCAAGCGCGTCCGGTGATCGCCGCGCTGCATGGCACGGTGCTGGGCGGCGGGCTGGAACTCGCGTTGGCGTGCCACTGGCGGGTCGGATCGCCCAAGACGCAACTGGGCCTGCCCGAGGTCAAGCTGGGTCTGTTGCCCGGCTCGCTGGGTACGCAGCGCCTGCCGCGCGTGGTGGGCGTTGAACTGGCGCTGGACCTGATCTCCTCCGGGCGCAGCATAGGCGCTGCCCAGGCCAAAGAGGCGGGCCTGCTCGACGAAATCAACGATGCGCCGCCGCTGCAGGCGGGTCTGGCTTATGCCGAGGCCTTGCTTGCGCGCGGCGCTGGCCCTCGCCGCGTGAGCGAGCGCACCGTGGATACATCGAAGCTGCCTGCGGATTTCTTCGACAAGGCGCTGGCCGAAGCCCAGCGGCGCGATCCCTTTCATCCGGCCGCGCGCGCCATCGTGCTGGCGGTGCAGGCTTCCACTCGTCCTTTCGTCGAAGGCGAGGCGGCCGAGGCCCGGCTGTTCGAGGGACTGCGCTCATCGGCCGAGTCGAAAGCCATGCGGCATCTATTCTTCGCCGAGCGCGCCGCGGCCAAAATTCCCAGCCTGTCCAGCGCCCTGGCGCTGCGCCCGGTCAAAACCGTGGGCATCCTGGGCGCCGGGACCATGGGTGGGGGCATCGCGATGAACTTCGCCAACGTGGGGATCCCCGTCACGCTGGTCGAGACTTCGCAGGAAGCACTGGATCGCGGCCTGGGCATCATCCGCGGCAATTACGAGGCGAGCGCTGCCAAGGGCCGGATGAGCGCCGCGCAAGTCGAGCAGCGCATGGCGCTACTCAAGGGCAGTCTGGACGACCAGGCGCTGAGCGCCTGCGATCTGGTGATTGAGGCGGTGTTCGAAAACATGGACCTGAAGAAGCAGGTCTGCGCCCGATTGGGCCAGGTCTGCAAGGCCGGGGCGATCATCGCCACCAACACGTCCACCCTTGACGTCGACGTGCTGGCCGAGGCGACGGGCCGGCCGGCGGACGTGCTGGGCATGCACTTTTTCAGCCCGGCCAACGTGATGCGCCTGCTGGAGGTGGTCCGCGGCGCGAAGACGGCGCCTGAGGTGCTGGCCACGGTGATGCAACTGGCGCGCACGATCCGCAAGGTGGCCGTCGTCTCTGGCGTCTGCTACGGCTTCATCGGCAATCGCATGGCCGAGGTCTACATGCGCGAGGCCGAATTCCTGATGATGGAGGGCGCCACGCCCACGCAGATCGACGGCGCCGTCGAAGCGCTCGGCATGGCCATGGGCCCGTGCCGCATGCTGGACATGGCGGGCATCGACGTGGGAGCCAAGACGGTGATCGAGTACGGCAAGGCCGGCGGCCTGCCGCCCGACGACAGCTATCGCGCCGTGGTGCGAAAGATGTTTGAACTGGGCCGCTTCGGCCAGAAGACCGGCGCCGGCTACTACCGCTACGAGGGGCGCAAGCCGGTGGCTGACCCGGAAACGATGCGCATCGCGGGGGAACTCGCCGTGGCGCACGGCATTGCCCGGCGCACCGACATCGGCCCACAGGAGATCGTGGAGCGCTTGCTGTATCCGCTGATCAACGAAGGCGTGCGCATCCTGGAGGAGGGGATCGCCTACCGGCCCGGCGACATTGACATCGTGTGGACTGCGGGGTACGGCTTTCCGGACCACAAGGGCGGCCCGCTTTTCTTTGCCGACACGATCGGCGCCGCCGCCATCGTGGAACGCTTGACGCACTACGCCCAGGTGCGCGGCAACCCCTTCGGCTACTGGACTGTCTCGCCACTGCTGGCGAGCATCGCGTCGCAGGGACAGCGTATTTCCGACTACGGCAGGCCCTAAGGAAGCTCTGAATGGCCCGCCGCCGTGGCGGGCGCTTCCAGTTTCAACCCCTTGGGCAGCGGGAATTTCACCGTTTCGCGGATGCCATCCATCATGCGTACCGCAACCGCGCCGAAGGCGCGCATGCGTTCGACCACTTCGCTCACCAGCACCTCGGGCGCCGAGGCGCCTGCCGTCAGGCCCACGCGCGTCTTGCCCTCGAACCATTGCGCCTGGAGTTCCGCCGGCGAATCAACCATGTAAGCAGGCACTCCCAGCCGCTGCGCCAGTTCACGCAGCCGGTTGCTGTTGGAACTGGTGGGGCTGCCGACGACGATCACCACGTCCACCTGTGCGCTGAGCAGCTTGACGGCATCCTGCCGGTTCTGGGTGGCATAGCAGATGTCCTGCTGCTTGGGCTGGCGCACCTTGGGAAAGCGTGCGCGCACCGCGGCGACGATGGCTGCCGCGTCGTCCACCGACAGCGTAGTCTGCGTGACCAGCGCGAGCTTGTCGCTTTGCGCGGGCTGCACGCATGTTACGTCCTGCACGCTTTCGACCAGGTGAATACCGCCATCGAGCTGCCCCATCGTGCCTTCGACCTCGGGATGCCCCTTGTGGCCGATCATGATGAACTCGTAGCCTTCGCGCGCCAGCTTGGCCACTTCGACGTGCACCTTCGTCACCAGCGGACAGGTGGCGTCGAACACCGAGAAGCCGCGCGCATGCGCCTCGGCCTGCACCGCGCGGCTGACGCCGTGGGCGCTGAACACCAGCGTCGCGCCCGGCGGCACTTCGGACAGATCCTCGATGAACACCGCCCCCTTGGCGCGCAATTCGCCGACGACGAAGGTGTTGTGCACGATCTCGTGGCGCACGTAGATCGGAGCGCCGAACTTGAGTAGCGCACGCTCGACGATCTCGATGGCGCGCGCCACGCCCGCGCAAAATCCGCGCGGCTCGGCCAGAACGATCTCCGCAAGCTTTGCGTTCATCACATCAAAGCACGCCGATGAGCTTGACTTCGAAGCTGACCGGCTGACCAGCGAGCGGGTGATTGAAATCGAGCAGCACGCCTGTTTCGCTGGTTTGCACCACCGTGCCTGCGTAAGCGCCCGCACCGTCGGGTGAGGAAAACTGCACCACGTCACCGACGGCATAAGACTGACCGTCCGGGCCGATGCGCGCCAGCAGCGAGCGCGCCACCCAATGCACCAGATCGGGGTTGCGCTCGCCGAAAGCTGCGCCCGCGGGCAGTTCAAAGGTCACGTGCGCGCCTTCGGATAGGCCCATGAGCCGCTCCTCCACCCCTGGCGAAAGCTCACCTGCGCCCAGTGAGAGCGTGGCCGGCTTGCCGGCGAAAGTGTTGATGATGTCGCCCGCCGGTCCCGCAAGACGGTAGTGCAGGGTGAGAAAAGAGCCGGCCTTTACGACTGCGGGGGGGGTAAGGACATCAGTCACGGGAAGAAATTAAACGATAAACTGAAACGCGCATTTTAGGGAGGAGGGGCCAAGACCCCGGCGATGCAATGTCTTTGAAAAACATGCCGGCATCGGTGCGGCCACGCGAGCGCCTGATCGCACAAGGCCCGGCGGCGCTGACCGACGCCGAATTGCTCGCGCTATTGCTGCGCACCGGAGTCAGCGGCTGCGACGTGCTGCAACTGTCGCACCAACTGCTTGAACGCTTCGGCGGTGTCGCGGGCCTGCTCGGCGCAAGCCTGGACGAGCTCAAGACCGTGCGCGGCCTGGGCGGCGCGGCCAAGCGCGCCCAGCTCAGTGCCGTGCTGGAACTGGCGCGCCGCGCGCTGGCCGAACAGCTCAAAGCGCAACCGGCGCTGGCTTCGGCGCAGGCGGTGCGGCAATTTCTGCAATTGCAACTGGCGGCACAGCCGTATGAGGTATTCGGCGTGCTGCTGCTCGATGCCCAACTGCGGCTGATTTGTTTCGAGGCGCTGTTTCGGGGCACGCTCACACAAACCAGCGTCTACCCGCGCGAAGTGGTTCAACTGGTGCTCACCCACGGCGCGGCGGCCGTGGTGCTGGCGCACAACCACCCCAGCGGCAGCGCGGAGCCTTCACATGCCGACGAAGCCCTCACACGCACCTTGCAAGCCGCGCTTGCGCTGATCGACGTGCGGGTCATTGACCATATGATCGTCGCCCCCGGCATTGCGGTCTCGATGGCTGAACGCGGGCTGATCTGACCTTTTTCGGGCGCGTGTCATTTACGCGCGCCATTTAACCATTTAAACAGGCCAAAACCGCCGCCGCTGGATGGCAGGCTCCTAGCCAAAGGGCCGCCTCTTGCCGGGACGGGGAAGCCAATGGCATATCTCTTACGGTGAGATTGCCAACTTGTTCCCCGGAATAAATACTCTTTGCCTGTTCGGGCGTATATCGTGCGCCCTATCGCCCGAGAGCCCATCATGATCGAGATTACGGTTATCAGTGCGCGGAGCGCTTCGGTGAATCATCCCGTTGCGGCTCAGTTTGGGCCGGACGGTGGCACCATTGGCCGCGCGGCCACCAACACTCTGGTGCTCGACGACCCCGAGCGCACGGTTTCGCGCGTGCATGCGCAGGTGCTGTGCCGTGACGGGCGCTATTTCATCGTCGACCGCGGCAGCAACCCGATGCTGCGCAACGGCTTCGCCTCCGGCACGGGCAACGAGGCGCCGCTCAACGATGGCGATCGATTGACGATCGGCAGCTTCGAGTTGGCCGTTCAGGTGTTGGCCGATGCCGCGCCTGCGGCAGGGTCTTCCGCACAGCCGGGTGTCGACAGCCGCACCGGAGTCGAGGACCCTTTTGCCAATCTGCTGGCCGGGCTGGATGTGCCGCCAAAGGTATCCGCCGCGCCCGCATCCCAGGCTGCGCCTGAAGGCGTGCCCGATCCCTTTGCCGATTTGCTCGCACCCCCGCCGCCGCCCGATGCGCCGCTGGCGCCGCACTCGGCGGGAGGCCGGGGCGCGCTGGACGATTTGGCTGAGCTCGCCACGCCCATCGGCCAAGGCGCACCCAGTATCGATAGCCTGTTCGGTACCGGCACCGGTGCCGGCCTGGGCGGCGATCCGCTGGCGGGCTCGCCGCTGGCCGATCCGCTGCATCAGCCCAACACCGCCGTCAGCGCCGATCCGCTGGCCGCGCTTGTGGGAGGCCCCGCGTCATCGACGCCCCCGCCGCGCGACGATCATGTGCCGATCGGGCGGTTTGGTTTCGTGCCGCCGCAGGCGATGGAAGCTGCGCCCGCCGCGGCATCGCCATCGCCATCCGTCCCGGCGGTGGCGGCTGCCGTTTCATCCACGCCTGCTTCGGCGTCTGCGCCTGTTGCCGTCCAGGCCCAGGCCGCACACTCGGCGGCCGCGCCGCGCGCGAGCGATGACCTGCTGCTGGCGGCGCTTCTGCGCGGCCTGCAGGGTTTGCACCCGCCGTCCGAGGCGCTGACGCCCGCATTCATGGAGCGTGTCGGCGCGCTGCTGCATGACGCCGTCCAAGGCACGCTGCAACTGCTGCTGACACGCCAGGAATTCAAGCGCGAGTTGCGTGCCGAGATGACCATGATCGCCACGCAGGCCAACAATCCGCTCAAGTTCTCGCCCACCGTCGAAGTGGCGCTGGCGCATCTGCTCGGCCCCGGCGTGCGCGGCTTCATGCCGGCCGAAGCGGCCATGCGCGATGCCTTCGATGATTTGCGCGCGCACCAGTTCGGCGTCATGGTCGGCATGCGCGCTGCGCTGGCGCGGCTCATTGCGCGTTTTGCGCCCAGCGAACTGGAAAAAAAGATCACCGCCAAATCGGCGCTCGACAGCCTTTTCGCAGCGCATCGCAAGGCCAAGCTATGGGACCAGTTCGTGCAGTTCTATGCCGAAATCGCCACTGAGGCCGAGGAGGATTTCCACGGCTTCTTCGGCAAGGCCCTCGTGCAGGCTTACGAGGAGCAAATGGCGCGCTTCAAAGCCGCCGAGTCTTCAGACTCTGAGGTCGCAAGGTAAGGCGCGTGGAAGTCGAAATCGTCAGCCTGAGCCGCCAAGGCGGGCGCGACCATAACGAAGACGTTCTGGGCCAATGGAACGATGGCCGTTTCGTCGCCTGTCTGGTGGCCGACGGCGCGGGCGGGCACGGCGGCGGCGACGTGGCCGCCGCCATCGCGCGCAGCAGCGTTCTCAGCGGTTTTGCCGCGTCGCCGGGGCTTGGCGACGGCTGTCTGCGCCACCTGCTGGAGCAGGCCAACCTGGACGTGGTGACGCGCCAGGCCGAAGGCGGGCACCTTGCGGCGATGCGATCGACCATCGTGGTGGCCGCGCTCGATATGCATCGAAACGAATTCGCCTGGGCGCACGCCGGCGACAGCCGCGCCTATCTGTTTCGCGGCGGTGCGCTGGCCGCGCGCACGATCGACCACAGCCTGGTGCAGCAGATGGTGAGCAGCGGCTTGATCGACGAGGAGGCCGCGCGGCTGCACCCGCAGCGCAACGTGTTGCTGTCAGCCTTGGGTTCGCTGGCCGAGCCGCTGGAGATTGCCGTGTCCGACCCCGCGCCGCTGCGCGAGGGCGACGTGCTGCTGCTGTGCAGCGACGGTGTATGGGAGCCGCTGGGCGATGCCTGCCTGCTGCAAACCCTGCAAGCCTCGCGCAACGCGGGCCAGTGGATCGAGCAGATCGACGCGCAGGTGCGCGCGCACGCCAAGCCTGGCTACGATAACTACACCGCCATGGTGCTGTGGGTCCATCCGGAAGATGGAGAAGTCACGCAACTGCGCAGATAAGAGAGCCTGTTGACGATCCATTTGGAGCCGAACGGATCATCAACGGAGTTGTCACTGAATGAAATTCAGCAACAATGGGTCAAAGAAACCCCTCCTGCCCATGCAGTTCCCTGCCGAGGGGCATCGGCCGATCAGCTCAGGCCGCGGCGAGCGCGGTGCGGCGTACGCGGCCCACGTTGAAGGCGCTCATGATCAGCACCGCTTGCACGACCGCCAAGCCAACGATCACGCTCGTGTAGTGGCCGTGATCCATCATCGCGCCGAAAACCAGCGGCGTGCAGGCCTGGCCGATATCCAAGCCTGCATAGACCACGCCATAGACGCGGCCCGTTGCATTGACCGGGGTTGATCGCTTGACCAGCAGGTCGCGTGACGGTCCCGCGATGCCCGAGGCGAAGCCCATCACGCCGAACAGCATCGGCACCACCATCGCGGCAAAGCTGCCGAAGGCCATCAGCAAACTGACCGCGGCAGCAATGCCGAAACCGGCGCCGACGATGCGCTCGCAGCGCGACGGGTCGGACGCGAGAAAGCCGCCAACCACCATGCCGCCCGCGCTTGCGATCATGTAGATCGTCAGGCACACCGGAATCATCGTTTCGGGCACCGCGTGCAGGTGGCCTGCGGCCACCGGCGCGAAGGTTTGCACCACGCTGATGACGGCCGCGTAGAAAAAGAAGAAGCCGAAGCACATCCACACCGCCGGGATGCGCAGGAAGGCAAACTCGCCGTCCGCCGCGGCCGGCTCTTGCGCCGTTTCCTTGTGCGCCGCTCGCTCGTCCAGTTCCAGCGCATGGCGGTAAGCCCATAGCAGCGCCAGTACCAGGAGCACCAGCACGCCAGCCGAAGCGAGCGCCACGCGCCACGAGAAGGCAAGCGCCAAGGGCATGACGAAGGCCGGCGCGAGCGCCCAGCCCAGGTTGCCGGTGATGCCGTGCACGCTGTAGGCGTGGCCCAGCCGGGCCGGTGCGACCTTGCGGTTGAACAGCGTGTAATCGGCCGGATGGAACACGCCGTTACCCACACCGGCCACCACCGCGCAGGCCGCCAGCATCCAGTAGCTCTGCGCGAACGCACAGCCGAGCGTGGCAATGCCCAGCAGCCCCAGGCCAGCCAACAGCACCAGCCGCGGACCAAATTTGTCCACCACGAAGCCCGAGGCCGCCTGCACGATGCACGACACGGTGAAAAAGACGGTGAGCACCGCGCCCAATTCGATGTAACTGACCCCGAAGCTCTCCCTGAGCATCGGGAACAGCGGCGCCAGCACCAACTGGCCGAAATGGCTGATTCCGTGCGCAAGGCCGACCAGGCCGATCAGTTGTGCATCGGCACCGAGAGAGCGCGCTTCGGGCGCGGATCGGGAAGCGGTCATTGCAAACGTCACCAATGTGGGAGGAGGGTGGGGATGTTAGAAGGTATTTACGGTCTCTGACGGCTGGCGCAACGGTTTTTTCGGCATGGAATACGACAAGGCACAGCGCGCTACCCATGGTACATGTGTGGATACCGGAAAATCATTCGCCTGCTTCCAGCCGAAAAAACTATAGTCGCCACACACATGCCGGAACAACAAGCCAGTGCAAACCCCTCGCCGCGCCAGCGCCTCGCGCGCTGGCTTCCCTTCCTGAACTGGCCGCGCCCCAGCCGCGCGCTGTTGATCAACGAGGCTTCGGCCGGCGTCACCGTTGCGCTGATGGTCATTCCGCAAGGCGTGGCTTACGCAATGCTCGCCGGGATGCCGTTGGTCACCGGTATTTACGCGGCACTGTTCCCGGCGCTGGTGGCGGTGCTGTTCAGCGCGTCGGCGCGGCTGTCGGTCGGGCCGACGGCGCTGACCAGCGTGCTGGTGGGCGCCTCGCTCGCGCCGCTGGCGGTGCCCGGCAGCCACGAGTGGATCGACCTCGTGGTGTGGCTCACGCTGCTGTCGGGATGCATGCAGGTGCTGCTCGGCGCCGCTCGCCTGGGCTGGCTGCTGCGGCTGGTGAACACGCCGGTGCTCATGGGTTTCACCCAGGGCGCGGCGGTACTCATCACACTGTCGCAATTGCCCGCGTTGCTCGGCTTTACAGGGCGCTCGTTCGTGCAGATGTTGCAAGGGCCGCCGCCGGATTTCATCGCAGTCGGCTTTGGCCTGGGCAGCATTGCGCTGCTATGGCTGGGCAAACGCTACGCGCCGCGCTTTCCAAGCACGATGGCGCTGGTGGCGCTCAGCGCGGCCCTGAGCGCCGCAATCGGCTATGCGCTGGACGGCGGCGCGGTGATCGGCGCGCTGCCCTCGGGCCTGCCGGTGCCGTACTGGCCCGGCATGATCTCCGCCGCCCAACTGCGCGAACTGCTGCTGCCGTCTTTTCTGGTTACTTTCGTGAGCTTTCTGGAGACCGCGTCGAGCGCAAAAGTCGATAACGAGCGCGCCGGAAAATCGTGGAACGAAAATCAGGATCTGATCGGCCAGGGACTGGGCAAGATCGCCTCGGGCCTGAGCGGTGCTTTTCCGACCAGTTCATCTTTTTCGCGCTCGGCCATCACGCTTTATGCAGGCGCAAAAACACAATGGGCCACCCTGTTCAGTGTGCTGGTGGTCGCAGCCGCGCTGCTGTGGGCGATGCCCTTGCTCTACCACGTGCCCAGCGCGGTGCTGGCGGCGGTGGTGGTCACCGCGGTACTGGGGCTGCTCAAGCCGAGCACCTTCATCGCGCTATGGCGGATTTCGCGCATGGAAGCCGGTATCGCGCTGGGCACCTTCGTGCTGACCATCGCCACGGCGCCGGCCATTTACTGGGGCGTGCTCGGCGGTTTGCTGGCCGCGCTCGCACACTACATTTATGGGCACCTGCACCCGCGCATCATCGAAGTCGGGCTGCACTCGGACGGCAGCCTGCGCGATCGCCACCTCTGGAAGCTGCCGCCCCTTGCGCCGGACCTTCATGCGCTGCGCATGGATGCGGCACTCGACTTCGCCACCGCAAGCGCGCTCGAGCGCCACCTCAACGCCGTGCTGGCCGCGCAGCCCGGCCTGCGCAAGGTCTGCCTGTTCGCGCAGCCGATCAACCGCATCGACGTGACCGGCGCCGAGGTCTTCGGCGTCATCCGCCGCCTTCTCGCATCGCATGGCGTGTGCCTGCACATCGCCGGCCTCAAGCTGCCGGCGCAAACCGTGCTCGAAAACGCCGGCCTGCTTTCGTCCGGGCCGCTGCTGCGGTTGCACCGCACCGACGCCGAAGCATTGGCGGTACTGATGCATTCAGCCTGAAAACGGCAGTTGAACCTGAAAACGGCAGTTGAGCGCATCCGAGGGCGGTTTGAACAGGCTCTCAGAAACGCTCGCCCGGCCCCAGGTAGCGCCACTGTCCCAGCGGCAGTTGGCCAAGCACAACGCGGCCGATGCGGATCCGCTTGAGGCCGACCACTTTCAGCCCCACCAGTTCGCACATGCGGCGGATCTGGCGCTTGCGGCCTTCGGTCAGCACGAAGCGCAGTTGCTCCGGGTTCTGCCAATCGACCCGTGCTGGCTTGAGCGCCTGCCCGTCCAGCGCCAAGCCGTGGCGCAGGCGTGCAAGCAGTTCGCGCGGGAAGGCCGCTTGCACGTTGGCCGTGATCTCGCGGTAGGTCACGCGTACGAGATACTCTTTTTCGATGTCCGAGTTTTCACCGATGAGCTGGCGCGCAACGCGGCCATCCTGCGTCAGTACCAGCAACCCGACCGAGTCGATATCCAATCGCCCGGCCGGCGCAAGGCCGCGCAGTTGCGACGGCATGAAGCGCGTGCGGCTCGGATCGCCCGCCCAGTGGCTGCGCGCGCTGATCAGGCTGGCAGCCGGGGCATGGCCGTCCTCGGCCTGGCCGCTCACGTAACCGATCGGTTTGTGCAGCAGGATCGTCACCTGCGCCGCCTGCGCGCCGCGCGCCCTGGGATCGACCTCGATACGGTCGGCGGCCATCACCTTCGCTCCCGTGATGGCCGGCGTGCCATTGACGCGCACCCAGCCCTTTTCGATCCAGTCGTCGGCCTCACGGCGCGAACACAGGCCAAGTTCGGCCATGCGCTTGTTGAGGCGGACGGATTCGGAATCGTGCATGGATGGAGAAAAGTAATTACTTCGCGCCGCGCGCGCGACAGCAGGATTGTCTCGCACTGCAAGCGGGCACATCGGGCCTTCCTGGCGTGGCCGCTCAGAAGGCTTCAAGGCGGCGCTGAATAAAGTCCGCGCGAGTTGGCGTAGGCGCCAAGCGCGGCCGATCGAAGTTCAGATACGCGTGTCGCCGCCTGCGCCTGCTTGCGGGTCGGCGCGGCCGAGTTTCCAGCGCAGCACCATTTTCTGGGCCCAGCGGCCATAGGGCGGGTAGAACAGGCCGATCGGAAACCAGCGGCGCATCTCGAAGACGGTGCGCGCGTGCGAGAGTTCGCGAAAACCTTCGATCCCGTGATAGCCCCCCATGCCCGAAGCGCCGGTGCCGCCGAAGGGCGCGTCGTGGTTGATGACGTGCCAGCACCAGTCGTTGACGGTGACGCCGCCCGAGTGCGTGCGCGCCAGCACCGAGTCGCGTTCGGCGGGATCGGTGGTAAAGCAGTACAGCGCAAGCGGGCGCGGCTGCGCGTTGATGTAGGCCAGGGCTTCGTCGATCGTGTCGTAGGGCAGCACGGGCAGCACGGGGCCAAAGAGTTCTTCCTGCATCACGCGCATGTCGGGACGCACGCCGGTCACGATGTGCAGCGGCATCTGGCGCGGCATATCGGCAGCCGGGGCGGCCGTTTCGGGGGCGCAGATTTCAATGGTCGCGCCTTTGGCGCGCGCGTCATCGAGCAAGGCTTGCAGGCGTTGCCAGTGGCGTTCGTTGACGATGGCGGTATGTTCATCGAAAGCGCCGCCGCTGAAACGGGCGATCGCCGTTTTCACACTTTCGATGAAAGGCGCAAGCTGCTCGCGCGGGACCAGTACGTAATCGGGCGCGACGCATACCTGCCCCGCGTTGGTCCACTTGCCGTGCGCGATGCGCCGCGCCGCGTCCGGTACCGGATAGTGGCGTGTGAGCAAGGCGGGCGACTTGCCGCCCAGTTCCAAGGTGACCGGCGTGAGGTTCTGGGCTGCCGTGCGCATGACCACGCGGCCCACGGTGGTTGAGCCGGTGAAGATGATGTGATCGAAAGGCAGCGCGGCAAAGGCGCCGGGGTCGTCGAGCTCCTCGCCGATCAGCGCGACCAGATCCTGGGCAAATACTTCGGCCAGCAGTGCGCGCAGCACCGCGTTGGTGGCTGGCGTGGCTTCGGACATCTTGATCATTACCCGGTTGCCGGCCGCCAGAGCCGCAACCAAAGGCCCGAGCGCAAGGTAAATCGGGAAATTCCACGGCACGATCACGCCAACCACGCCCTTGGGCTGGTAGTGCACGCGCAGGCGGTTGCCCGCGAACAGCAATTCGGGGCGGCGGCGCTCGGGTTTCATCCAGCGGCGCAACCGCGCGAGCGTGTGGTCGATATCCAGCACGGAGCTGAGCAGGTCGAGTATTTTCGATTCGTCTGTGGGCCGGAAGCCGAAGTCGCGGCTCATCGCTTGCGCCAACCGGTCTTGCCAGCGTTGCAACTGGCGGCGCAGGGCGAGCAGCCGCGCGCGGCGCGCGGCGGCATCAGGCAGGCGATCGCGCGCGAAGGCGGCGCGCTGCGCCTCGAACAATTCGCTCAGGTGCGAGGGGGACATCGTGGCATCTCCTTCTCGGAGGACCGAAATCCAAAAGGCATCAATCCCGCCAGAACGCCTCGAAACCGTCCGGCGGTTCCAGCCGTTTGCCGCGCATCACCAGCCGCGTCGGGCCCGGCATGGCGCGCTTGCGCTCGGGGTGGCGTTCGTCGCCGGGGTAGGCAATGGCGCGGGTGTTGTCGATCTCGAATAAGAACGGGTGCACGACGTAGGGTGCGCGTGCGCGGGCCTCGGCAAGCATCGAATCGACATTGGCGTGGCGAGCCAGGTGCATCATGCTCATGATCTGTGGCGGGGCCAGCGGGATCTCGCCGTTCCAGTAGCGTTCGACCGCTTCGCGCGGGCGCAGCCAGACGCTGTGGACGGCTTCGTGCTGGTCGTGGCGGGCCAACTGGCCTTCGGGTGCGCGGGCCAGGAAGAATATCGTGTCGAAACGCTTGCCGGGTCCGGTGATGGCCTGCACGGGCGTAACCCAGCGTGACCACGGCGGCATGGCGCGCGTGGCCAACCGCACACCGAGTTGTGCGAGCAGCGTGCCAAAACCCAGCCCTTCGGCGGCCAGCGCCGCTGCGCGCTCGAGCGTATCGGAAGACAGCCCTTCGGCCAGCAGCAGGCCGCATTCCTCGAACACTTCGCGCGCCGCGGCCACGTGAAAGGCAACCGCAGCGTCGGGGGATTCGCCGTGCAGCAGCGCCTGGAGTTGTGCGCGCGGCTGATCGAGCACCGCGTCGGCCTCGCTGGCTCCATCCTGCGCATCGACCTTGCCGCCGGGAAAGACGTAGGAGCCGCCATGCACGCTCGATTGGATATTGCGCTGAATCATCAGCACCTCGGGGCCTCGCTCGCCGTCACGGCAGATCAGCACCGTGGCGGCGGGGACGATAGGCGGGGAAGGGGGGGTGGTGTTGTCTCTCATAATTTTGGGAATTGTGCGCTTGCGGGAACCCAAAGGGCAAATCGGCGTCCAACGAAATTATGACTTGCACGGTTTCAGAATCCGTGCGCGCGCTCAACTCAACTGCTTGAAGGCGCACGCGCCGGTTAAAATAAGAAGTTCAGGCTTGCGCGGGCGCGCGATTTTTCGATTTTTCCAAGCCTGTTCATGCCAGCGCCTGATTTGCCAGCGTTTATGCCAGCCAAACGATCTTCCACCCCCAACCGCGTCTTCAAAGTGGCCGATCAGATCCAACGCGATCTGACGGAGTTGATCGCGCGCGAGTTGAAGGACCCGCGTGTGGGCATGATCACGCTGCAAAGCGTGGAGGTTTCATCCGACTACTCGCACGCCAAGGTGTATTACAGCGTGCTGGTGGGCGACGTGAAGCAGACGCAAGAGGCGCTCGATCAGGCTGCCGGGTTTTTGCGCAGTTGCCTGTTCAAGCGACTGCATATTCACACGGTGCCGACGCTGCACTTCATCTTCGACCGCACGCCGGAGCGCGCCGCCGATCTGAACGCGCTGATCGCCAAGGCGGTCGCTTCCCGCTCCAAGGACGACTGAACCCGTGAATGCGCCACGCACGAGGGTGCAGCGGCGCCCTGTGCATGGGGTGTTGCTGCTCGATAAGCCATTGGGTCTTTCCAGCAACCAGGCGTTGCAGAAGATCAAATGGCTGCTGCGCGCCGAAAAGGCGGGGCATACGGGTACGCTCGATCCACTCGCAACCGGCGTTCTGCCGCTGTGTTTTGGCGCGGCGGCCAAGTTCAGCCAGCTTCATCTGGAGGCCGACAAGACGTATGAGGCCACCGCGCGGCTTGGCGTGCGCACCAGCACGGGCGATGCCGAGGGCCAAGTGATCCAGGAGCGCGCCGTGCGGGTCGCGGCGCAAGATCTGGCGCGTGCGGCGGCGCAGTTCACCGGATCGATCCAGCAGATTCCGCCGATGCACAGTGCGCTCAAAAAGGATGGCAAAGCGCTGTACGACTATGCGCGCGCCGGCATTGAGGTCGAGCGCGTGGCGCGCCAGGTGACGGTGCACCAGTTGGACATTCGTCCGTCCGGTCCGTGGTCGACCGAGCCGGTGTCGATCGAGCTGGCCGCACGCGTGAGCAAGGGCACCTATATCCGTACGCTGGCCGAGGATATCGGCGAGGCGCTCGGTTGCGGGGCGCATCTGACGCGGCTGCGCCGTATCACCACCGGCGGTTTCGATCTTGCGCGGTGCGTCACACTCGAAGCTTTTGAATCCCTTGGTGAAGAAGAACGGCTCGCGTGCCTGCTGCCCGTTCAGGCGCTGGTGGCCGATCACGTGCGCGTGGACTTGGATGCGCAAGACGCGGCGCGTTTTCTCTCGGGCCTGCGCCGCCGCGGCGTCTGGCCGGATACCGAGGCGGTGGCCGTTTTTGGACCCATCCCCGCGAATTTAAATCTTCCACCCCACTGGCAGGAGAGGGCAGGAGGAAAGGAGAAAACTCTTTTCCTCGGAACGGGCTGCGTCAAGGCCGGTGAATTGATTCCCCGGCGTCTGCTCAATCCTCTCGAAATCGAACAAATCCTTCAACAGAATTCTTCAATCTCCACATCATGAGTAAACCCATTCGAAACATCGCCATCATCGCCCACGTCGACCACGGAAAGACCACGCTGGTCGATCAACTGCTGCGCCAAAGCGGCACCTTTCGCGCCAACGAAAAGGTCAGTGAGCGCGTGATGGACAACAACGATCTTGAAAGAGAACGCGGCATCACCATCCTCGCCAAGAACTGCGCCGTCAGTTGGCAAGGCACGCATATCAACATCGTGGATACCCCCGGGCACGCGGACTTCGGCGGCGCGGTCGAGCGCGCGCTGTCGATGGTTGACGGCGTGGTGCTGCTGATCGACGCGCAGGAAGGCCCGATGCCGCAGACGCGCTTCGTCACCAAGAAGGCGCTCGCGCTGGGCCTCAAACCGATCGTGGTGGTCAACAAGGTGGACAAGCCGGGCGCGCGTCCGGACTACGTCATCAATGCGGCCTTCGACCTGTTCGACAAGCTCGGCGCGACCGATGAGCAACTCGAATTCCCGGTCGTCTATGCCTCGGGCCTGAACGGCTGGGCCTCGCTGCAAGAGGGCGCTCCCGGCGAACAGTGGGGGCCGGACATGGCGGCCCTGTTCGAGACCGTGCTGCAACATGTGTCCGCGCACGAGGGCGACCCCGCCGCGCCGCTGCAACTGCAAATTTCGTCGCTTGATTACTCCACCTACGTGGGCCGCATCGGCGTGGGCCGCGTCAACGCGGGCACGATCAGGCCGAACATGGACGTGCTGATGATGGAAGGCCCCGATGGCAAGAGCAGCAAGGGCCGCATCAACCAGGTGCTCAAATTCGAAGGACTCGATCGCGTGCAGGCCACCAGCGCGGGCCCGGGCGACATCGTGCTGATCAACGGCATCGAAGACATCGGCATCGGCGTGACCATCACCGATCCGCTCGATCCGCAGCCGCTGCCCATGCTCAAGGTGGACGAGCCCACGCTGACGATGAATTTCTGTGTCAACACCAGCCCGCTGGCGGGCCGCGAAGGCAAATTCGTCACCAGCCGCCAGATCTGGGATCGTCTGCAGCGCGAACTGCAAAGCAATGTCGCGCTGCGCGTCAAGGAAACCAGCGAAGACGGAATATTCGAAGTCTCGGGCCGGGGCGAATTGCACCTGACGATCCTGCTGGAAAACATGCGCCGCGAAGGCTACGAGCTGGCCGTCTCCAAGCCGCGCGTGGTGTTCCGTGAAATCGACGGCCAGCGTTGCGAACCGATCGAACTGCTCACCGTCGACGTTGAAGACGAACACCAGGGAGGCGTGATGCAGGCGCTGGGCCTGCGCAAAGGCGAACTGGTCAGCATGGAACCCGATGGCCGGGGCCGCACCCGGCTCGAATACCGCATTCCGGCGCGCGGGCTGATCGGTTTCCAGAACGAATTTCTCAACCTCACGCGCGGCACCGGGCTGGCCAGCAACATCTTCGATGGCTACGAGCCTTACAAGGGTGAAATCGAATCGCGCAAGAACGGCGTGCTCATCAGCATGGACGACGGCGAAATCGTCACCTACGCACTGGGCAAGCTCGATGACCGGGGCCGCATGTTCGTCAGGCCCGGTGATCCGGTTTATGAAGGCATGATCGTGGGGATACACAGCCGTGACAACGATCTCGTCGTCAATGCCGTGCGCACCAAGCAGTTGACCAACTTTCGCGTCTCGGGCAAGGAGGACGCGATCAAAATCACGCCGCCGATCATCCTCACGCTCGAATACGCGGTGGAGTTCATCGAGGACGATGAACTGGTCGAAATCACCCCCAAGAGCATCCGCCTGCGCAAGCGCCATCTGAAGGAGCACGAGCGCAAGCGCGCCGGGCGCGAGCAATGACCCTTGAAACGGCAGTTGAGCGCTAATAGATCGTAAGCAGGCGCTCAGCGGTTGCGGCTCTTCATGGCCCGCTCGACCTCGCGCCTGCCTTCGCGTTCCTTGATGGTGTCGCGCTTGTCATGTTCGGCCTTGCCCTTGGCTAGCGCGATCTCGCATTTGACTCTGCCCGATTTCCAATGCAGATTCAGCGGTACCAGCGTGTAGCCCTTTTGTTCCACTTTACCGACCAGACGCCGGATCTGGTCTTTGTGCAGCAGCAGCTTTTTGGTGCGCACGGCGTCGGGGTTGACGTGCGTCGAGGCGCTCTTGAGCGGGTTGATCTGGCAGCCGATCACGAACAGTTCGCCATTGCGGATGACGACGTAGCCGTCGGTCAGTTGCGCCTTGCCTTCGCGCAGCGCCTTGACTTCCCAGCCTTCGAGCACCATGCCGGCCTCGAAGTGTTCCTCGAAGAAGTAGTTGAACGCCGCTTTTTTGTTTTCGGCGATACGGCTGGAGGTTTGGGGTTTTTTCTTGGTGGCCATGACGTTGAAGAAGAGTTTTGCATGGCTTCGGTCAACGCTGAACGAATCCCATGCGGCTGTCGCATCTCATTGTCAATTCGAGCGCGCCAACTTGAGCAGACTGATTCAGCGGCGCCTTCAATAAAATCCTTTGCACACGCTGCGGCGATTTTATGAAAACCGTTCACAAGTCCATCCTCATCTGGTACAGCGCCCAGGAAATGTACGAACTGGTCATCGACGTGGAACGTTACCCCGACTTTCTGCCTTGGTGTGACAGGGGGCGGGTGATCGAGCAAGACGAGACCGGCATGACGGCCGAGGTGGGGTTGGCCTTTGCAGGCTTTCGCCAGAGTTTCATTACCCGCAACGTCCACGTTCCGGGCCGCGAAGTGCACCTGAAACTGGTCGAAGGCCCGTTCTCCCGTCTCGACGGCATCTGGACTTTCACGCCCGTGGGCGGGGACGGGGAACGTGCTTGCCGGGTTGAACTGAATATGCATTACGGCTTCAACAGTGCCGCATTGCGGGGGGTGGTGGGTCCGGTGTTCGACAAGATTGCGTCGAGCCTGGTCGAAGCCTTCATCAAACGTGCCGAACAGGTCTATGGGTGAACGCGCGACGATCCGTGTGACCGTCGTCTGTTCGCCTGCGGAGCGCGAGGTGTTCGAGCATGCGTTGTCGCTGCCTGGCGGCACAACCGTGCGTGGCGCAGTGCAGGCCAGCGGTCTGGCGGCGCGTTATCTGGCGCTCGATTGGGAGTCGTTGGCGCCGGGTGTCTGGGGCCGGGCGGTGGATTGGGAGCGAAAGCTGTGTGACGGTGACCGGGTTGAACTGTGCCGCCCCTTGCTTGTCGATCCCAAAACGGCGCGGCGCGCGCGGTTTGCGCGTCAGGGCGCGCGCGGCACGGGCTTGTTCACCAAGCGCCGGCCGTGAGGGGGCATTCAGAGCTTTCTTAGGGCATTTTTCGTTCAGGTATTTACGTATTACTCGCTCCATCGTCATTCTGCGCGGAGCGAAGCGAAGTCGCAGAATCCAGACGCCGCATGGATTCCGCGACGGAGCGCGCAATGACGTGATCACACTGACTGTTCATGACTGAATCGAAACTGCTCTAATTACATTCGCTGGCGATCACGGCGTCGAGGTGGCGCTGTTCTTGGGCGCGGGCCGCGTCATCGAGGATTTCTCGTTCGCCTTGCGCGTTCAGCCGTGCGATGCGCATGCCGCTGTCCAGAGTGGCCTTGCCTTGGCGAGCGCGTTCGCAGTTTTCGGCCTTGGTCTTGGCAATTTTTGCCGCTTCGGCGGCCCGTTTTGCATTTTCAGCTTCCTCGGTCTTGCGCGCTTTTTCTTCTGATGTTTTGTTCGCGTCTGGCGATTGGCGCGTGTCAGCGCTGGCTTGGGTGGCAGTGCGTTCAGCCCGTTCACTGGTGGCCACAGGCGTATCCGGCGAGGGTGCCGCGTACGACACGGGGGGAAGGGCGGAAGAGCTGCGGCGCAGGATGTTTTTTTCGGGGATGTCTCTGGGGGGCGGCTGGTCGCTGAAAACCCTGTAGCCACGATGGTCGATCCACTGCCACTGCGCGCTGGCTGCCAATGGCAGCGCGCAGAGACATCCCCATATGAGACGGTGTACGAACTTCATGGATGAAGTGTAATGTTTTGTTTCTTTTGGACCTGGAGACGGCAGTTGAAGGCACTCGCCGGCGCCGCGGGCTGTCGGCCCGCAAGGACGAGCAACGCCGCATGGCGCGCCATGCGCGGCACTGGCGAGCGCGTAGCGCTGTCACCAAAGCCCGCGTAATTGGATGGACTCGCCCAAGCCGAGGCGTCTGGAGCGTCACGGTGGCATCCTTTGAGGATCAACCAACGACAGCGAGGACGAGCCCATGAAACAGCTTACATCAACCCATAGCGCAGCTGACCTGGCAGCGTGCAGCGTGATCGCGGTGGATCTGGCCAAACGGGTCTTTCAGGTGGCAGGAGAAGATGCTCTTGGCGTGGTGCACTACGAACACCGCATCAAATCGCGCGAAGCCTTCACGGCCTTTTTGAGCAGCCTGCCGCTTGGCTGCACGGTACTGATGGAAACCGGCCCCGGCGCGCAATCGTGGGCGCGCCAAGTCATCGCCCAAGGCCGTAACGCCTGCATTCTGCCCGCCCTGCATGTCGAAGATCGCCGCAGCGGCGCCAAGAATGCCCGCAACGACGCGCTGACTATTTGCGCTCATTGATGATCGAGGGAGCGCACGCGGTGCTACGCCATCTTGATCCGAATTCACAGCAGCCCGATGACCGGCGATTGCTGCGCTGGATAAACAGGTATGGGCGCAAGGGGGCGGCCATCCGGCTGGCCAACAGGAACTTTCGGATCGTGTGGGCGATGCTGCAAAGCCAGCAGGGTTATTGCCGACGGCCCCAACATAAAGCACAACCGTGTCTTATGCAGGAGATCAGACGGCTGAGTAACTGAACTGTATTGTGCCTTCGCCTCAATCCACCCACAAGATGGGCTGGTCCAGATGCCAGCCTATTGAACGCAATTTTCCCGTGCCCGGAAACAGCGTTTTGGGCAACTCGAACATCGCGTACCGCGCTTGCAAGCCGTCGATCTGGAGCGCAAGCTCCCATCTGCGCGCGAGCTCATTGAACCACCAGACGGTGGTCATGCCGATCGAGGTATCGCTGGTATCGTTCTCTGTGGTCATGCCGGTCTTGGGGTCGTACCAGCGCGAATCGCGATTGGACCTGGTGCTGCGCAGAAAGAGCAGCGTGCTCTGGCCCGTGGGGTCGCGCGGATCGGCCAGCGCCAGCAACTGGCAACGGCTTACATACCCATAGCTGGCCCAGTCGCAGTCATTCGCTCCTGGAATGTTCTCGCTGCGCCACGCCAGTGGCACCGGCAACGGTTCCCAAGTATGGTTGCTCACTGAAAGGGTCCGCTCAATGCTCCAGCCGGGCGCTGCGCTGGCTACGCGAGGCTCGCTTGATTCGTCAGGCTTAGCTGTCCAGTTCAGCCGAATGACGCGCCCCTCCATGTCGATGGCGTGACTGACACTGAGGGAATCTTCCGCCAGCCTGAAGTGGCGTGTCGCCAAGTGGAATTCCGGTTCGCCAAGCTTGACCACCTCATACCAATCAATCAGGGACATCGGCCCAAATCCGACGAAACGCTCCTTGCAGGTTGGACTCACGTCGTCGCAGGCATCGTCGAACAGCGAAACGATATCGCTTGGTGCCCTATTGCTGGCCAGTACGACGCGCCCGTCTGGGAGTATGCGTGCCGCGCGCCCATCGGGCTGCATGAGTATCGCGCCTTCCTTGCCGACGCTGCCGCCGACGGTGTCTGGCTCAGCAGCAGGTTGGGCCTCGCCAACCCGCCAAGTTTGCAGTCCGCCAGAGGCGGCCAGAAAGACAGCCTTGTCGTCATACATGCCAAGCAGCCGGCTATCGCGAAGGTCCGGTACTTCGACCCGCCAACTGCCGTTTGAGTAGCGGTAGATCGCCTTCGGTATTTCGACCAGCGTCCAGCCACGCTTTGAAAAGCTGTAGATCGCCATCGCGGCGCTGCCCTCAGGCATGTAAGAGGCAGTGTTCTCCTGAAAAACACGATCACTGGCGGCCAGACGGCCCTTGACAAGTACACGGTCATCATCAAGCCACACAGCATCCATTGCACCCGCGACCACCGGCACCGCGTCGAGCTGGGTGCTCTCTCCTGTTTTCAGATCGATGACTTCAGCCTCGCTGCCATAACGCATCTGTCCGCTAGAAGTCATTGAAAAGCGTCGGCCGCCAGCGACAAACAGGCGTTCGCCGCGCAGTGCCACACCCGGCTCGTTGAGCGAAAGAGCGCCCGGACCGAAGGCGGGCGGTGAACCGTCCAGCGAGATCCGATCCACTCCGGTTGTTCGCTGGCAGCAGCCGCCAAAGCCCTCGGGGTTGTGCACGCCGCCGGCGACCACGACGCGGTTGCCGGGCAGGGCCTGCACCACCCCGCCGATGCGGGGCACGGGCAGCGAGCCGACCCGCCTCCAGGCGCTTGCAAAGCCCGTCGTGCTGTGCTTATCGCGCGCCAGCACCATCAACTCGGGTTCCAGCCCACCGCCCAAAACCAGGCTGCCGTCGCTGGCCTCGGTAATCGACGGACGCCAGGCGCCATAGGCATCGGCGCACAGGGGCAAAAGCAGGCTCGGTAACGTCGTCCATGTGTTAGCCTGGACGTCGTAGAGATCGACCTCACGCGCTTCCGCGTCGTAGCAACGCAGGTTCCGGGCGCCCGCAACGGCTACCCGTCCGTCGGACAACAAAGCCGAAGCGGCCAGGGATCGCGCGTGCGGCATCGGAGCCACCGGCGTCATGCTGGCGGCGGCGGGATCGAAGATCGAGGCCAGCTTTGGCGTGCGTTCATCGCCGAACATCAACACGCGCCCATCTTTGAGCAGTACCACGCTATGTCCATACTCCGGCTCGCGGTAGTTCTTGCCATTGGGCGTACCGTCGTAGGACAGCAGTGCACGCGGTGTCACTTGCAGGCTGTTGCCGTCTGACGCAAGACGCACCGAGAGGATGTGGCGCGGCCCTTTTAGTTCTTGATCCGTGAACACGAGGATAGAGCCGTCCGTCAGGGCCACGATCGGAGGGCGATCAAAGCGCATCTCCGTCTGCAATATCGGCCCAGCCGTCGTATGCAGCGCGACCGACAGCATCCGCCCGTTCGGCCTGAGCAGCGCAATCGACGGCCCCACTAGCCACAGGCCGACCGAGGACTGCACCGCGCTGTAGCGCAGGTACTTGTCCAGTGTCAGGCCAGGGAGGGGGATGGTCGTGGCCGTGTCGTCAGCCCAGTTCAGGCGCCAGGCGATGGCGCCAGTACCCTTATCGTTGCGCCCGAACAGAATCATCGACTGTTGCCCGATGACCAGCGGTTCGCCGACGCCGCCCCAGGCCCATTTGCCAATCGCGTCGTCGATGCGCGTTGTTTTGATTTCAGCCGATGAGGCCAGTGCCAGCGTCGCGTGCACCAGCAGCACGGCCAAAAATATCTTGACAGCGACTCGCATGGTCAACACTCCTCTGAATTCGGATCGTTGAATTGGAAGTATCCCGAGCGGAAGCATCCCGCGCGTCCGACAAGATACTGATCGATCGCCAGCGTGGACAGGAACAGGGCTACGGTGCTGCGGTCGCCGCCACCGGAGAAGTCGATCAACAGGTCCAGCTTTCCGTCGCCATCGAGGTCACCGGCCCACATCAGATAGCTCATTGGGCGCACGACTTCTTCGTTGCTGGCCCTGGTGTCAAAGATGCCGAGCTGCTGGCGGCGATCACCGATGCGCAGTTCCAGCATCAGGGTGTGGTACTGCGCGGCAGGAGTTCTCTTGCTGTTGGGGTCGGAACTGCTTCGATTCAACCGCGGCACCAACAACGCATTCACGCTAGGTTCAATTGGGATGGCTACTTCCATGGTTCCGAGTCGTCCGCCGGGAGGGTAATGTGCCATCCCACGATGCAGCCAGGTCTTTACCGGACCAGCCACAAACCTCAGGCTCGAAGGTGAATCAACCGGTTTGAATACTGCAAGCAACTGGCTCGTCGGCATGACGGCCTTGCCACGTTGGGTCCCGCTCGATAAGCTGGCAGGGATGAGCTTCCAGTTCAGGCGCTTGTTGGGGGCGGCATAGTCGTTATCGCGCGCACGCCGAATGGGCGTCACCGTCAGGCGCATCAGGCTGAGCCGGCAGCCGGTATCACAGATCAAACCCCACCAGCCCTTGCCAGAGCGGAAATTCCCGGTGGCTATGCTCCACGTCATGTCCAGCGGCTTCGAAGCACTGGCGGTGATTGCCGTGTTCAATTCGCCGGGCGGCTCCAGTTCCTCCGGCGGCCTAGGAAACAGCACCAGGTCGCCGCGCGTCGGGTCAGCACCATCGGCGCTGTACACCGGCATGGAAGCGCTCAAGAGAGCAAGAACCAGCGTAGCCATTGCACGGGCAGTACGGAAAACATTCAAAAATACCGTCATGGCGTTTCCTTGATTCGTCCTGAATTGATATGGAAGAAAGTCTAGGCAACCGTGTGAAAGCCGTATGAAAAAGCCGTGAAGTCCGTGTCGCGCAACGCGCACGCAACAGGCCACCATCTGGTCCGGTCGTGTTTGTGGAAATGGAATCAGGACTGCGGCGCGCCAAGCCGTGGCTTCACGTGCGATTCAGCCCACAGCGCCAGCTCGCGCAGCAGCGGCTCAAGCGTGCGGCCAAACGGGGTGATGGAATATTCCACTTTCGGCGGCACTTGCGGATAGACGGTGCGGGCGATCACGCCGTCGGCTTCCAGC
>CAYTPC010000030.1:0-15185 GCA_964439605.1 uncultured Burkholderiaceae bacterium
CGAACTGCTTGAAACCGGCATCAAGGTGATCGACCTGATCTGCCCGTTCGCCAAGGGCGGCAAGGTGGGCTTGTTCGGCGGTGCCGGCGTGGGCAAGACCGTGAACATGATGGAGCTCATCAACAACATCGCCAAGGCGCACTCGGGTCTGTCGGTGTTCGCCGGCGTCGGCGAGCGCACCCGCGAGGGCAATGACTTCTATCATGAAATGATGGATTCCAAGGTTGTCGTATCGGACAACCTCGGCGAATCGAAGGTGGCGATGGTGTACGGCCAGATGAACGAACCGCCGGGCAACCGCCTGCGCGTGGCGCTCACGGGCTTGACGATTGCCGAATCCTTTCGCGACGAAGGCCGTGACGTGCTGTTCTTCGTGGACAACATCTACCGTTACACGCTGGCCGGTACCGAAGTATCCGCGCTGCTGGGCCGTATGCCCTCGGCGGTGGGCTACCAGCCGACCCTGGCCGAGGAAATGGGCCGCCTGCAGGAACGTATTACCTCGACAAAGGTCGGCTCCATCACTTCCATCCAGGCCGTGTACGTGCCTGCCGACGACCTGACCGACCCCTCGCCAGCGACCACCTTCGCGCACTTGGATTCGACCGTGGTGCTCTCGCGCGACATCGCCTCGCTGGGCATTTATCCGGCGGTCGATCCGCTGGATTCCACCAGCCGTCAGCTTGATCCGCACGTGGTCGGCGAGGAGCACTACAACGTGGCGCGCGCGGTGCAGGGTACGCTGCAACGCTACAAGGAACTTCGCGACATCATCGCCATTCTGGGCATGGACGAACTCGCGCCCGAGGACAAGCTGGCCGTGGCGCGTGCGCGTAAAATCCAGCGCTTCCTCTCGCAGCCCTTCCATGTGGCAGAAGTCTTCACCGGCTCGCCCGGCAAGTACGTGCCGTTGGCCGAGACCATTCGCGGCTTCAAGATGATCGTCGACGGCGAGTGCGATCACCTGCCCGAGCAGGCTTTCTACATGGTTGGAACCATTGACGAAGCCATTGAAAAGGCCAACAAGGTCGCTTAAGGAACCCTCATCATGGCAGGCACCATTCGCGTGAACGTGGTCAGCGCCGAGGAGTCGATCTTCTCGGGCGAGGCCAAGTTCGTGGCACTGCCGGGCGAGCTCGGCGAACTCGGCATTTATCCGCGCCACACGCCGCTGATCACCCGCATTCGCCCGGGTTCGGTGCGCATCGAGACGGCTGACGGCAACGAGGAATTCGTCTTCGTGGCCGGTGGCATTCTCGAAGTGCAGCCGCACACGGTGACTGTACTGTCCGACACCGCGATCCGCGGCAAGGATCTCGACGATGAGAAAGCCGCCACAGCGAAGGCGGCCGCCGAGGAGTCGCTCAAGAACGCCAAGAACGCCATTGACATCGCAATGGCGCAGTCGGAATTGGCCGTGATGGCCGCACAGATCGCCGCGTTGCGCAAGTATCGCCAGAAGAAGTAAGTGGCGTTCTCTCTCGAGGCCGCTCTTTCGGGTGGCTTCCTTTCATGCGTCTGGCACGGCTGCATCGGGCGGCAGCAGCGGATGGAGTGAAGCGCACTGCGCAAGGGAAACCGAGCGCAGGGAGCCTGTCTATACAGCAGGCGCAGTGCCGGGTTTATCCTTAGAGCGCGGCCTTTCATGGCAAAAGACGCTCCCTATAATTCGATCCAGCCTGCGTGTTGAGGCACCACTGCCGTGGCATAGGTGAGGCACCGGGCAGTTGGGATGGGCAGTAGTCTGTGCAAGGGCTTGAACGCGGTCACGGTGCTTTCACGCCTGACCCGGTTTCTGGTGGGGTCGCAATCTTTAGTATCGCAGTGTCTTACTGTCCAGCAGTCGTACAACGTCATCGCCTCCGCCAGAACGATCTGCAAACACATTCGAGGAGTCATCAATGAAGTTGTCACATTTCCCCCGCTCTCTGTGCCTGGCTGCGGCATTGATCGCGCTGGGCGCAGCAGCCCATGCGGAGACGGTCAAGATCGCCATCGCCGGTCCGATGAGCGGTTCAGTCACGCAGTACGGCGAGATGGTCAAGGCTGGGGCGCTGACTGCCATCGAGCAAATCAACGCAGCCGGCGGCGCCGGCGGTCATACGTTCGAAGCGGTGATCATGGACGATGCCTGCGAGCCGAAGCAGGCGGTGGTCGTCGCCAACAAAATCGTCAGCGACGGCATCCGCTACGTGATCGGCCACGTCTGCTCGGGTTCAACCATTCCGGCCTCGGACATCTACGCGCGTGAGGGTATCGTGATGGTGACGCCATCGGCTACCGCGCCGCAGCTTACCGAGGGCAAGAACCGCAAGACCATTTTCCGTACCATCGGCCGCGACGACCAGCAAGGCCCGGCGGCGGCCCGGTACATCATCGCCAAAGCCAAGCCCAAGAAGGTTGCCGTGCTGCACGACAAGCAGTCGTATGGTCAAGGTATCGCCGCCTCGGTCAAGAAGGATCTCGAAGCCGCCAAGATTCCTGTGGCGCTGTTCGAGGGCATCAACGCTGGCGATAGCGACTATTCGGCGGTCATCACCAAGCTCAAGTCACAAGGCGTCGATTTCGTCTATTTTGGGGGCTATCACCCCGAAATGGGCCTGCTGCTGCGCCAAGCGCGCGAGCAGGGCGTCAAGGCCACTTTCATGGGGCCCGAGGGCGTGGGCAACAAAGACGTGACCGCGATCGCCGGCCCGGCTTCCGACGGCATGCTGGTGACGATGCCGTTTGACTTTGCGACTGACCCGGCCAATGCGGCCCTGGTCAAGGCATTCGCCGACAAGAAGCGCGATCCGAACGGGCCGTTCCAGATGCCGGCCTATTCGGGCGTGAAGATCATTGCGGACGCGATCGCCGGCGCCAAGACGACGAACTCGGTCAAGGTCGCCGAGTACATGCACAAGAACAGCTTTCATACCCCCATCGGCGTGGTGGACTACGACGCGGCGGGCGATCTCAAGTCGTTCAAGTTCGTGGTCTATACGTGGCACAAAGACGCTACGAAGTCAATCGCTGACTGATCTGGCCAATCCGGGCCTGTCGCGGCCCGGCCATGGCTTGTCCTTGGCCAGTCCAAGGGTCTGACGGGGGCGTGACCTGCCCCTCATTGCCTGCCGGAACAGATTTTTCTCCATGAATGATTTCCTTACCCAGTTCGCCCAGCAGTTGGTCAACGGGCTCACACTCGGTTCGATCTATGCACTGATTGCCATCGGCTACACGATGGTCTATGGGATCATCGGCATGATCAATTTCGCGCATGGCGAGATCTACATGATCGGCTCCTACGTGGGGCTGGTGGCGCTTACGGCGATTGGCACACAGGCCGGTTATCCGCTTGCGCTGGTGCTCGGCGCGGCGTTGCTGGCGTCCGTGGTGATTACCGGCTTTTACGGTTATGCGATCGAGCGCTTCGCTTATCGGCCGTTGCGCGGCGGACCGCGGCTGGTGCCGCTGATCTCGGCGATCGGTATGTCGATCTTTCTGCAAACTTACGTTGCAATCGGGCAGGGCGCGCGCGACATTTCGGTGCCGGTACTCATTTCCGGCAGTATTGACTTCCATCTTGGCGGCAGCTTTGATGTCACCGTGCCTCACTCGCGGATACTGATCGTCGCGGTGACTTTGGCGCTGATGGTGGCGCTGACCCTGTTCATCGCCCGTTCGCGCATGGGCCGCGCCTGCCGCGCCTGCGCGCAGGATATGCAGATGGCGCGGTTGCTGGGCATTGATACCGACCGCGTGGTTTCTTTTACTTTCGTGCTCGGCGCCATGCTGGCCGCCGTTGGCGGTGTGCTGATCGGCCTGACCATCGGCAAGCTCAATCCTTTCATTGGTTTCGTCGCGGGCATCAAGGCTTTTACGGCGGCGGTACTCGGCGGTATCGGCAGCATTCCGGGAGCGATGCTCGGCGGCATGCTGCTGGGCCTGGCCGAAACTTTCGCTTCGGGCTACATGCCGGCTGACTACAAGGATATCGTTGCCTTCGGTTTGCTGGTGCTGGTGTTGCTGTTCCGTCCCACGGGACTGTTGGGCAAGCCCGACGTCGAAAAGGTTTGAGCCTGGAAATGGCAGTTGACCGCTCCTTTGGCTTCGTAACTTCGTATGAGAACAAGAGTTTTTGACTTCGATCGAGTTCACCGTTTGGGTGACAGCGCTACGCGCTCGTCAGTGCCGCGCTTGGCGCGCCATGCGGCGTGGCTCGTCCTTGCGGGCAGACAGCCCGCGGCGTCCTCGCGCCGTGCCTGGCACGCCAAGCGCGGCACTGCCGAACGCGTTCAACTGCCGTTTCCAGGCTGAAAGGTGTATCCCGTGGCGGTTGTATCGGGCCCTCGTCCGCGTCTGCTGAAGGACGCCCTCGTTGCCGCGGCGATTACCGCGGTCCTCACGGCGCCGATTCTCGGGCTGAAGTTACGGCTGGACGGCTACCGTGTGGTGCTTGAGTCCCATTGGTGGCTCGTCGGTTTGGCGGTGGTGGCGGTTTTCATTTTTCAACTGCTGCGCCCGCTGTTTGCGCGCGTCACCGCATCGGTGCGGCTGCCGGCAGTGCCGGCGCTCAACCCCAGCCGTCAGCGCCTGGTCGTCTGGGCGCTGTTGTTGGCTGGACTGGTGTGGCCCTTCTTCGGCTCACGCGGCGCGGTGGACGTGGCGACGCTGGCGCTGATCTACGTGATCCTCGGGCTCGGCCTGAATATCGTGGTGGGATTTGCCGGCTTGCTCGATCTGGGCTACGTGGGTTTTTATGCGGTCGGTGGGTACACCTATGCGCTGCTCAACAATTTCTATGGCCTGTCTTTCTGGGAATGCCTGCCGATCGCAGCCGGTCTGGCGGCTTTTGTCGGTTTCCTGCTCGGTTTTCCGGTGCTGCGGCTGCGCGGTGATTACCTCGCGATCGTGACGCTGGGCTTCGGTGAAATCATCCGGCTTCTGGCCACCAACCTGAAAGATCTGACCGGCGGCCCCGACGGCATTGCGAGCATCCCCAAGCCGACGCTGTTCGGCATCGAGATCGCGCCCAGCGCGAGCGTGGAGGGCACGCGCACGCTGCACGAGATACTCGGGCTCGACTACAACGGCGGGCATATGGTGATCTTTCTGTATCTGCTGGCGTTGCTGCTGGTGGGGTTCACGCTGTTCGTGACCAGCCGGCTGGTGCGCATGCCGATGGGGCGCGCCTGGGAGGCGCTGCGTGAGGACGAGATCGCCTGCCGCTCGCTGGGCCTGAACCCCACACGCATCAAGCTCTCGGCCTTCACGCTTGGAGCGGCATTCGCGGGGCTGGGCGGGGCCTTCTTCGCGGCGCGCCAGAGTTTTATCAATCCGGATTCCTTCGCCTTCATCGAATCGGCGCTGATCCTCGCGATCGTGGTGCTTGGCGGCATGGGCTCACAACTCGGTGTGATCCTGGCGGCAATTTTGCTGACCGTGTTGCCCGAGGTGGCGCGTGGATTCGCCGAATACCGCATGCTGATCTTCGGTTTGGTGATGGTGCTGATGATGATCTGGCGCCCGCAGGGGCTGCTGCCGGCACGCCGCCCCCAGGTGGAGTTGCCGCGATGAACGGGAACGGGTTGCTCGAGGTTACCGGCTTGCAAATGCGTTTCGGTGGCCTGATGGCGGTGGACGGCGTGGACTTCAACGTGCTGCGCGATGAGGTGTTCGCGATCATCGGCCCCAACGGCGCCGGCAAGACGACCGTGTTCAATTGTGTTGGGGGCTTCTACAAACCCACGGCTGGGCGCGTGCTCTTTAGCGGCCGCCCAATTCATGGCTTGCCGAGCCACCGCATCGCGCGCCAGGGGCTGGTGCGCACTTTTCAGAATATTCGCCTCTTCAAGCAGTTGACGGTCGTCGAGAATCTGCTCGTCGCACAGCACCGGCAGGTCAAAACGAATCTGTTGCATGGTCTTTTCGCGACACCCGCCTACCGGCGCGCCGAAAAGGCCGCGCTCGAACGGGCGGCGCAGTGGCTCGATTACATGAGCCTGACCGACGTCGCCAACCGCGAAGCCGGCACGCTGTCCTACGGGCACCAGCGCCGTCTCGAGATTGCGCGCTGCATGATCACCGGCCCGCGCCTGTTGATGCTTGATGAGCCGGCCGCCGGCCTCAATCCGCAGGAAAAGAGCGAATTACAGCAATTGATCGACCGGCTGCGTCGCGAGTTCGGCATCGCGGTGCTGCTGATCGAACACGACATGGGATTGGTGATGGGTGTGTCCGACCGCATACTCGTGATGGAGCATGGCCGTCCGATCGTCATCGGTACGCCGCAGCAGGTACGCGCCGATCCGCGCGTCATCAAAGCCTACCTGGGAGAGGACTGATGCTGCGGCTCGAGAACGTCAGTACGCGTTATGGCGCCGTCGAGGCGCTTTCCGGCGTTTCGCTTGAAGTGCGGCGCGGTGAAATCGTCACGCTCATCGGCAGCAACGGCGCGGGCAAGACCACGCTGATGATGACGGTGTGCGGCACCCCGCGTGCACACAGCGGCCGGGTGCTGTTCGAAGAGCAGGACATCACCGTGCGTCCCACGCCCGAAATCATGCGGCTGGGCATGGCAATCTCGCCCGAGGGTCGGCGAGTGTTCCCGCAGCTGACGGTGCTCGAAAACCTCAAGATGGGCGCCTTCTTTGCCGATCGCCACGAGATTGAGGAAAGGGTGGCGCACGTATTCCAGCGCTTCCCGCGCCTGCATCAGCGGGCAGCGCAGCACGCGGGCACCATGTCCGGCGGCGAGCAGCAGATGCTGGCCATTGGCCGTGCGCTGATGAGCCGTCCGCGCCTATTGCTGCTGGATGAGCCTACGCTGGGCCTGGCGCCGATGATCATCGCGCAGATCTTCGACATCATCCGCCAGATCCGCGATGAGGGTGTGACGGTGTTTCTCGTCGAGCAGAATGCGCACAAGGCCCTGCAGGTGGCCGATCGCGGCTACGTGCTTGAGAACGGCCGCATCGTGCTGGCCGACACCAGCGCCAATTTACTGGCCAACGATCGGGTGCGCCAAGCCTATCTGGGCGGCTGACGCCAAACAAACATTGCCAGTGCATCGCACCGTCGATGTCCCTTCCGCTGGCATTCAATCCTTATTGACTGTCAAGGCCGATCAGGTGCTGGCTTCGGATCCGGAGTGGGTCCAGCGCCAGAGTAGTTCGGCCGTCTCGTTGACGCCTTGGCCCTTGAGCGCCGAAAACAGCCGCACTTGGCCGCCGCTGGCCTGCAGGCGCGCGATGGAGAGCGCCTTGGCGCCTTCGGCGCGAGAGAGCTTGTCGGCTTTGGTCAGCAAAATCAGAAACTGCAGACCTTGTTCGACGCGCGGACGGATCACTTCCAACAGAATGTCGTCAAGCGCGGTCAGGCCGTGGCGCGGGTCGCACAGCAGCACCACGCCGCGCAGATTTGCGCGCGTGATCAGGTAATTGCTCATCACACGTTGCCAGCGCAGTTTGGCTTCCTGCGGCACTGCCGCATAACCGTAGCCGGGCAGGTCGGCGAGCACCGTATCGTCAACCTGACCTTTGCCGACGCCGAACAAGTTGATGTGCTGCGTGCGGCCGGGAGTTTTCGATGCGAACGCGAGGCGCTTTTGTTGCGTCAACGTGTTGATCGCGGTCGATTTGCCGGCGTTGGAGCGGCCGACAAAGGCGATTTCGGGTAAGTCGAGCGGCGGCAGGTGTTCGAGCTGCGGCGCGCTGAGCAGGAAATGCGCGGTGTGCAGCCAAGCCAGCGCTGCGCGGGCGTTGCGGTCGTCTGCGCAAACGGTATGCGCTGCAGGCCCGGTCGGCGAGGCGGTCATGAATCAAGCTCCAAAAGTAAGGTGCCATTGTAGAATTACAAAGTTTCGCCCTTCAGGCACCCCTGATTCCAAGCCCCCACCCCTGATATGAAGTCGTTTGCTCATACTCTGATGGCCTCTTTGTTGGCCGCGAGTGCTATCGCCAGTGGTAGTGCTTCTTTTGCGGCCGATGCCGCTCCCGCACAGATCAAACCCGATCCGGCCAAGGGAGAAGCGATCTTCGGACAAACCTGCATGGCGTGCCACAACCCGGACGGCAATTCGGTGATTGCGCTCAATCCCAAGCTGGCGCAGCAGCATCCCGAGTATGTTTTGAAACAACTGTTGGACTTCAAGGCGGGCAGGCGCAAGGATCCCTCGATGGACGCCATGGTGCTTCCGTTGAGCGAAGAGGATATGCGCAACGTCGCCTGGTTCGTTACCTCCAAAAAGATCCAGCCCGGTTTTGCCACTGACAAGGATCTGGTCGGACTGGGCGAGAAAATCTACCGTGGAGGTATCGCCGACCGCATGATTCCGGCTTGCGCGGGCTGTCACAGCCCCAATGGCGCCGGCCTTCCGTCGCAGTATCCGCGTCTGGGCGGCCAGCATGCCGAATACACGACCAAGCAACTGACGGCTTTCCGTGACGGCACACGGACCAACAATGCGCAGATGACGGATGTGGCGGCCAAGCTCAATGATCGGGAGATCAAGGCCGTGGCCGATTACATTTCCGGTCTTCGTTGATCGGTACACGCCGCCGCCGTCAGGCGGCCTGAAATCCCGATTGCGGCCCAGCGCGGCTCTTTAGTTCGACACGCGCGTGCCGTCGGGCTGCACGGTTTCATTGCGCACGAGTTCGCCCGCGTCATTCCAGGCGCGTTCGTGAGTGATCCGGCCTGTGGCGTTATAGGTTAATTCGTTGATCAGCACGCCCTGGTCATTGAAGCGCAGGTGCGTTCCTATGGGCACCAGCGACGCGCGTACCGGTGCGAGAAAGTGCCCTTGTGCCGCGCGCTGGCCATTGGGGTGGAATTCGATCACGTCGACCATGCGGACGGCGCCCGTGCCGCTGTAAGCCGTGCGGCTGAGCACTTGTCCCGTGGGCGTGTAGCTGATGTCGCTGATCGGCTCGCCAGCGTCATTCCAGCGCTGATCGCGCAGCAAGAGCCCTTTTTCGGAAAACTCCTGTTCGCGCTGGCGGACCGGCGCGCGCGCGGTGAGCTTTGATATCAATTCGTAGCGCTTGATGCCTTCGGAGGAAAAGCGGCGCTCGATGATCAGTTTGTCGCTGGTTTCCTCTTGCGTAGCGATGCGGCCGTTGTCGTACAGGCTTTCGGTGCGCACGCGCTTGCCGGCCGAATGCACCAGCCGCGAGCGGAGCGTGCCTTGTTCGTCATACAGCTCCGATTGCACCAGCACACCCTTGAATCCGCACAACCGTGCATCGTCAACGATGGGTGCGAGCATCGGCGCGTCACCGCAGCGCAGTGCCATGAGCTGGCCGGTCTGCGTGAATTCGACCACCGCGCGTTCACCGCCCGGCTCGCTGCGAAATGCGACGCGCCGCAGTTTTCCATTTGGGAAGTAGCTGCGGATCAGGCCGACTTCGACGCCATTGTCATAGGTCGATTCGCGCAGCACCTGCCCGCCGGGCGAAAACTCGCGTGCCGGCCCGTCGATGTTGCCCTTGTCATTGAGGCTGTAAGACTTGGCCAGTTGCCCCTGCTCGTAAAGGCGAACGGCGCCCACGAATGCGCCATTGTTCACCTGCTGCTCGCGTACCCGTACTCCGCCGTTCATGCAGAGCATGAGGCCGCTCTTGCCCGCCAGCGTGGCATCGCGCTCGGGATCGACTCGCTGTCCGTTGATCTGGCAGTCCTGTGCCGCCCCTGCGAGGCTTCCGGCTCCCGTCAGCGCGAGTGTGGCGCACAGCGCGCGTAAGCCGCGCCGGAGCCGGTGCGCTTGTGATCCCCGCTTGCCGTGAAGCGCGGAAACCGGAGCGGACACGTGAGTCATCGAATGACGCGAATGAAACGATAGGAAATACACCATGATAATAAATTACCGATAACCTTATGTTACGGTGGCATGATTCAGGCATGATTCAGGCATGAATCGTGCTCGTATTGGGCATATCGCGCTGGTTTCTCGGTGTTGCGGCGCTGGCCTGCTTGATCGCGGGCATGGCCGGACGCCGCTGGATATTTTCAAAGGAACAAATGATGAAATTCAAGGTTGAGAACGTACTTTTTTGCATCGTGACGGGCCTGGCGTTGACTGATCTTGCGCAGGCTCAGCCGGAGCCCGCGCTGGCTGCAGTCAATCCGGCTGCCGCTGTTCAGGCGCAGGGAGCCTGGGCTCGCGCCACCGTTGCAGGTCAAAAAGGCACTGGCGCCTTCATGAAACTGAGCTCGCCGGTTGCTTTGCGCCTGGTTCGCGCCGAATCACCCGTGGCCGGCGTGGTCGAGATACACGAAATGAAGCTCGAAGGCGACACCATGCGGATGCGTGCCATGCCCAATGGCCTGGAATTACCAGCCGGCCAGACGGTCGAACTCAGGCCCGGCGGCAACCATGTGATGCTGATGGATCTGAAGCAGCCGCTGGCAGAGGGTACGACCGTGCCGCTGACCCTGTACTTCGCCGACGCTCAGGGCGCCCAGAGCACGCTGGCGCTACAGGTGCCGGTGATGATGATGCCGTCCGGGCATTGAAGAGGGAAGTTCAGTAGTCAAAATGTCTTGCCGTGTGCCGCCAGAGTGGGCGGCACATGCGCCAAACTGATATCAACAAATCGTTTTCAGGGAGTCCTTATTCATATGTCCGCCGCATCATCGTCGCCTTTTGATTTCAGCCAGTACGTGCCTGGCTTTGATTTTCTTAAAAACTTGACCAGCGCTGCCCGCCCGTCGCCGGGTCTGACCGGTTTTTCAAATTGGGTCGCGCCAACGCTGAACGTCGAGGAAGTCGACAAACGGCTGAAGGAACTCAAGGCGGTGCAGTTCTGGCTGGAACAGAACTTACATCTGCTCAAGGCCACGGTGCAGGCACTCGAAGTGCAGAAGATGACGTTGTCGGCCCTGCGCGGCATGGATTTGCAGATGGGTGATCTGGCCCAGACTTTGACCGGAGGCGGCAAGAAAACCTCCCCGGACCCAGAGCCGAGCGAAGACAAGCCGTCTGCGGATGCCGGTGCCGGCGCCGGCGCGGTTGATCCGCTGCAATGGTGGAGTGCGCTGACGCAGCAGTTCCAGACGATCGCGCATCAAACCATGCAAGATCTTGCGGCTCAACAGGAGCCCAAGCCGGAGTCCGCGTCCGGCGCCTCTGCGCCGGCTCGGCCCGCCAGGAAAAAAGCGCAGAAAACCTCGGCAGGCGCGAGTCATCGCCCGCGTTCCAAGACGCCGCCATCGGCTTGATGCTTTGGAAATCGCTGGAGTCTGGGTTCTTCAGCGATTTCTCAGCGGGATGCCGGCACGGCGCAGTTTCGCGAAAGCCTCGAACTCCCAGCTGCGCATTCCGAGCAGCAGTGTGTAGCCTTCGCATTCGTGTGCAGGCATTTTCTGATCGGCCTGGTGTTGCAGCGCGAAGTCCTGCGCGACGCGCTGGAGCCGCTCCAGAAAGCTCGGCGCCAGCGCGCGGTGGATGGTGCCGTGTACCAGCAGCAGGCCCTCGGCCGGGCCGTCGAAGCCGCCTGCGTAGTAGTCGTTGACCACGTGCTCGCGAAAGAAGTTCATCACCGGGCCGTGCGGGCGCCAGCGGAAGGTTTTGTCCAGACGCAGCCGGTAGCGGTTCAGCGGGCGCAATTCAATGATGCCGATGCGGTCCAGTTGCGCAAAGTAGGCGATGGCCTCGGCCTGGCTGAGCCGGTAGGCCGCCACGATCTGTTCGAGCGTCCACTGGCTCAGTACGCAGATGGCGACCAGCAGCAGTTTCTTGTCGCGCACCACGGCGCGTTCCTGCTCGTGCGTGAGCTCCTTGCGCAATGCCTGGCTGTCGGCAATGCGCCGCGCCAGGTCGGCGAAATCGATTTTGAGCGCGCGGCAAATCGCATCGACCCGCGTGAGTGACATATCGCCCTTGGCGAACATCCGCTTGATGCTGGATTCAGCCATGCCGAGCGCATGACCGAGGTCGGCGTAGGTCATGCGCGCGGCCTTGAGTTCGGCCTTGAGGGCATGCACGAGGAGGACTGGGATACTCATGCCGTGATGGTATTAAAAAACGATACGAAATGGCACGGAAAGCGCGTCCGTATAAAAAACGGCAGCATCGACGCCGGTAAAACGCTTACAGTGCGTCTCGTTTTCCTAAAACTACTTCATGCCATGTCACTGCCTGCTTCATTCGCCCTGAACCGCGACGAATGCAGCGCATTTCACCACGGATCCATTTCATGATGACAGAAAACACCGCTACGCCTGCAAAGCCGAGCCGGCAATTCGATCTGCTCAGACAGTTGCGTTTTGCGCCTTTTTTCTGGACGCAGTTTTGCGGCGCCGCGAACGATAACCTGCTCAAATTCGCTTTCACCGTATTGGTCACTTACCAGCTCCAGCTTTCGTGGATGCCTCCGGCCATGGCGGGATTGGTGATTGGTGCGTTGTTCATCCTGCCTTTCCTGCTGTTCTCGTCCACCTCGGGGCAATTGGCGGACAAGTACGACAAGGCGCGGCTGATCCGCTTCGTCAAGAACCTCGAGATCGTGATCATGGCGATTGCCGCGTGGGGGTTTCTGCGCACCGATGCGGCCGTGCTGCTGGTTTGCGTGTTCCTCATGGGGCTGCATTCGACCTTGTTCGGGCCGGTCAAGTACGCCTACCTGCCGCAGGTGCTGGACCCGCACGAACTCACCGGCGGCAATGGCATGGTTGAGATGGGCACTTTCGTCGCCATCCTGCTGGGCCAGCTGGCCGGCGGCGTATTGGTGATGCTGCCGCAGGTCGGGCCGGTGGCCGTGGCGGCCGGGTGCTTTGGGCTGGCCCTGATCGGCCGTCTCACGGCGCAGTGGATTCCGCGATTGACCGCAGTCGATCCGCAGTTGCCGATCAACTGGAATCCGGTGAGCGAAACCTGGCGCAATCTGCGGCTCGCTTACGGCAATGTGGTGGTGTTTCGCTCGCTGCTCGGGATCTCATGGATGTGGTTTTTCGGTGCGATCTTCATGTCGCAGTTCCCGAGTTTCGCCAAAGAGGTGTTGCACGGCGACGGGCACGTGGCTTCGCTGCTGCTGGTGGTGTTTTCTGTGGGCATCGGTGTGGGTTCGCTGCTGTGTGAATCGCTCAGCAGCCGGCAGGTCGAGATTGGCCTGGTGCCCGTGGGGGCGATCGGCATGAGCCTGTTTTCGATCGATCTGTACTTCGCCACGCGCGCGTTGCCGATATCGGCCCAGATGGGGCTGGAAGCTTTTCTGCAAGTGCCCGCCCATTGGCGCGTGATGGCCGATCTCGGGCTTTTGTCGCTGTTTGCCGGGCTGTACAGCGTGCCGATGTACGCGCTGATTCAATCGCGCTGCGAGCCGACGCACCGCGCGCGCATCGTCGCGGCCAACAACATTCTCAATGCGCTGTTCATGATCGTGAGCGCGCTGGCCGCCGCCGTGCTGCTCAAGGCAGGGTTCAGCATTGCGCAGGTGTTCCTCATCACCGGCATCGCCAACGCGGTGGTCGCCTTCTACATTTTCCTGCTGGTGCCCGAGTACCTGCTGCGTTTCGTCGCCTGGGTGCTCACGAACCTGATCTATCGCTTCAAGGTACGCGGCAAGGAGCATATTCCCGATGAGGGTCCGGCCGTGCTGGTGTGCAATCACGTGAGCTACATCGATGCGGTGCTGCTCATGTGCGCCAGCCCGCGGCCGGTGCGCTTCATCATGGATCACAACATCTTCCGCGTGCCGGTGCTGGGCTGGCTGTTCAGGCTGGCCAAGGCGATCCCGATCGCATCACACAAGGCCGACCCCGCAGCGTATGAGCGCGCTTTCGAGCAGGCCGCGCAGGTGTTGCGTGAGGGTGACCTGCTGATGATTTTCCCCGAGGGGTCGATCACCCGCGACGGGCAACTGCAGGAATTCAAGGGAGGGGTCACCAAGATCGTCGAGGCGGCACGCGCCGGCGGCATCGAGGTGCCGGTGGTGCCGATGGCGCTGATCAATCTATGGGGTTCGTTCTTCAGCCGCATCGAGATGCGTGAAGGCCATCGCGTGGCGATGGTGCGGCCTTTCCGGCGCGGCATATTCTCGCGGGTGGGACTGCACGTGGGAAGTCCGCTGCACGCGCAGGACGCGCAGCCCGAGCGTCTGCATGACCGGGTTCGTGAATTGCTCAACAGTTGAAGCAAAAAACGGCAGTTGCCCGCTACTTTCTAGCGCGTTCAACTGCCGCTTCAGATGGAACGGACACTAGAATCCCGAGCGATGGAAATGACTCGGCTGATCGCAATCCGTCATGGTGAAACCGCTTGGAATGTAGACACGCGCATCCAGGGGCAACTCGACATCGGGCTCAACGACAAAGGACTCTGGCAAGCGCGTTGCGTTGGCCGGGCGCTGGTTGACGAGCCCGTTTCGGTGATCTACGCGAGCGACCTTTCGCGCGCATGGCAGACCGCGCAGGAGATTGCGCAGCGTTTGACCACGGCGGCGCGCATCGTGCCCGAGCCGCGTTTGCGCGAACGCGCCTTCGGTGCGTTCGAGGGCCGCACTTTTTCAGAAATCGAGGCCGAGCAGCCTGAGGCGGCACTGCGCTGGCGCCGGCGCGACCCGCACTTCGCGCCGCTTGGTGGCGAAACGCTGATCGATTTCCGCTCCCGCGTGACGGCCGTCACCGACGAACTGGCGGCGCGCCATCCAGGCGAGCTCGTGGTGTTCGTGGCCCACGGCGGTGTGATGGATGTCCTCTACCGCGCCGCCACCAGACAGGATCTGGTGGCGCAGCGCACTTGGCGTCTGGACAATGCGGCGATCAACCGCATGCTTTGGACGCCCCAGGGTTTGTCGCTGGTCGGTTGGGGCGACGACGCCCACCTTGCCGAAGGCGCCACGCTCGACGAAACCTGCACTTGATCGAACTGCCGCTTTCAATGCGCCGACTTTAGGGCGAACTCAATATCTCACCCATTTCCAACGGGCGACCCCTTGCGGCGCACGTACCAGTGGTGCAGGCGATCCAGGTAAAGATAGACCACCGGCGTGGTGAATAGCGTGAGCATTTGCGAGAGGATCAGCCCGCCGACCATCGCGTAGCCGAGCGGGCGGCGCAATTCAGAGCCCGCGCCGTGGCCGAGCATGAGGGGCAGGCCGGCGAGCAGCGCGCACATGGTGGTCATCATGATGGGGCGAAAGCGCAGCAGGCAGGCCTGGAAGATGGCCTCGCGCGGCGACAGGCCCTGCTCGCGCTCGGCGGTG
>CAYTPC010000031.1:0-12609 GCA_964439605.1 uncultured Burkholderiaceae bacterium
TTGGGCGGCGGCTCCCGATCCACCAGGCCGAATCGGCGCTTCGAGCCACGGGGCTTGAGCAAGATTTCCGTTGCCTGTGTCAGCGCGCTGGGCCGGCCTGACAGCACCAGCGTGTCGCCGTCTTCGAGCAGCGTGCCGTCATGGGGCTCGATGCGCCGTCCATTGCGCCGGCGCAGGCTGACGGCATGCACGCCAATGGTTTGCAGGTCGAGCGCGCCGATCGTCTGGCCAACCGCATCCGCATCCGCAAGCAGTGCGACGCTGGACAGCCGCTCGTGTTCGGTTTCGTTGTCGCTGCTGTCGTCGGCGCCGTGGAAATAGCTGCGCAGCAACTTGTAGCGCGCCGCCCGCTGCTGACGCATGATGCGAGCCACGCGCTGCATCGGGACACCGACCAGCGCCAGCGCATGGCTGGCCAGCATGAGCGAACCTTCGATCGCCTCGGGCACGATTTCGGCGGCTCCGGCGACCTGCAGGCGGTCGAGGTCGTGGTTGTCCTGGGTGCGCACGATCACCGGCACCTGCGGCGCGTGCTCGTGTACCGTGGCCAGTATTTTGAGCGCGCCCGGCACGTCCAGGTAAGTGACCGCCACGACGCTCGCGCGCGCCAGCCCGGAAGCAATCAGCAGCTGCGGCCGGGCCGCGTCGCCGAACACGACCGAATCGCCGGCGGCCGCCGCCTGGCGGACGCGGTCGGGGTCGAGGTCCAGCGCGACGTATGGAACGTTCTCGTGTTCGAGGATGCGCGCGAGGTTCTGGCCGCAGCGGCCGAAGCCGCAGATGATCACGTGCTTCGTCGTGTTGATGGTTTGGCGCGCGATCTGGGTCGTCTGCAGCGACTGTTGCAGCCAGTCGCTGGCGATCAGCCGCCGCACGATCGCGTTGCTGTACTGGATGATGAAAGGCGTCGCGAGCATCGACAGCACCATCGCCGTGAGCACCGAGTTGGCCAGCCAGGGCGGCAGCAAGCCGCGGTCTTGTGCCAGCGTCAGCAGCACCAAGCCGAACTCGCCGGCCTGCGCCAGATACAGGCCGGTGCGCAGTGCCACGCCGGCGGTGCCGCCCAGCACGCGCACCAGCACGGTCACGAGCGCGAGCTTGAACAGCAGCGGCAGCACCAGCAGCACGCCCACCAGGATCCAGTGGTCGGTCACCACGTGCCAGTCAAGCGACATGCCCACGGTGATGAAGAACAGCCCCAGCAGCAGGTCGTGAAAGGGCCGGATGTCCGATTCCACCTGGTGCTTGTATTCGGTATCCGAGATCAGCATGCCGGCGATAAAGGCGCCCAGCGCCAGGCTCAGGCCGGCGTACTCGGTCAGCCAGGCCAGCCCCAGCGTCATCAGCAGCAGGTTCAACATGAACAGCTCGGAGCTGTGCCGCCGCGCCACCAGCGTGAGCCATGCATGCATCAAGCGCGGCCCGCCGTAGAGCAGTACGCCGATAAGAAAGGCGGCCTTGAATATGGCCAGCCCCAGCGCCTTGAACAGCGCTTCTGGCGGTGCGCCCAAAGCTGGAATCAGCACCAGCAGCGGCACCACCATGAGATCCTGGAACAGGAGTATTCCCATCACGCGCCGGCCGTGTTCGCTTTCGAGTTCGAGCCGGTCGGCCATGAGCTTGACGACGATCGCGGTGCTGCTCATCGCGAATGCGCTCGACAGCGCCAGCGCGGTTTTCCAGCCGAACTGCCACTGCGGCGGCGCGAAGCGGCTGATGAGCAAAGCGCCGGCGATCGCCATGAGTATGGTCAACGCGACCTGGGCCAGCCCCAGTCCGAACACGTGTCCGCGCATCGTGCGCAGCCGCGGCAGGCTGAAGTCCAGCCCGATCAGGAACATCAGGAATACCACCCCGAATTCGCCGAGGTGCTGGATATCCTGCGAGTTGTTCGTCAATGCCAGGGCGTGCGGTCCGATCAGCACCCCGGCGCTCAAATAGCCGAGCATGGGCGGCAGCTTGAGCGAGCGGCAGGTGACGACGCCCAGCACCGCGGCCAGCAAGTACAACAGGGCGAGATGAAAAGAGGACATGAAGGTGTTGATCCTAGATGAAGAACCGAAGTCCTCGTATCCGGAGGTGCCATGAGGGCCCTAAAATCCCCAAAGATGAGCCCTCATCCAGACAACGTGAACGCGGTCGATCCCGAAAAAGTGCTCGAACGCGCGCGCGTCACTTTTGATATTGAAGCGGCCGCCGTGCTGGGCCTGAAGGCACGCATCGGCCCGGCCTTCGTGGAAGCGCTTCGCAAGATGCTCGCGGTGCGCGGGCGCATCGTCGTCATGGGGATGGGCAAAAGCGGTCATGTCGGGCGCAAGATCGCCGCCACGCTCGCATCCACCGGGACTCCAGCGATGTTCGTGCATCCGGCCGAGGCCAACCACGGCGATCTCGGCATGATCAAGGCGGACGATCTCGTGCTTGCGATCTCCAATAGCGGCGAGGTCCAGGAGCTTGCAACCATCCTGCCGGTGGTCAAGCGCCAGGGCGTGCCTCTGATCGCGATCACCGGCGGCGCACAGTCCACGCTCGCGCGTCATGCCGACGTCGTGCTCGATAGCGCGGTCGAGAAGGAAGCCTGCCCGCTCAATCTCGCGCCCACCGCCAGTACCACCGCGCAGATGGCGCTGGGCGACGCGCTCGCGGTTGCGCTGCTTGATGCGCGCGGCTTCGGAGCCAAGGATTTCGCGCGCTCGCATCCGGGCGGCGCGCTCGGGCGCAAGCTGCTCACCCACGTGAGCGACCTGATGCGTACCGGCGACGACGTGCCGCGTGTCGCGCCCGGCGCCAGCATGGTCGAGCTGATGCGCGAAATGAGCCGCAAGGGCCTGGGCGCGGCCGCGATCGTCGATGAAACGGGCCGTGCATGCGGCATCTTCACCGACGGCGATTTGCGCCGCTTGATCGAGACCGGCGCCGATCTGCGTGCGCTCACCGCCGTCGAGGTGATGCATGCCGGCCCGCGCACCGTGCACGCCGAGGCGCTCGGCGTCGAAGCGGCCGAGCTGATGGAACAGCACCGCATCACCAACGTGCTGGTCGTCGATGCGCAGGGCCTGCTGATTGGTGCGCTCAGCATCAATGACCTGATGCGCGCGAAAGTGATCTGACCAGACATGATGACCTTGCCGTTTCGCACCGAGGTGCTGCTGGCTGCGCAGGACGTGCGCATCGCCTTCTTCGACGTTGATGGCGTGCTCACGGACGGCGGCGTTTATTTCAGCGCACAGGGCGAGACGCTCAAACGCTTCAACATCCTCGACGGCCTGGGGCTCAAGCTGCTTCGTGCGGCGGACATCGTGCCGGCCGTGATCACCGGGCGCGATTCCGAACCGCTGCGGCTGCGGCTCACGGCCTTGGGCATCGAACACGTGTGCTATGGCGTCGCGGACAAGTTGCCGGCCGCGCGGCAGATGCTGGCGGCGCTCGGTTTGGATTGGCCGCAGGCTGCCGCGATCGGCGACGATTGGCCCGACCTGCCGGTACTCACGCGCGCCGCGCTGGCGGTCGCGCCGCCCAATGCGCATGCCGAAGTGCGTGCGGTGGCGCATTACGTGACGCAGGCGCGCGGCGGCGAAGGCGCGGCGCGCGAGTTCTGCGACCTGCTGCTGACGGCGAGGGGCCGCTACCGCGCGCTGCTCGATGCCGCGAAGGGACCGGACGCCTGATGCGTGCGCTCGAACCGCTTGAACTCTTGCGTATCGGCCTCGATCGGATTTCGATCTACTTGCCGATCATCGCCGTCGGCGTGATCGCGCTGGGAACCTACTGGCTGGTGCGGATGGCCCCCAAGCTGCTGGAGCCGGCGGCGCCCGTGGCGGCCAAGCACGAGCCGGATTACTTCATGCGCGGATTCGTCGTCAAGAGTTTCCTGCCCAGCGGCGAATTGCGCAGCGAATTGTCAGGCAAGGAAGGGCGGCACTATCCGGATACCGATACCTTCGAAGTCGACGAGGTGCGTGTTCGCTCGGTGTCCAACGAAGGGCGGGTGACGCGCGCACGGGCCGATCGCGGCATCGCCAACGCCGATGTCACCGAAGTGCAATTGATCGGCAATGCCGTCGTCGAGCGTGAGGCCACGGCCGATGCCCAGGGCCAGCCGCAACCCGCGCTCGTGTTTCGCGGCGAATTCCTGCACGCCTTTACCGACACCGAGCGCGTGCATTCGAACAAGCCCGTCACTCTGATTCGCGGCGAAGACCGGTTCACCGCCGATGCGATGGATTACGACCGTCTCAGCGGTGTCGCCGATCTGCGCGGCCGCGTGCGTGGGATGTTCGCTTCAAAGGAGGCCGCCCGGTGAGCTTTCTGCTTGTTTCCAGGGCCATCGGCACGTAAAAAAGGCCCCCGAAGGAGCCTTTTGTCGATTGCGTTACGAAACTGGCGTGCAGCGCGTCAATAGCCGCCGCCGCCACCGCCGCCACGGGAGGAGCCACCACCGCGCGGGCCGGTGCCATAAGGGCTGCGGAAACCGCCGCCACCGCCACCGCCGCCACCACCGTAGCCGCCGCCTCCACCACTACCGCCGCCGCCATAGCCGCCGCGGCCACCGCCGCCGCCGCCACCACCGCCGTAGCTGCCACCGCCGCCACCGCTACGCGGCGGGCGGACTTCCATCGGACGCGCTTCATTGACGACCACGCTGCGCCCGCCCAAGGGCTGGCCGTTCATGCCGTTGATAGCGGCTTGCGCCTCGGCGTCGTTGCCCATTTCAACGAAGCCGAAGCCTTTCGAGCGGCCGGTATCGCGCTCCATCATCACCTTGGCACTCGCGACAGAACCAAACTGAGCGAACGCCTGTTCCAGATCGCCGTCACGTACCGAGTAAGGTAGGTTACCGACGTACAATTTATTGCCCATCCAGGGACTCCTATGAACACATCAAAAAAAGCGATGGAGTCCCGAGAGCGCAAACTCGCACTTGGCTTGCGAGTCTCGCGAAACTTGCCGATCACCGATTGCCTTTCCCGCAAAAATTGCGAGTGAGCCCTCTCATTATGAGCGATCTATCGGAAATACAAGCATGAATTTCACATTTGCGCACGCTTTGTCGCGAATTTTAAGAAGTACACACTCACTTACAGAAAAGTGCAGTAAAATGAATAAAATAGACGGATTATGACATGCCGGCGAAGTCTCCCCCTGGAAAAGAGGTGGGCGGCGCCGAATAAGGTCCCGATTCTCGTTGCGGTTGAGTTTTGTTGGGCCTGCGAGGATCGGCCGCAAGAAATAGCCAAAAGGGGACGATTAACACGAAAGTGTTATTGACCGCCAATTTGGCCTACTGAAAAAGCAAGGTAAGGCGTCTGTGTGTAGCGTGAGACGCGAATCCGGGCGTGATGCGTCTCTCTGGTCTCTGGTCTCTGCTGAATAGCTCCTTCGTGCCTTGCCGCACATTCCCAGCGCAGGGTGAGCCAAGGGGCCTCACAGCCTCGCGGCTTTGCGGTGAAGTGGATGCACCTCTCCCGCGTGCGACCCGCTATACTTGACGAGCGCCGATTTGCTCCAGCTTGCGGGCGCTTTAGAAGTTCAGCTAAAGACGGATGCCGACCCGGCTCGTTTTTGGCGAGGCCGGGTTTTCTTTTGATGTCGTTCGAAGCCGTTTCACAGTCGATGTCCTTCAGCCAGGCGTTGCCCTTGCGCAGCGGGGCTTCGATCGCCAACTATGCGTTGGCCTACGAGACTTACGGCACGCTCGATGCGGCGCGCAGTAACGCGGTGCTCGTGTGTCATGCGCTCAATGCCTCGCATCATGTGGCCGGTGTCTATGCGGGCCAGCCCAAGTCCGAAGGCTGGTGGGACAACATGATCGGGCCGGGCAAGCCGGTGGATACGAATCGTTTTTTCGTCATCGGCATCAACAACCTCGGTTCTTGCTTCGGCTCGACCGGGCCGAAGGACGTGAACCCGCAGACCGGCCGTGCCTGGGGCGCCGATTTTCCCGTCGTGACCGTGGAAGACTGGGTGCAGGCGCAGGCGCGGCTGCTCGACCGGCTGGGTGTCGGCACGCTTGCGGCCGTAATGGGCGGCAGCCTCGGGGGCATGCAGGCACTGTCGTGGGCGCTGCAGTTTCCCGCGCGTGTGCGCCATGCGGTGGTGATCGCCAGCGCGCCCAACCTCAGCGCCGAGAACATCGCGTTCAACGAGGTCGCGCGCCGCGCGATCGTGACCGATCCCGATTTCCATGGCGGGCATTTTTACGAGCACGGCGTCATTCCGCGCCGAGGTTTGCGCATCGCGCGCATGATCGGCCACATCACCTACCTGAGCGACGATGTGATGAATGAGAAGTTCGGCCGCGCGCTGCGCCACGCGGTCGAAGGCGCGGACCCCTACCGCTATTCGACGCAGGACATCGAGTTCCAGATCGATAGCTACCTGCGCCATCAGGGCTACAAGTTCAGCGAATACTTCGACGCCAATACCTACTTGCTGATTACGCGCGCGCTCGACTATTTCGATCCCGCGCGCGCCTATGGCGCGGACCTGCGCGCGGCGCTGGCCAGTGCGTGCGCGAAGTTTCTGCTCATCAGCTTTTCGACCGACTGGCGGTTCCCGCCGGCCCGCAGCCGCGAACTCATCAAGGCCTTGCTCGACAACCGCCGCAGCGTCAGCTATGCCGAGATCGACGCGCCGCACGGCCACGATGCCTTCTTGCTCGACGATGCGCGCTACATGGGCGTGGTGCGCTCGTATTTCGAGCGCATTGCCGCGGAGTCCGCCGCATGAGCGACGCGCAGACGCAGCAATTGATCGCGCGCCTGGTGCCGCCGGGTTCGCGCGTGCTCGATCTGGGTTGCGGCGACGGCGCGCTGCTCGATCTGCTGCAGCGCGAGCGCCGTTGTAGCGGCTACGGTATCGAGATTGCCGACGCTGACGTGCTCGCGTGCATCCGGCGCGGCGTGGACGTCATCCAGCTCAACCTCGACGAAGGCCTGGCGATGTTCGACGACGGGTCCTTCGACGTCGTCTTGCAGATCGATACGCTTCAGCACCTGCGCAACGCCGAGGTAATGCTGCGCGAGACGGCGCGCGTCGGGCGCATCGGCATCGTCGCCTTCCCGAACTTCGCGCACTGGCCCAATCGCCTGAGCATCGCGCGCGGGCGCATGCCGGTCACGCGCCGATTGCCTTACCAGTGGTACGACACGCCGAACATTCGGGTTGGCACTTACAAGGATTTCGAGGTGCTTGCGCGCAAGAACCGGTTGCGCGTGCTTGATGCTTTCGGCCTACACAATGGCCGCCAAGTGCGCTGGCTGCCCAATGCGCGCGCCGGTACCGCGGTCTTTAAATTCGAGCGCGAATGAAACCGGCATCGCCGCAAATTTTCGTCATGCGGATTCGACGCTGGCGGCGCGGACGCGCCGCGCCGTGCAATGTCTGACGAGAATTGACGTGGTTTTTACGCTACAGGGGCCGGTTCACGCCGAGCTGCTGATCAAGAAAAGCCGCTTCATCGCCTGCGTGCAACCGGTCGAGGGCCGCGTGCAGGCGCGGGAAATCATTGCCGCGCTGCGTGACGGGCATCCGGGTGCGGCGCACGTGTGCTGGGCGCTGATGGCCGGCGGCCAATCGGCCGCGAACGACGATGGCGAGCCCGGCGGCACCGCCGGGCGGCCGATGCTCGAAGTGCTGCGCCACCACCAGCTCGAAGGCGTGCTTGCGACCGTGGTGCGCTATTTCGGCGGCGTCAAGCTTGGCGCCGGCGGCCTGGTGCGGGCTTATACCGATGCGGTTGCGCAGGCTTTGTTTGGCGTGGCGCTGGTGCCGCGCGTGGCGCGCCGGGCGCTGCATTGCGTCTTGCCCTACGATTGCGAGGGCATGGCGCGGCGCGAGCTTGCGGCAGCCCAGGCGCAGATCGAACAGGTGCGGCACGAGGCGCAGGTCCACCTGCACTTCAGCGCGGCCGAAACCGATGCGCCGGGGTTGATCGCGCGCATCAATAACATGGCGCAAGGCCGCGCCCGATGGTTGGCGTAAGATGCTCGGTACCGCGCGCCTTCGAATTTGGTTACGCCTTTTGCGTTAAGAAGTTGAGCTAATCGCAGGTCGTGGGTAGGGTAACTTTCTTTTCTAGGAGTTTTGTTTTGGCCACACAATCCCCTTTCTTCGGTAAGCGCGATAACAACGACAATCTCGTTTCCCGTCCGTCACCGCTCATGGGTTCAGGTTCGAGCCTGTCGGACAGTCCCGCGTTTGGCGCCCCTCCCGGGGTATCTTCGACTGGGAACAAGGAAAGTCCCAGCAAGCTCACCGTCGGTCCGAATATCAAGCTCAAAGGCGTCGAGATCACCGACTGCGACACGTTGGTGGTTGAAGGTCTGGTTGAAGCGACGATGGATTCACGCGTGATCCAGATCGCCGAGCAGGGTGCGTTCAAAGGCGCGGCCGAGATCGACGTCGCCGAGATTCGCGGCATTTTCGACGGCAGCCTGGTCGTGCGCGAGAAGCTGGTCATTCACTCGACCGGCAAAGTCACCGGCAAGATCCGCTACGGCAAGATCGTGATCGAAGAAGGTGGCCAGCTCTCGGGCGATATCAGCGTGGGAGTTGCCGGCGAAAAGCGGGTCAATAAGCCCCAGGCGCCGAGCGTCGTGATCTGACCCGAGGGGCCTCGCGGGCCTCTTTTTCTTTTGTTTTCGCTGCTGCCGTTTGCTCGGCAAGGCGGCGTTTTGCCTTGGCCACGGTGCGGCGCGATGACCGCTTCGCCGTGCTTTCCCGGGGCTTGCCGATGGACGCCAACGCGCATCAAGAAATGCTTGCCACCTCACTCGATTCGGCACGTTTGCTGTCGGGGCTCGGTGCCAAATGGGACAGTGACATCCTGCCCCAGTTGAAGGAATACATCTCCATCCCCGCCAAGTCGCCCGCCTTCGACAAGGACTGGGTTGCGCATGGCCACATCGAGCGGGTGGTGCGCAACGCGGCGGCCTGGATTCAGGCGCAGAACGTGCAGGGGCTCAGATGCGAGATCGTGCGCCTGGAAGGCCGCACGCCGTTGCTGTTCTTCGAAGCGCCCGCGCGCGGCACGGCGATGCGCGAGACGGTCCTGATGTACGGCCACCTCGACAAGCAGCCCGAATTCAGCGGCTGGCGCAGCGATCTTGGCCCCTGGACGCCGAAATACGAAAACGGCCTGCTCTACGGCCGCGGCGGCGCTGACGACGGCTACGCGGTTTACGCGAGCGTCGCCGCCTTGCAAGCGATCCAGGCGCAGGATGCGGCCCATCCGCGCGTGGTCGGGCTGATCGAGACTTGCGAGGAGTCGGGCTCTTACGATCTGCTGCCGTATATCGAGGCATTGCGTCCCCGCCTGGGCGAGGTGGGCCTCGTGATTTGCCTCGACTCGGGCGCCGGCGATTACGAGCGGCTCTGGCTCACCACCTCCCTGCGCGGCCTCGTGGGCGGGGTATTGTGTGTCGAAGTATTGGCCGAAGGGGTGCATTCGGGCGATGCCTCGGGCGTGGTGCCGTCGAGCTTTCGCATCATGCGCCAGCTCTTCGATCGAATCGAGGACAGCCGCACGGGCCGTCTGCTGCCCGCGAGTTTCCATTGCGAAGTTCCGCCCGAGCGGCTCGCGCAGGCCGAGGCCACCGCCGCGATTCTTGGCGATGCGCTCTACCGGTACTTCCCTTGGGCGCAACACGATTGCGGCGGCCAGACGGTTTTTACACAGCCGGCCACCACCGATCCGGTGCAGGCGCTGCTCGCGCGGACTTGGCAGCCCACGCTCAGCGTGACCGGCGTCGAAGGCCTGCCCACGTTGCAGGATGCGGGCAACGTGCTGCGGCCTCGCACGGCTTTCAAGCTTTCGTTGCGCCTGCCGCCGCTGGTTGACGCCGAGCGCGCGGCGCGCGAACTCAAGCGCCTGCTGGAAGACAACGCGCCTTATCAAGCCAGGGTCGTGTTCGAAGGCGCTGCCGGCACCTCCGGCTGGAATGCGCCCGCGATGGCGCCGTGGTTCGCGCGCGCACTCGATGCCGCCTCGCAGGCGCATTTCGGCGCGTCCTGCGGCTTCATCGGCCAAGGCGGCACGATTCCACTGATGACGATGCTCGGCGCCAGTTTCCCGAACGCGCAGATGATGATCTGCGGCGTGCTGGGCCCCAAGAGCAACGCGCATGGGCCCAACGAGTTTTTGCACGTGCCCTATGCGAAGCGGCTCACCGCCGCCGTGGCCGAGGTGATTGCGGCCTGGCCGGGCGCGGCCTCGAATAGATCGTAAACAGCAGGCGGCAGGGCGCTCAACGCCGCGCCGCGGACTGCTTGCGCGCGAGCCATCCGAGCGCCGCTGCGGTTGCGATCACCGGCACCAGCGAGCCGAGATTGAGCCATTGCCAGCCCTGCGTCGTGACCAGCACGCCCGAAGAGAATGAACTCAGCGCGAGCGTGAGGAAGATGCAGAAGTTCAACGCGCCCTGTGCGCGATCCTTTTCCTCGGACGTGTAGGCCGCCAGCGAGAGCGTGGTGCTGCCGGTGAAAACGAAATTCCAGCCCACGCCCAGCAGGAACAGCGCGATCAGGAACTGGTGCAGATTCACGCCCGAGAGCGCGACCGCGATGCACGCCAGATTGAGCAGTACGCCCACGCTCATCACGGCCAGCGCGCCGAAGCGGCGGATCAGGTGGCCGGTGAAAAAGCCCGGGGCGAACATGCCGATCACGTGCCACTCCAGCACCAGCGCCACCTGGTCGAAAGGCAGGCGGCATACGTCCATGGCCAGCGGCGTCGCGGCCATCAGCAGGTTCATCACGCCATAGCTGAATGCGCCGGCCAATGCCGCGACGATGAATACCGGTTGGCGCGCAATCTGGGAAAGCGGCCGTCCGCCCTGTCCGGTGTGATGCGACGCCGGCGCGGGAAAGGCGATGAACTGCATCAGCGCCATCGCCGCCAGCGCAATCACCGCCAGCGAGAGGTAGGCGCCGACGAAGGGCACCGTGAACCAGTTGCGCGTGAGATTCGCAATGTTCGGGCCGATCACCGCGCCGACCAGCCCGCCGGCCATCACCATGGATATGGCCTTCTCGCGCCAGTCGGGCCGTGCGAGTTCGGCTGCGGCGAAACGGTACAGCGTCGCGTTCGCGTTGTAGTAGCCCGCGACCAGCGTGGCCAGGCACAGCAGCCAGAACTGGTGTGACAGCGCGGCCAATGCGCACAGCAGCGCGGAGCCCAGGGCCACCGCCAAACCGATCTGGAAGGCCGTGCGCCGGCCCCAGCGCCGCTGCGAGCGTGCCACCAAAGGGGTGGACAGCGCGCCGCCGACCACGTAGGCCATGACCGGCAGCGTGGCCATCCAGGCGTAGGGCGCCATCGACAAGCCCACCAGTCCGTTGATCGCGATGAAGCAGACGTTATTGGACAGGAACAGGCCCTGACAGGCGGCGAGAAGCCAGAGATTCTTGTTCATGTGCCGTTTCCAGGTTAGATCATGATTCAGCCAAGCGCGCCACGGCGGCCAGTGCCGCGGTTTCCGCGCGCAGCACGCGCGGGCCGAGCGTGTGCGGGGCAAAGCCGGCGGCCAGTGCCTGCTGCTCTTCATCGGCGCTCAGGCCCCCTTCGGGGCCGCTGAGCACCAGCGCATCCGTGGCGCCGGGTTCCCTGGGCAAGGGGCGCGCCTGCGCCGAGAAGCTCAGCAGCAGGCGCCGGTGCGGCACGGCGCCGTCGAGCGTGGCGAGCCAGTGCGCGAAGGGCTTGATCGCAAGGATGCGCGGGATGCGGTTGCGTCCGCACTGCTCACAGGCGGCGATGGCGATCGCCTCCCAATGCGCCTGTTTTTTTTGGGCGCGTTCGTCGGTCAGGCGCAGTACGGAGCGGCTGGTCAGCAGCGGCTGGATGCTCATGACGCCCAGCTCGGTGGCTTTTTCCACCAGCCAGTCCATGCGCTCGTTGGCCGGCATGCCCACCGCCAGGTGCACTGCGCAAACTGTCTCGCGTTCGAGGGGCGTGTGCGCGCCCACGCGCACCACGACGGCGCTGCGTTCCATGCGTTCGATGGCGGCCGCGTATTCACCGCCACGGCCATCGAACAGCGTCAGAGGATCGCCCGGCTGCAGGCGCAGCACCTGGGCGTGGCGCGCGGCGCCGGACGGCAGCGCGAGAACGGCGCCGCACACCAGTGGGAGATCGCAATGAAAACGCGGCATCGCTGCGGGCCGGGTCAGCGCAGACCGCGCGTGGTTTGGCTGCAGCCAGGAGCCTGTGCCGTTCTTGTCGCGCCCGGCTGGTTCAGCGTCCTCTTCATGGCCTGCCGAAGATGTAGCCGCTTGCGGGCGTGATGTTCTCGGTCGCGTCCACCAGGCGCAGCAGCGGGGCCAGTTCGCGGTAGCGGCCGGCGGTGGCGCGGATGTAGCCGATGAAACGCGGCGCGTCGGCCAGGTATTTGGCCTTGCCGTCGCGCAGCGTCAGCCGCGCGAAGATGCCCGCGACCTTCAGGTGGCGTTGCAGGCCCATCCATTCGACGGCGCGGTAGAAGCTGCCGAAATCTTCATCAACCGGCAAGGAAGCCTTGCGCGCGGCCTGCCAATAGCGCACGGTGACGTCGAGCACGAATTCTTCCTCCCAGCTCAGGAAGGCGTCGCGCATCAGGCTGGCGATGTCGTAGG
>CAYTPC010000032.1:0-21833 GCA_964439605.1 uncultured Burkholderiaceae bacterium
TTCATTGGGCATTCGGCGGCGTATTGCCATCTTGGATCATGACACGGTACGTGTTCTGGCCTCTCGTCGCGCTGGCTGTCATGAGCTTTCCGCTGGCTTATTTTTCCAGCCGCCTGCTCAGTGCGGAGTTGCCGCCGTGGCTGCTTTTTTCAACCGCCATTCTGTATGGCACGCTGGTGATTGGATTTGCCACGGCATTGATTGTGGATGTGCTTGGCCTGATCGTCCGCTGGCTGCCTTTTTTACAGCCTGTATGCGGCTATGTTCGCCAGCGCCCGCATCATCTTGGTTTTCTCATATTGGGCCTCGTCGCCCTGCAAGTTGCCTTGGGGTTTTATCGCGCGCATACGCCGCGCGAAACACATTTTTCGCTGGCTATACATAAACCGTTGAAAAATGGAACAGCACAATTACGCATCGTTCAGCTTTCAGATTTGCATATTGGACGCTATAGCTCTGCAACATTGATACAGGAGATGGTTGCTCACGTCAACCGCCTGCGGCCGGATGTGATTGTTTTCACTGGCGACATCGTTGATAACTCGATCAAACCATATTTTGATCAGGATATGCCGCGCATTCTGGGTGAACTCAAAAGCCGCTATGGCGTTTACGCCATCATGGGCAACCACGATTATTTCGGTGAATCTCCGAAACTCAACATCGACGCCTATACCCGCTCCAACATACGCGTTTTGCGCGACGAAGTTCTTCACCTCGAAGAACCTGGAATCACACTGATTGGGCGCGACGATAAGGTTCGCGGCTCCCGTTTGCCGCCGGGCGCTTCGCCGGATGTTGCCGGCAGGCGGGCGCCGCTCGCCACTCTGACGGCGCGCGCCGATCCGGCAACGCCGTGGATTTTGCTTGATCACCAGCCGCGCGAAATCGACGAAGCCATTTCGCAAAAAATTGACTTGCAATTTTCCGGCCATACGCACGGTGGCCAATTTTTCCCAATCAACCTTATCGTCAAGTACCTTTATAAAGATCCGTGGAAACTGCTGGCGCAGGATGGTTATTCGCTGATCGTCTCCTGTGGTTTCGGAACCTGGGGTCCGCCGCTGCGTTTCCCCAGCTACGCCGAAATCGTTGTTGCCGACGTTTTATTTCAGCCCGTCGATCGCTGATTTCAATGTTTAGCTCGTTGGAAATGCAACGGCGGAATCTATCGAAAATACCTGCATCAAAGACAGAGAGATGTTGCTGGGTGCTGCTAGCAGAGCGAACCAGTCACCCCGAGCAAATGGCCCGCTCAACCAATGCTGCGAGCGGCTGAGTCGATGCGGCACACTCATCCGATGAGCATCAAGATGCGAAGCACTGACGATAACCAGACCGACGGCCGAAGCCGCACAGGCACAAATAGGTGACACGCTGTGCGAACTGCAGGCGCGTGCGCTGGGACGAGGGCAGTACAGTCTCGCATCAGCAGCAGACGGAAATGGGAGAGCTGTGTTTCACAGTTGAGTTATGGGAAATTTGTAATCAATAGTTTCATTTGAAATAAATGACTTACATTTGTGATAGTCGCGGCACAATTGATTGAAAATGTAACCATTACACGCCCTCGTAAAGCTTCAGAACCCGATGGCGGGTATCGTCCACACCATAACAAGGAACATACCCTATGGCCCTCAGCTGTTTCCGATACCCGATATCGCCCAAGGTAGTCGCGATCGCGACGGATAAAGCGATCCGGCCACCACTCGCCACGTTTCCCGATCCGGTCAATCTGTCCGGCGCCATTCAGCCCCAATACGGGCAGGACATCACCTATGGCTACGGTCGCGCTGCTCCGGGAAAAGAGGATGTCGGAGCGACCCCGGATATCCTGAAACCGAAAATGCGCAAACTATTGACGGTTTTCGCCTCTGGCGACCGTAGCGGCATGGCAACCCGGTTGTTCGACGCTTTCTTGCAAGCCTCTGGTCACCCAGTCACCTATTTCGACAATCCGGCATTGAACGCAGCGATAGCCACGCATCCGAACATCCGGTTTTTTTGCGACGCAGCCCTGTCCGCGCCCAATTTGCTGAACAAATCACCGCCAGGAGCCATCCGCATTCATCAGGCGCTCAAAAAGGCGGGCTGGGACATCACGAAGATCCAGGCCCCCACCGATTTGGGTGTGCCAGCATTCAACCAGGGCCTCCAGACGTTACGCACAGGGGACTTTGACAACGGCTTGGGCCTCATGATCAATGGTGTGCAACACGCCTACGTCGTCGCCACGCATTACTTTCACGACAAAACCGCCAATTGTTACTGTATTAGACTCAAGTACATCTTCTACGACGTATTCGGCCTGGACGATGAAGATCTCAGAAAAAATGGCGCCGCCTCGGATTTCTCTGGCGTGGCTGATGCCGTCAGCAGAAGCGTGCCTCAGTTGAGCCCCTTTCGCGAACCGATTGTCTCTGGCTTTCAAGCAGGTGTCGGCATTACCGCGTGGTGGCAACTACAGCATCAACACAATTACGCACCGCTCGTCACACGAGCCATCGTAACGAAAGAGTATGTCGCCCCAGCCCAGTGAAAGCCGTTCCTCTCTGCCAGCGGTTGGGCTTGCGGCCTGCTTGCTGGGGGCGGTACTGTGTCCGCTCATTTTTGTGGTGCTTCTCGGCGGCGTGGAAATGCTGCGCAGGCGCGGCGGCGGACTTCCACCCGAGTTCTGGTCCGTGACGCTGCCGCCGCTGCTCATCAGCAGCGGCTACCTTCTCTACCGGTTCCTTCGCAAACCCAAAGAACCGACTGCGGACGGCAAGAGGCTGATCGTCAAAATCGCGAGTGGGCTCATGGCCATCCTGAGTTGGCTCGTCATCGCGGCATTCGTCGCGATCATCTCGAAATACCCGTTGAACACCCCGTTCGAACAAGCCGGCATATCGCTTACGTTTTTTCTATTGGCGAGTCTGCTCAGCTTGCCGATCGTGTTGATGCGAAAGACGGCGTTGCAGCAGCGTCTGATGCAACTGCCCAGCGGCGGCGCCACGGCGGCGTTGGTGCTGGTTGTGGCTATCTCGGCAGTGATCGCCGTCGTCTATCTGATGAGCCCGGCAAGGTTCATTGGAGACCACAAGGGGTCTTCCACTCCAAGTTACCTGGCGCTGGGCAGTCTGATCCATAGCGACAGTTCAAACATCACTCTGCGGGTAGAAAAGTACGTTGACTCCGTCGACGTGCGCAACGTGGGCCAGGACCCGATCACGGTCAAAAGCGTCCTGTTCAATGACAAGCCCGATTGCTATGTAAGCAAACCATCCCTTTCTTACCCTCCGATCAAACTCCAATTTGCGGGTGGCGCGGCATTTTTCAGCCAATGCGACGTGACCCAGGTGACAGTCGAAACCGACCAGGGGTCAGCGACTTTCAAGTTCGATCGTTAAGCGCCTGCGCACGATCTGAACACGCGCCGTCAACCGCCCAGATACGCTTCCCGCACCTTCGGATCACCCAGAAGCGCAGGGCCGCTGCCCTGGAGCACGATCCGGCCGGTTTCGATGACGTAGGCGCGATCGGCAATTTTGAGGGCCTGGCGCACGTTTTGTTCGACCAGGAAGATCGTTAGACCGTCCCGGTTGATCGCGCGCAGCGTGCGAAAGATGTCTTGCACGATGATCGGCGCCAAGCCCATTGAAGGCTCATCCAGCAGCAACACGCGCGGTTTGGCCATCAGTGCGCGGCCAATGGCAAGCATTTGCTGCTCGCCGCCCGAAAGGTTGCCCGCGAGGCTGCCGGCGCGCTCCTTGAGCCGCGGGAACAAGGTGTAAATGCGCTCCAGATCCTCGGCGCGGCGCGAGCGTGCATCACGCCGGCTGTAGGCGCCGAGTTCGAGGTTTTCGCGGACCGTGAGCGTGGTCAGCGTGGCCCGGCCTTCAGCCACCTGCACCAGACCGCGGGCGACGATTTTGTGCGGCGCCAGCGAGCCGATGTCGTGGCCGTCAAAAACGATGCGGCCGGCGGTTTTGCGCAGCAGCCCCGACAGCGCAAGCAGCGTGGTTGATTTGCCCGCGCCGTTGGCGCCGACCAGCGTGGTGATCTGGCCTTCGTGCAGTTCGAAGTCGATGCCCTTGACGGCATGGATGTGGCCGTAAGAGACCTTCAGGTCTTCAACTTTGAGCAGGGGCTCGGTCATGGCGCGGCCTCCGTTTCCTCGTCTTCCCGGCCCAGGTAGGCTTCGATTACCTGCGGATCATTGCGGATCTGGTCCGGGGTGCCGCGCGCGATGATGCGGCCGAAATTGAGCACCGCGATGTGCTCGCACAAGCCCATCACGAAACGCATGTCGTGCTCGATCATGAAGATGGTGTAGCCGCGCGCGCTGATGTTGCGGATCTCGTGCATCAACTCGGTTTTTTCGCGGCTGTTCATGCCGGCCACCGGTTCGTCCAGCAGCAGCAGCTTGGGCTCGGTCGCCAGCGCGCGCGCAAGTTCGAGCTTGCGCTGGTCGCCGTAGGAGAGGTTGTCGGCCGCGTCGCGGGCTTTGTGGTCGAGCCGCACCCAGGTCAGCAATTCGTACGCACGTTCGCGCGCGCGCCGCTCTTCGCGCCGAAACGGCGGCAGCGAGCCCAGCAGGCCCAGCGGCCCGTACCGGAGTTGCGCATGCATGCCCACCATCACGTTTTCGAGCAAGGACATCTCCTTGAAGATGCGGATGTTCTGGAAGGTGCGCGCGATGCCCAGGCGGGTGATCTCGTGGGGCTTCATGCCGGCCAGATCGCGCCCTTTGAAGCGGATCGTGCCGCCGGTGGTGGCCAGCAGCCCGGTGGTCAGGTTGAAGACGGTGGTCTTGCCTGCGCCGTTCGGCCCGATCAGGCCGAACACGCCGCCGTGCGGCACCTCCAGACTCACGTCATGCAACACCTTCAGGCCGCCAAAGTGGCGCGAGACGCCTTCGAGTTGCAGCAGCGGCGCAGTCTGCGAATCCAGGACGGCGTTCATGCGCTGGCTCCCTGGCGGCCGAACCAGCGGCGCAGCCGCGCCGGATCCCAGATTCCTTGCGGCAGGAACAACACGATCAGCACCAGGATCACGCCGTTGACCACCAGGCGGAAATCGCCGAACGCACGCAGCGCCTCCGGCAGCACCGTGAGGATCGCGCTGCCGAGCACCGGGCCGGTCAGGCTGTTGATGCCGCCGAGAATCGCCATCGTGAGGATTTCCACGCCACGGTCGAAGCCGTATTCGTTCGGCCCGATGAAAAAGGTCAGGTGCGCATTGAGCGTGCCGGCCAGCCCCGCGATCGCGGCGCCGAGCACGAAGGCCAGCATTTTGTTGGCGCTGACGTCAATGCCCATTAGCCCGGCGGCTGTTTCGTCTTCCTTGATCGCTTCGAATGCGCGGCCGACTTTCGAGCGGCGCAAGCGCCACAGCAACAGCAGCACCAGCACCACGGCCAGGGCGATGTGCCACCACTGCGTCAAGGGCGGAATTCCGTTCAGCCCGAGGGCGCCGCCGGTGATGGATTCCATGTTGAGCACCACGATGCGCACGACTTCGCCCAGCGCCAGCGTCGCCATCGCCAGATACACGCCGGATAGGCGCAGCGTCGGCTTGCCGATCACGAAAGCCGCGAGCGCCGGCGCCGCCATGCCGGCCGCAACCGCGACCGGAAAAGGAACGCCATAGTTGACCGTCAGGATCGCCGAGGTATAGGCGCCGATCCCCATGAAGGCGGCGTTGGCGATCGCGAGCATGCCGCAGGCCAGCGTAAGCCAGATCGACAGCGCCAGCAGCGCGTTGGTGCCCAGTGTGAGCACCAGGTTGCTGTAGATCGACCAGAAACTTTCGAGTGTTTCCATCTCAGTTTTCCATTGCGCTCACGCGCGACCCGCGACACATGATGAGGGTGAATGCCATCTCAAACTTTCCGCTCCTGCACGGTGCCGAACAGGCCCTTGGGCCGCAACAGCAGCACGAGAAAGAGCAGCCCAAAGGCCACCGCGTCGCGCATGGTCGAGCCGATGTAGGCCACCGACAGCACTTCGGCAAAGCCCAGGAACAAGCCGCCCAGCATCGCGCCGCGAATGTCCCCCATGCCGCCGAGAATGACCACCGCGATGCCCTTGTGCAGCATCGGCTGGCCCATGAGCGGGAACACCGCGTTCGAGTACAGCCCGATCAGCACGCCCGCCACGCCGCCCAGCGCGGCGGCGGCGAACGAGGTCAGGTAGAACAGCCCTTCGACGTTGATCCCCAGCAGGTACGCCGCCTTGGGCGACTCGGCCATTGCACGCAATGCCCGGCCCAATTGGGTGCGTTTGAGCGCGAGCATCAGCACCGCCATCAGAGCGAAGGACAGCGCCATGATGCCCAGCTCGATCGACGTGAAATGCACGCCGGCCAGCGTGATGGGCTCGCTGGAGATCGCGCCTTCGGGAAAGCGGCGGCTTTCGGCGCCGAACAGTCCCTGGATCCCGTTGTTGAGAATGATCGCGATGCCGATGGTTGCGATCATCGGAATCAGGTGCGGCGCATTGCGCGCGCGCAGTGGCCGCAGCACGAAAAAATCAATCAGCAGCCCGAGCACGCCGCAGAAGATCAAGGCCACCAGCAGCGCCGCCCACAGGGGCAGTGCCAGATAAGCCATGGCCTGCACCGCGACGTAGGCGCCGGCCATGAACACCGCGCCGTGCGAGAGATTAATGACGCCCAGCACGCCGAAGATCAGCGTGAAACCGAGCGCGAAGAGCGCATACACGCAGCCCAGAGACACGGCATTGACGAGTTGTTGTTCAAGCACGGTGACAGTCCTTTACGGCACAGGCGCGAGGGGTTCAAAAAAAGACAGCGCGGCCCGCAGGCCGCGCCATCACTTCGGCCGAGTTCGGCCGAAGGCGTTTACTTTTCGATGACGAAAGCCGAGCCCTTGGTCACGCTGACGATGGGCGCCTGCTGCGCATCGTAGCCAGCCGGGTTGCCGGCCTTGTCGGTGACGCGGCGGAATTCGAAGGGGCCGGTGGCGCCGGACCATTTCACCGACGGCAGCGCATTGCGCAGCGCGGTGCGGTCGGCGGCCAGGTTGCCCGAAAACTTCACGTTCTTGAGCGCTTGCGCCACGATGTGCAGCGCATCGTAAGTTTGCGCGGCGAACTGGTCGGGCGCCTTCTGGTACCGGTCGGTATAGTTCTTGATGAACTTGGTGTTCTCGGGCGTCGCATTGCTGGCCGACCACGGGCTGCCGACGTACAGATTGTCCGAACTGCCCTTGGCCAGATCGAAAATCTTGACCGAATTCATGCCATTGCCGCCGATGAACGGCACGTTCAACCCGATCTGGCGGGCCTGCACCATGATCGGCGCGCCTTCGGCGATCAGCGCCGACAGCACCACCGCATCGGCGCCGCTGGCCTTGATCTTGGTGAGCTGTGCCTTGAAATCCACGTCGCCCTTGGCGAAGGTTTCGGTGGTGGTGACCGGAATCTTCAGGTCTTCGAGCGCCTTTTTGAAGTTGTCGTAGCCGCTCTTGGTGAACACGTCGTCATTGCCGTACAGCACCGCGACTTTCTTGATGCCGGCTTTCTTGACCGCGACCTTGATCGTCTCGGGCAGCACGTCGGCCTCGGTCACCGAATTGCGGAACACGTAATCGCCGATCGAAGTAATGCCGTCAGCGGTGTTGGAGGTCCCGAACACCACGGTCTTGCTGGCCTGCGCGATCGGGTCCGCCGCCTGCGCCGAATTCGACAGCGTGGGGCCGAAGATCATCAGCACCTTGTCCTGGAAGATCAGCTTCTTGAAAACGTTGATGCCTTCTTCCTTTTTGCCCTGCTCGTCGGCGATGACCAATTCGATCTTGTTGCCGTCGATGCCGCCGGCGGCGTTGATTTCGGCGGCGGCCAGTTCAAAGCCATTGCGGATAGCCGCGCCGTATTGCGCCGCACCGCCCGACAGCGCCGCGGCGACGCCGATCTTGATGTCAGCGGCCTGTGCGCTGGCCGCGAAAATGGCCGTCGTGGCGAAGGTCAGCAGCAGTCCGGGAAGCCGAAGTTGTCTCATTTTGATGAGTCCAGTAAATGGTTGAAACATGACATTTTATTTTCTGTTGCAAAAAGTGTCTGATTCAACCTGGAAACGGCAGTTGAACGCGCTCGAAAGTAGAGTGATTGGCGTATCAGGCTTGCGAAGGCAATAGAGCGCCGTTAACCGCTGCTTCCAGGTTCAATGCCCTCGCCGAACAACGCGCCAGCGCCCCGGTGGACAGGCCGCCGCCGCGGCTCAGGCCGCGGCCGCCAGTTCGTCGGCGCGTGCCTGCGCGGCCGCGAAGTCGATGTTGCCTGAATAAATCGCCCGCCCGCAGATCACGCCTTCGACACCTTCTTGTTCAACGACGCACAGCGCCTCGATGTCGGCGATGCAGGACAGCCCGCCCGAGGCGATCACCGGGATGGTGAGCGCCTGCGCCAGCCGCACGGTGGCATCGACGTTGATGCCGGTCAGCATGCCGTCGCGGCCGATGTCGGTGTAAATGATGGCCTCGACACCGTAGTCTTCGAACTTCCGGGCCAGATCGGCGACCTCATGGCCGGTGAGCTTGCTCCAGCCGTCGGTGGCAACCTTGCCATCCTTCGCATCCAGGCCAACGATGACGTGCCCCCCGAAAGCGCTGCAGGCATCTTTGAGGAAGCCCGGATTCTTCACGGCGGCGGTGCCGATGATGACGTAGCGCAGACCGGCGTCGATGTAGCGCTCGATGGTGTCGAGGTCGCGGATGCCTCCGCCGAGCTGGACCGGAACGTCTTCGCCCACCTCGCGCAGGATCGCCTTGATCGCCCCGTGGTTCTGCGGCTTGCCTGCGAAGGCGCCATTGAGGTCCACAAGGTGCAGGCGTCGCGCGCCGGCATCGACCCATCGTCGCGCTATCGCGACCGGGTCTTCACTGAATAGGGTGGATTGGTCCATGTCGCCCTGTTTGAGGCGAACGCAGTGACCATCTTTGAGATCGATTGCGGGGATCAGCAGCATGACACAAAAAACCGCCCGTCATGGGCGTGGGAGATTCTCAAGGGTTCAAGGATTCCAGTGCAGGAAATTTCGATAAAGCCTTAACCCATGATCGGCACTCTTTTCCGGGTGGAACTGGGTAGCAAAAATGTTAGCGTGAGCTATCGCCGCAGTAAAGCATTCGCCGTAATCGGTTTCACCAATGCTGTGGCGCGCATCCCGCGGCCGCGCGTAATAGCTATGCACGAAATAAAAGTAGCTCAGGTCGGGCACCCCATCCCACAAGGGGTGCGGGCGCGCCTGCCGCACCTGGTTCCATCCCATTTGCGGCACCTTGTAGCGGCTGCCGTCGTTCTGGCGGCGGCCTTCGAGTTCAAAACGCAGAACCTCGCCCGCAATCAGGTCCAGCCCTTCGGTCGGCCCTTCCTGGCTGTGCGACAGCAACATCTGCATGCCGACGCACACGCCGAACAGCGGCTTGTCCGCAGCCGCTTCGCGCACGGAAGCAAGCAGTCCCGATTCGCGCAGCTGGCGCATGCAATCGGGCATCGCGCCCTGCCCCGGCAGCACCACGCGCGTGGCGCGGCGCACCACATCGGGATCGGAAGTGACGAGCACCTCCACATCCGTCTGATCGGCCGCATGCCGAACCGCCTGCGATACCGAGCGCAAATTGCCCATGCCGTAGTCAACCACGGCAACGGTGTTCTTCTGGCCTCCGAATTTCATGTCGTTCTTGCGTGCCCCGGCAAGTTCGCCGGCGCCAGGAAAAGGAATTAGAGGCTGCCCTTGGTCGAGGCGATGATGTTGGCCGCGCGTGGATCGATCTCCAGCGCCATGCGCAGAGCGCGCGCGAAAGCCTTGAACACGGTTTCGCACTGGTGGTGCGCGTTCACGCCCTTGAGGTTGTCGATATGCAACGTGACGAGGGCATGGTTGGCGAAGCCCTGAAAAAATTCGTATGCAAGCTGGCTGTCGAAACCGCCGATCATGCCGCTCGTGAAAGGTACGTGCATCACCAGTCCCGGGCGGCCCGAAAAATCGATCACCACGCGCGAAAGCGCTTCATCCAGCGGCACGTAGGCATGGCCATAGCGGCGCAGGCCGCGCTTGTCGCCCACCGCCTTGGCGACCGCCTGGCCCAGCGTGATGCCCACGTCTTCCACCGTGTGATGTCCATCAACGTGCAGATCACCCTGGCATTCGATATCCAGGTCGATCAGGCCGTGGCGGGCGATTTGGTTGAGCATGTGGTCGAAGAAACCGATGCCGGTGGCCAGCTTGGCCTGGCCGCTGCCGTCAAGATTGACGCGCACGCGGATTCTGGTTTCGTCGGTGTTGCGCATCACCTCGGCGGTGCGCGCGGCGGAAGTGGAGGTCATAGGAACTGTTGGAGTGCGGCAATCACCCGGCGGCTTTCGTCGGCGGCGCCAACGTTCGACCGCAGGCGGTTTGCGAGCAACCCGCGCATTTTAGAGCCTGTTCACGATCTATTCGAGGCCGCGTTGGGTCGGCATCAGCCGCAGCGCATGCGCGCCGCCTGTGCATGCGCCTCCAGGCTCTCGCCTTGCGCGAGTGTGATCGCGATGCGCCCGAGTTTGCGCGCGCCCGCCTGGCTGACTTCGATCAGGCTGCTGCGCTTCTGGAAGTCGTACACACCCAGCGGGCTCGAAAAGCGCGCCGTGCCGCTCGTGGGCAGTACGTGATTGGGGCCCGCGCAGTAATCGCCCAGGCTTTCGCTGGTGTAGGCGCCCAGGAAGATCGCGCCCGCATGCCGCAGCATCGGCTCCCACTGGTGGGGCTCGCGGCTGCTGACTTCCAGATGCTCGGGGGCGATGCGGTTGCTGATTTCACAGGCCTCTTGCATGCTGCGCGTGTGAATCAGCGCACCGCGCCCATTGAGCGAAGCGGCGATGATTTCGCGGCGTGGCATCGCGGGCAGCAGACGATCGATTTCGGCCTGCACGCGGTCGATATAAGCCGCGTCGGGGCACAGCAGAATGCTTTGAGCCAGTTCGTCGTGCTCGGCCTGGCTGAACAAATCCATCGCGACCCAATCGGGCGGCGTGCTACCGTCGGCGAGCACCAAAATTTCGCTCGGCCCGGCGATCATGTCGATGCCGACGACGCCGAACACGCGCCGCTTGGCCGCGGCGACGTAGGCATTGCCGGGGCCGGTGATCTTGTCCACGGCGGGAATGCTCGCAGTGCCGTAAGCAAGCGCGGCCACGGCTTGGGCGCCGCCGATGGTGAAGGCGCGCGTGACGCCCGCCACGTGCGCGGCAGCCAGCACCAGCGGATTCTTCACGCCATCGGGCGTGGGCACGACCATGATGATTTCGCCGACGCCGGCCACGTGCGCCGGGATCGCATTCATCAGCACGCTCGACGGATAGGCCGCCTTGCCGCCGGGCACGTAAATGCCGACCCGGTCCAGCGGCGTCACTTTCTGGCCAAGCAGCGAGCCATCTTCGTCGCGATAGCTCCAGCTCTCGCCGCTCGCCTTCTTCTGCGCCTCGTGGTAGGAGCGCACGCGCGCGGCCGAGGCTTCGAGCGCCTCGCGCTGCGCAACGGGCAGGCCATCGAATGCGGCACGCAGTTCGGCTGCGTCAAGTTCAAGGGCGCGCATGTCTTGCGCAACGACCCGGTCCAGGCGCGCGGTGGCTTCGAGCACCGCCGCGTCGCCGCGCTGGCGCACGTCGGCGAGGATGTCGGCCACGCGCGCCTCGATCGCGGCATCGGTGTCGGCCGACCAATGCAGGCGCGCCTTGAAATCAGCCTCGAAAGTAGCCGAGGCCGTGGACAAACGAAGCGGGGCAGCTTTGCGGATCATGATGCTTTCAATCGTGACGAACCGCCGATTCGAACGCTTCGATGATGCGCCGGATCGGTTCGCGCTTGAGCTTGAGCGCGGCCTGGTTGACGACGAGACGCGCACTGATGTCCATGATGCGCTCGACCTCGACCAGTTGATTGGCCTTGAGCGTGTTGCCCGTCGAAACCAGGTCCACGATGGCGTCGGCCAGGCCCGTGAGCGGCGCGAGTTCCATGCTGCCGTAAAGCTTGATCAGGTCCACGTGCACGCCCTTGGTGGCGAAGAATTCGCGCGCCAAGCCCACGTATTTGGTCGCGACCTTGATGCGCGAGCCCTGGCGCACGGCCGAGGCGTAGTCGTAGCCGGCGTGCACCGCAACGCTCAGGCGGCAGGCGGCGATCCGCAGATCAAGCGGCTGGTACAGCCCCTGGTTGCCGTGTTCGAGCAGCACGTCCAATCCCGTCACGCCGAGATCGGCGCCGCCGTACTGCACGTAGGTTGGCACGTCGGAGGCGCGCACCAGCACCACGGTCACGTCTGGCCGCGTGGTCGCAAGAATGAGCTTGCGCGATTTTTCCGGGTCTTCAGTCACCTGGATGCCGGCGGCGGCCAGCAGCGGCATCGTCTCTTCGAAGATGCGGCCCTTGGATAGCGCGAGGGTGATCATCAGTACGCACTCCCTTTGACGCGCTCGATGTCGGCACCGAGCGCGCATAGCTTGTCTTCCATGCGATCGTACCCGCGATCGAGGTGATAGATGCGGTCAATCAGCGTCTGGCCCTCGGCCACCAGGCCGGCGATCACCAGACTGGCCGAGGCGCGCAGATCGGTCGCCATCACGCTCGCCCCGGACAGGCTCGGCACGCCCTCGACCACCGCAACCTTGCCGTCGGTCTGGATGCGCGCGCCCAGGCGCAGCATCTCGTTGACGTGCATGAAGCGGTTTTCGAAGATGGTTTCGGTCACCGTCGCCGTGCCGTCGGCGATCACGTTCAGCGCCATGAACTGCGCCTGCATGTCGGTCGGAAAGCCCGGATATTCGGTGGTGCGAAAGCTCTGCGCCTTCAAACGGCCCTCGGACCGCACGCGGATGCCCTCATCGACCACCGTCACCTGCACGCCGGCCTCGCGCAACTTGTCGATCACGGCATCCAGGTGATCGGCGCGGCCATGGCGCAGCAGCACGTCGCCGCCGGTGGCCGCCACGGCGCACAGGAAGGTGCCGGCCTCGATCCGGTCGGACACCACGCGGTGCGTGCAGCCGTGCAATTGCGGCACGCCTTCGATGCGGATGCGGCTGGTGCCGTGGCCTTCGATTTTTGCGCCCATCGCGATCAGCATCTCGGCCAGATCGACGATTTCGGGCTCCTGCGCCGCGTTCTCCAGCAGCGTCTGGCCTTCGGCCAGCGCGGCAGCCATGAGAAAGTTCTCCGTGCCGGTGACGGTGACCATGTCGGTGGTGATGTGCGCACCGTGCAGCCGCGTGCGTCCCGCGGGTATCGAGGCGACCATGTAGCCGTGTTCGACCACGATGCGGGCGCCCATCGCCTGCAGGCCCTTGATGTGCTGATCAACCGGCCGCGACCCGATCGCGCAGCCGCCCGGCAATGAAACCCGCGCGTGGCCGCAGCGCGCCAGCAGCGGCCCCAGTGCGAGGACCGAAGCACGCATGGTTTTGACCAATTCGTAGGGCGCCTCGGGCTTGTCCAGGCGGCCCGCATCCACTTGGACGGTGCCGTTGTCGTCACGCTCGGCGGCCACGCCCATATTGCGCAACAGCTTGAGCATGGTGGCCACGTCCTGCAGGCGCGGCACGTTGTGCAGCACGACCGGCTCGTGCGTCAGCAGCGCCGCGCACAACTCGGGCAAGGCGGCGTTCTTGGCGCCGGAAACGGCAATCTCGCCGCGAAGCTGGCGCCCGCCGCGAATCAGGAGTTTTTCCATATCGAAACTCAGTGTGTTGCGCAGCCTCTAAGACTGCTGCGCGGCCCATTCGGCGGGGGTATACGTTTTCATCGACAGCGCGTGCACTTCGTCGGTGTGCATTTTCTCGCCGAGGGTTTTGTATACCCGCTGGTGGCGCTGGATCGGCCGCATCCCCTCGAACTCGGCGGAGACGATGGTGGCAAACCAGTGCCGGCCGTCGCCTTCGAGCGCGATGTGTTCACAGACGAGGCCCGCGGCGATGATGGTTTGGAGTTGGTCGGCAGTCATGAATTCACCCTCTGATCTTGTAACCGATACGCAGCAAATACAGCGCAAGCGCACTCACCGCAAGCCAGGCGCCCCCGACGATGCCCAGGCTCAGCCAGGGCGACACGTCGCTGAGGCCGAAAAACCCGTAGCGAAAACCATCAATCATGTAGAAGAAGGGGTTCATGTGACTGATCTTCTGCCAAAAAGAAGGCAGCGAGCCCGTCGAATAAAACACGCCTGACAAAAAAGTCATGGGCATGACCAGAAAATTTTGAAATACCGCCATCTGATCGAACTTCTCGGCCCACAGTCCGGCGATCAACCCCAGCGTGCCGAGCAGGGCCGAACCCAGTAGCGCGAAGATGGCAATCCACACCGGCGCCACGAAACTGGGCTGCACGAAAAACACCGTGACCGCGAACACGCCAAGCCCGACCACCAGCCCGCGCAGCGCCGACGACCCGACGTAAGCGCCGAACCAGCCCCAGTACGACAAGGGCGTCAGCAGCACGAACACGAGACTGCCCATGATCTTGCTTTGGATCAGCGACGAAGAGCTGTTGGCGAAGGCGCTTTGCAACAGACTCATCATCACCAGGCCGGGAACCAGAAAGGCCGTGTACGAGATCGACCCATAGACCGTCACGTGCCGATCGAGCACATGGCTGAAAACCATCAGATACAGCACGGCAGTGAGTACTGGCGCGGCGATGGTCTGGAAGCCGACCTTCCAGAAACGCAATACTTCCTTGGCCAGCAAAGCGCGCCAGCCAGTCGCCCAGACCATCATTTCCAGACTCCGGTCATCGCGCCACCTCCGGCGGCGTCTGTTCGCCCGCCATCAGGTCGATGAATACGTCTTCAAGATCAGCTTTGCGCATTTCCACGTCTTCCACGTTCAGTCCGGCTTGGCGCACCGCGGCAAGCAATTGTTCAATCTCGTGCGCGTTGCGCGCGGGCACCTGCACGATGCGGCCGGTAATGCGCGCATGCCGCGCGATCTCGCTGGGCAGCGTACCGTCTGTCTTGAAGCTCAGCACATTGCTCCCGGCCGATTGCAGCAGTTCGCTCGTGCGCTTGAGCGCGATCACGCGCCCGAGCTTGAGCATCGCGATACGGCCGCACAGGGCTTCGGCTTCTTCGAGGTAATGCGTGGTCAGCAACACGGTGCTGCCCTGCTTGTTGAGCCTGGCGATGAACTGCCACAGCGTCTGGCGCAATTCGACGTCAACGCCCGCCGTCGGCTCATCGAGCACGATCACCGGCGGCTTGTGCACCAGCGCCTGGGCAACCAGCACGCGGCGCTTCATGCCGCCCGAAAGCTGGCGCATGTTGGCATTGGCCTTGTCGGCCAAGCCCAGGTTGTACAGCAATTCGTCGATCCAGTCGTCGTTGTGACGGATGCCGAAATAACCCGACTGCAGGCGCAGCGTCTCGCGCACGTTGAAAAAGGGATCGAATACCAGCTCCTGCGGCACCACGCCAAGCTGCCGGCGCGCCTGCGCGTACTGGCGCTGCACGTCGAAGCCGTGCACCGTGACGGCCCCGGCCGTAGGCCGCGCCAACCCGGCGAGTATGCTGATCAGCGTCGTCTTGCCTGCGCCATTGGGGCCCAGCAAACCGAAGAACTCGCCTTCTTCAATGTCGAAACGCACATTGTCCAACGCGCGCAAACCGTCCTTGCCTTGGGATCGCTGCTGGCGCGAGGTCGGATAAACCTTGGAGACCGATTGAAAGGAGATGGCGGGCATGATGGGAGCCCGCGATTTTAGAGCCTGTTTAGGATCTATTCGGGGCCGCGCAAGCGCCTTTTCGGGCCGTGTGCGGCGTTACAGCGCAGCGGGCAGCAGACCGGCGACGCCATACAGGCCAGCCAGCTCTCGCAGCTTCGGCGGCAGGTTCTTGACCGCGAAGCCGCGCCCCAGCGCGATCGCCTCGCGCCGGCATTCGAGCAGTACCGCGATCGCCGCCGAATCGAATTCGACGAGCGAACTCGCATCGACCACCTCCGTGCTGCCGCTCTGGCCGGCCAGCCCTTGCTGGAACAGACGCAGGCATGCCGCCGCCTCGGCATGGGTGAGCTTAGCGGGCAGCGCGAGCGTCATGGCGCCGCCTGCCGTTTCATTTTTGGGCGCCGCCATTGGCGTTTGCGCTGCTGTTCTTGTTGAGCGTGACCAGCTTGTCGATCAGGCCATCAATGCCGTTGGCGTTGATCTCCTGCGCGAACTGCGTCCGGTACGTATCGACCAGCCACACGCCCATCACGTTCAGGTTATAAATTTTCCAGCCACCGGAAGCATCCGGCGATTTTTCGAGACGGTAGTCGATCTGCACCGGCTGGCTGCCATTACCGCCGCCACGCACCTCGGTGCGCACCAGCACTTCCTTGTCGTCCGGCAAATTGCGCATGGGCTTGATCGAGATGGCCTGGTCCGTCACCTTGTCGATGGCGCCGGCATAGGTGCGCACGAGCAGGCCCTTGAATTCTTCCTCCAGACGCTTTTTCTGCTCGGGCGAAGCCCGGCGCCAGGCCGGACCGACGGCCGAGGAAGTCATGCGCTGGAAATTGATATTGGGCATGATCTTGGCGTCAACCAGTTGCATGATCTTGTCAACGTCGCCGGCACGGATCGACTTGTCGTTCCTGATCGTGTCGAGCACGTCGCTGGTCAGGCGCTGCACCAGCGCATCGGGCGCCTCGTCAGCCGCGACCGCCGGGCGCACCAAGGCACCCGCCAGCCCCACGAAAAGCGCCGCAGCCATCACGATGCGGCCCAGAATACGGCGTTGTAAAAATGTATTCATCGAACCATCCTCTATAAAAAAGCGCGCCAGCCTTGCCGGCAGCGAAAATTTCGATTGCGCAAAAGCGCTCAGATCACCGCAGACGCCAGCCGCCAACCGCCGTGACGGCTGCAAGCATCGATCCTGCATCGATACCGGTCAATCACCGGGTGTATCTTTCGATTCGGTATCCGGCGGATTGCCGTCATACACGGCGTTCAGGCGAAACTGCAGGAACACGTCGCGCGTGAACGAATACTTGTCCATCGCCATTTTGTCGAGCATACCCTCAGCCTGGAACAGGCCCGCGCGCTTATCGACCAGGCGCAAGGCGTAAAGCGAATTACGCACCGGAATATTGTTGACTTCCGACACCAGGCCGCCCATATAGTCCACCGGCAGCCCAGCCGCATCACGCACGGTCGATGGCCCCAGCAAAGGCAGCACCAGATAAGGCCCCGGCGGCATGCCCCATCGCGCCAAGGTCATGCCGAAGTCGTTGGGCCGGCGCTGGATACCCAGGTCGGACGCGACATCGAGCAGGCCGCCCAAACCAAAGATGGTGTTCACATTGACACGCATGAAGGTTTGGGCGCTCTCTTCGGCGCGCAATTGCAGCACGCTGTTGACAAAGTTCCAGACATCCGCAAGATTGTTGAAAAAATTGCTGACGCCGGTGCGCACGATCTGCGGCACCACATTCTGGTATGCCTTCGCGACCGGCCGCGCCACGGCACGGTCCACGTTGTCGTTGAACCGCGTGACACCGCGATTGAACGGCTCCAGCGGATCGGCCGGATTCGCCGTCGGACCGGTGGCGCAACCGGCAAACAACGCCAGCACGGCCACCACGGCGCCTGCCCGCACCAAGCGGCCCAGGACGGCTGTTTTCGATTCGCCGTAATAGATTGAGAATTTCATTTCTTATCGCTGGCCGTGCCACCCTCGGCCGCCTTGCCGTACAAAAACTGGCCAATCAGGTTTTCGAGCACCACCGCGGACTGCGTTGACGTGACCCTATCACCTGGCTCGAGATTCTTCTCATCAGCGCCAGGCTCCACGCTGATGTACTGCTCGCCCAACAGGCCGCTGGTCATGATCTTGAACGAACTGTCGCGTGGGAAATGGTAACGGCTCTGCAACGACAGCGCCACGCTGGCCTGAAAAGTCCGGTCGTCGAAGACGATCGACTCGACCCGCCCCACCACCACGCCGGCGCTGCGCACCGCCGCTTGGGGCTTGAGGCCGCCGATGTTGTCGAAAAGGGCCGTCAACCGGTAGCTGCGCTGAAAGTTTAGGCTCAGCAAATTGGCGGACTGCAGCGCCAGAACCAACAGTGCCGCCACGCCAATCAAAACGAACAGACCGACCCACAGGTCGTTGCGTGAACGTTGCATTTTTCTTCCTCCTAGATGCTGAACATCATGGCCGTCAACATGAAGTCCAGGCCCAACACAGCAAGCGAAGCCACCACCACGGTGCGGGTGGTGGCGCGCGAAACACCCTCGGGCGTCGGATGTGCTTCGTAGCCCTGCAGCAGCGCCACGAAAGCGACCGTGAAACCGAACACGATACTCTTGATCACGCCATTGCCCAAATCCTGCCAGACATCAACGCCTCCACGCATCTGTCCCCAGAACGAACCCGAATCCAGGCCGAGCATCGGTACCGCGACCACCCAGCCGCCGAATATACCCACGGCGCTGAACACGGCGGCCAGCATCGGCATCGTGATGACCCCTGCCCAGAAACGCGGCGCAAGGATGCGCGCCACCGGATCGACCGCCATCATTTCCATCGCGCTCAATTGCTCGCCGGCCTTCATGAGGCCGATTTCCGCCGTCAGTGAAGTGCCGGCCCGGCCCGCAAACAGCAGCGCCGCGACCACCGGCCCGAGCTCGCGCAGCAGGCTCAGCGCCACGAGCAGGCCCAGCGCATCGGCCGAACCATAGCGCTGCAGCGTGTAATAACCCTGCAGACCCAGCACGAAACCGACGAACAGGCCCGATACCGCGATGATCGCAAGCGAATAATTGCCCAGAAAATGAATCTGGTCGCGCACCAGAGAAAACCGCTTCAGACAGCGCGCCCCCGGCCCAAGCAGACGCAGGAACAGCCGCGCTCCCAGGCCCAGGTCGGCCAGCTTGGAGCGCACCGCAAAACCGAGGTCGGCAGGGTTCCACCAACTCATCGCGCTCTCCTCGAATATGCCGCCTTCATGCGCGGCCTCCGCCGGCATGGCCGAAATCGTCCTCGATCGGCACGCCGGGATAGTGGAACTGCACCGGCCCGTCGGCCAGCGCATTGACGAACTGGTGCACCAGCGGATCGCTGCTGGCGCGCACCTCTTCGGGGGTGCCCTGTGCGGCCACGCCGCCATTGGCCAGGATGATGACTTTGTCAGCGATGCGGAAGGTCTCGTCAAGATCGTGCGAGACGACGATGCTGGTCAGGCCCAGCGTATCGTTGAGCCGGCGAATCAGCCGCGCCGAGGTGCCCAGCGAAATCGGGTCGAGCCCAGCGAAAGGCTCGTCGTACATCACCAGTTCCGGATCGAGCGCGATCGCGCGCGCAAGCGCCACGCGCCGCGCCATGCCGCCGGAAATTTCACTGGGCATCAGGTCGCGCGCCCCGCGAAGACCGACGGCGTCAAGCTTCATCAGGACGATGTCGCGCACCAGAGTCTCGGGCAAGACCGTGTGCTCGCGCAGGGGGAAAGCCACGTTGTCGAACACGCTCATATCGGTGAACAGCGCGCCGAACTGGAACAGCATGCCCATGCGCCGCCGCGCCGCATACAGGCCGGGCGTATCGAGCTGGCCCATATCCTGGCCTTCGAACAACACCTCGCCCTGCTGCGCGCGCAGTTGGCGGCCGATCAGGCGCAGCACCGTCGTCTTGCCGCCACCCGAAGCCCCCATCAGCGCCGTAACCTTGCCGCGCGGTACGCTGAAGCTGACGCCATTCAATATAGGGCGGGCGCCATAGCCGAAGTGCAGGTTACGCAGTTCGACGAGAGCGGTAGGCGGTAAATTGATCGGAGTCATGAAAAAAACCATCCCCTTTGGGAAAGCTCCCAATTGCGGCGGTAACGGCAATGATAGATGAGTCCGCTTGTCGGATACGTTAGCATCTATCCATCTACCGGCTGCGGGAATGCGGCATCAAGGAGTTTGTTCTATGAATGCGGTTGCAGAAAACGTCCAGGCCACCATGCCTGATCCACTCGTCTTCACTGACGCGGCGGCGGCAAAGGTGGCCGATCTGATCGCGGAAGAAGGAAACCCTGACCTCAAGCTGCGCGTGTTCGTGCAAGGCGGCGGCTGCTCAGGCTTCCAGTACGGTTTTACCTTCGACGAGATCATCAACGAGGACGACACGATGATGTCCAAGAACGGTGTCTCGCTGCTGATCGATGCGATGAGCTACCAATATTTGGTTGGCGCCGAGATCGACTACAAGGAAGACCTGCAAGGCGCGCAGTTCGTCATCAAGAACCCGAACGCCACCACCACCTGCGGCTGCGGCTCGAGCTTCTCGGCCTGAACTTGCCGCACGGCATTGCCCCTTCTGACGAAGCCGCCTGCTGGCGGCTTTTTGCTGCGCTCCCATGACACAAGCTCCGGTCACCGTGCGCAAAAGCCTGCTGTGGCTTATTGCCGTTGGCTTCTTCATGCAGACGCTGGACAGCACCATCGTCAACACGGCCTTGCCCGCGATGGCCCACAGCCTGGGTGAAAGCCCATTGCGCATGCAATCGGTGGTGGTGGCCTATTCGCTGACGATGGCGATGCTGATCCCGATTTCCGGCTGGATGGCCGATCGCTTCGGCACCCGGCGCGTGTTTTTTTCCGCGATCGTGCTGTTCGTGCTCGGTTCGATTCTGTGCGCGCTGTCGGTTTCGCTGCCGATGCTGGTCGCATCGCGTGTCGTGCAGGGCGCGGGCGGCGCGTTGCTGATGCCAGTGGGCCGGATCGCGCTGCTGCGTTCGGTATCACGCGAGGAATTTCTGCCCGCGATGAGCCTGGTCGCGGTTCCCGGATTGATCGGGCCGCTGCTGGGGCCGCCGCTGGGCGGCTGGCTGGTGGATTGGGCCTCATGGCACTGGATCTTCCTGATCAACGTACCGGTGGGGCTGGCCGGCTGCCTGGCCACGCTGCGCTTCATGCCCGATCTGCGCAGCCCTGTTCCCCATCGCCTGGACGCGGCCGGCTATGCGCTGCTGGCGTTCGGCATGGTCGGAACTTCGCTGGCGCTGGACGGGATGGCGGAGTTGGGTCTTCGCCAAGTCAGTGTGCTAGTGCTGCTGGTGTTCGGGCTGGCCAGCATCGTGGCCTACTGGCTGCACGCAGCCCGCGTCAGCGCGCCGCTTTTTTCTCCGGCGCTATTCAAGATCCAGACCCTGAACATCGGACTGCTCGGGAACCTGTTTTCCCGCCTGGGCAGCAGTTGCATGCCGTTCCTGGTGCCGTTGATGCTGCAGGTGTCGATGGGCTACGCGCCCTCGCAGGCGGGCGTGATGATGCTGCCGATCGCAATCGCGGGCATCGCGATGAAGCGCGTGGCCACGCCGCTGATCCGGCGTTGGGGCTATCGCCGCGTGCTGGTATCCAACACCGTGCTGGTTGGACTCACGATCGCCAGCTTCAGCCTCATGACGCCGGAACAGCCCATCGCGCTGCGTGTGCTGCAATTGTTTTTCTTCGGCGCCGTCAACTCGTTGCAATTCACCGCGATGAACACCATCACGCTGCGCGATCTGGACGCAAACCTGGCCAGCAGCGGCTCCAGCCTGTTTTCGATGGTACAGATGCTGGCGATGAGCATGGGCGTGGCCGCGGCAGCCTCGGTGCTCACGGCATTTGCCGACGTATTCGCCGGCGGCGGCACGCCGAGTCTCGGCACGCTGCACACGTTTCAGGCCACTTTCGCGACCATGGGTATCGTGACGCTGGCTTCGGCGATCATTTTCTGGAATCTGCCACCCGACGACCGCGGTGCGGCGTCCGTGGAAACGCCTGCGTCCTGAGGGCAGCCGTATATCTCAGTTGCCCACCGCGCTACCGCGCGACCCGCGACGCATGAAACTGGC
>CAYTPC010000033.1:0-21631 GCA_964439605.1 uncultured Burkholderiaceae bacterium
CGCCGCTTCGAAGGCGACCGTGCCGCCGTGCGCGCCGCCACCGTGAGATACGCACTGCAAAACCTGCTGATCCTCCTGCGCGGCTGACGCGGAAAAAGAACGTGCACAAGAACGTGCACAATGGAGCGAAAAGCTCAACCACACGAAGCATGAATACGCCAGCCCATTCCGAGCGGCCCCGGGTCGAAGTAACCGACAACCCCGCGCTGCACCGCTTCGAGGCCCGCATCCATGGCGAATTTGCGGGCTATCTCGACTACAACCTGATCGGCGACATGATGATGTTCGTTCACACCATCGTGCAGGAAGCCTTCAAAGGCCAGGGTGTGGGCGGCGCGCTCGAACGGCAAGGGCGTGGTGCCGGTGTGCTCATTCATCGCCGACCACATCCGCAAACACCGCGGCGAGTACCTTGACCTCGTGCGGCCCGATATCCGGCAGACCTTCGAAATTTAGCTCTCGGTGAAGATGTCGGGCAGCGCCGCTTCAATTGACGCGCTCAAGAAAGCAGTCGCCAGCCTCAACCTCGCGGGGCTGGAAGCGCTAAAGAATCAAGGCGTCAGCAAGAGCTGATCCATCGCCCGCGCGGTCGCGGTTCAGGGCTCTGGTGATGGCCCCGGCGGTATCACGCGACAATCCGGGGATGAACGCGCTTGAACTGTTTTTACCCTGCGCCGCCGGCGTTGAAGACTGGCTTGCACAGGAAGTGCGCCTGCACACCGGTTTGCCCGGCGAGGCGCTGATGGTCGTGCATGGCGGTGTATTGGCGCGCGCTTCGTGGCGCGCGGCGCTGCAGCTCAATTTGCATAGCCGCCTTGCCCAGCGTGTGCTGATCCGGCTCGCGCATGCGCCGTACCGCAACGAACACGATCTCTACGACATCGCGGGTGCCGTCGCATGGGAAGCCTGGTTCACCCCACGCCAGAGCTTCAAGATACAAACCACCGCACAGCACAGTCCGCTCAAAAGCCTGAACTTTGCGACGCTGCGCATCAAGGACGCGATCGCCGACCGCTTTCGCGCCAAGGCTGGCGGCGTGCGCCCGGATATCGAAACGCGCTGGCCCGATGTGCGCGTGTTCGCCCATCTCGATGGCACGCACTTGGCGCTGTACATCGACACCAGCGGCGAGCCGCTGTTCAAACGCGGCTGGCGCGTGGACAAGGGCGATGCGCCGCTCAAGGAAACGCTGGCCGCCGCCATGCTGGCCGCCAGCGGCTGGTGGAACACCGAAACTGGCGCGGTCAGTGAATTGCCGCTCTACGACCCTTGCTGCGGCAGCGGCACCATCGTGATCGAAGCGGCGCAGATCGCGGCCGGCATCGCCGCCGGCTCGCGGCGCGCTTTCGGCTTCGAGAAACTATTGCCTCATCAGGCGCACGTCTGGCAGGCGCTGCGAAGCGAAGCCGTGCGTGCGCCGGTGCAAATGCCGGTGCAAGCGCCTGTGTTCGGCTCCGACGTATCGCACCGCATGGTCGATTTTGCGCAGCGCAACGCCGAGCGCGCCGACGTTGCCGCACGCCTGCAATTGCGCGGCGGCGACGCGTTGCAACGCATGCCGCCGGCCGAGCGCGGCGTGATCATTCTCAATCCGCCCTACGGCGAACGCATCGACGTCGGCGGCGTGGCGCGCGACCGCGACCAACGCACGGCCGGACGCGAAACCGCACAGACCGAGGACGGTGGCGACTTCTTCGCCCGCCTTGCGAGTCACTGGAAAAATCACTACGCCGGCTGGACGGCCTGGGTGCTCACGCCGGACTTGAAGCTGCCGCAACGCATGCGTTTGAAAGAATCGCGCCGCGTGCCGATGTGGAACGGACCGATCGAGTGCCGCCTGTTCCGTTTCGACATGGTCGCCGGTTCGGCGCGCGCGCCGCGGTCTGCGGCGGCATGATCGTTCTTGACACCAACGTCGCGCTCGATCTGCTGGTCTTCGATGATCCCGCCTGCGCCCCGTTGCGCCAAGCGCTTGACGCCGGATGTCTACGCTGGATCGCCACCGCCGCGATGCGTGAGGAATTTGCGCGCGTGCTCGGCTATCCGGTGATTGCGGCGCGTCTCGCGCGCATGGGCCGCAGTGCGCAAGAAGTGCTCGCCGCCTTCGATGCGCGCGTGTACCTGTATGCCGCACCGCCGCCTGCCGCGTTGCGCTGCGGCGATCCGGACGACCAGGTTTTCATCGAGCTCGCGCTGGCGCATCGCGCGCGGCTCGTCAGCAAGGACAAGGAAGTGCTTTCGATGCGCCGGCAGCTCCAGGCGCTTGGCGTGCGCGTGATGCGAATTGACGAATTGCGCATCAAGACGGCAGCCGCCCCGGCCGGTGCCTTGGACACGCACGGCGATCGCCTCTGAGCTTGACCGTCACTTCGAAAACCGGGGCGCTGGGATGCGGCAGGTTTCTTGAAGACAGTACCGTTCTCGCTTCTGCAAAATCCGATCGACGATCAAATATCCGGACCAGATTTTCGTGACCTCACTCGCTGTCCTCCTCATCGGTTTTTCGCTATTCAGCGCCTTGACCATCGCGCTGACGCATTTTCGCGGCGAGCAGTATCAGGGCCAGACCATGTCCAAAACCATGGGGTTGGTGCTGCTTCTGGCGCTCGCCGGCTTGCAACTGGCGCACTTCTGCTGGCTCTATTTGGACTTGGAATGGGTGGCAACGATTGCTTATCGCATGACGCTATTTACCGTTGCGCCAGCCTTTTTCCTGTTTAGCCGCCCGCTGATCAGTCCGCGCAATCACTCGGCCGTGCGGCTACCCCTGTTGGGACACGCGGTTCCTGTTTTGATTTCCCCCTTCCTGCCGAAAAATCTGGCCTTGCACCTGGCCTTCGTGATTGGCTCCGGCTATTTGTTATGGCTGGCACGCAGCCTCTACGCGCTGCGCCGGGAACGCGCCAATTTCCGGCTCGAAATGCTGATGCTGGGAACCGTTTTCCTCATCGCCATCGGCGTATCCGGTTTGGGTCTTGTTCAGACGGCGCTGCCGGGCAAGCTATTTTTCAGCCTGTACGCAAGCGCGATCGGCCTGGCTTTCTTTTTGGTTCAAATGACGCTCACCCTGCGGCCACGGTTGAATATCGAGGTCATAGAAACCGCGCAGGCATCCTACACCAAATCGACACTCGACAAGATCGAGTGCGATACCGTACTCGCCCAATTGAACGCCTTGATGACGGTAGAACGGATTTACATCGATCCAGATCTGAGCCTGCCGAAACTGGCGCAAAGGCTGAACCTGAGCACACATCAGCTATCGGAATTGTTGAATTCCCGCCTGGGGAAAAGCTTTTCCCGCTACTTGCGAGAATTGCGCGTTGCCGCCGCCAAAACCATGCTGCGCGACGAAGCTTCCGCCTCGGTCCTCTCCGTGGGCCTCAATGCCGGCTTCACCTCGCAATCGAACTTCTACGAAGCGTTTCGTGAGATCGAGGGGATGACACCCGGCCAATTCCGCAAGCTGAACCTCAAGGGAGCCCCGGGAAAATAGGCGGACGGGGCACGGATGGTTCCAGGATGATATTTCCGCAGCAGAAAACTGTTCCGTTTCGATAAGAACGGAGGATTTTTCCATCTCCAGCCGCCAGACTGGAGGCTCCTGTCATTCCCAAGGAGTTTTTCATGAACGTGCTGCTTACCGGGGCCAACGGTTTCATTGGGCGCAATCTCGCGGCCGCGCTCGTGGCTGCAGGCCACCGCGTCATTCCGGCATCCCGGAACAAGGGCATCGATTTTTGCCGGATGCTTTCTTCGGGGGACTGGCTTGCGCACCTCGAAGGGATGGATGCCGTCATCAACTGCGTGGGCATCATCGGCGAAAGCGGCAAGCAGCGGTTCGAGCCGCTGCATACCCTTGCGCCCTCGGCCTTGTTTCATGCCTGCGTTGAAGCCGGGGTGCGCCGGGTGCTGCAAATCTCGGCACTCGGGGCTGACGATCGCGCATTTTCTGCCTACCATTTGAGCAAACGGGCGGCTGACGACACGCTGCGCAGTCTCGAACTCGATTGGTTCGTGCTGCGTCCGTCCCTGATTTATGGTTTGGGAGGCGAAAGCTCCCGCCTATTCATGCGCCTGGCGAGGCTGCCGCTGATTCCGGTCATCGGCAACGGGCAGCAGATGATTCAGCCGGTGCACATCAGCGATGTGGTCGCCACCCTGATGCACAGCCTCACATCGCCGGAGCCGCGTCAAACGCTGGATATCGTCGGCACCGAAACGATCAGCTTTGCCCAGTGGCTGCAAACCATGCGCCAGGCACAAGGCTTGCCGCAGGCCCGGCTGCTTGGCTTTCCGCTTCAGTTGGCGATGCTGGCCGCTGGCGTCGGCCGATATTTCAATCCGATGCTGCAGCCGGAAAACCTGCGGATGTTGCAAACCGGATACCAAGCCGACCCCCGGCCATTGATCCGCTTTCTGGGACGCCCTCCGCTGACGATGGAAGCAAGCCTCTTCTTTTCGGATGCCGCAGCCACCGGGAGAAAATCATGACCTACATTTTGCTCAAGACATTGCATATTCTGAGCATGGTGCTGCTTTTCGGCACTGGACTGGGTAGCGCGTTCTACAAATGGATGGCTGACCGCAGCGGCAATGTGGCGCACATCGCGATAACCAACCGGCACGTCGTATTGGCGGATTGGCTCTTCACCACGCCGACGATCATTTTCCAGCCCATCAGCGGTCTGTGGATGGTCTATTTGCTGAATATTCCGCTGACGACGCCGTGGATTGCCGTGCCGCTGTGCCTATACCTTCTTGCGGGCGCCTGCTGGTTGCCGGTCGTCTGGTTGCAGATTCGCATGCAAAAAATCGCCGCCGAGGCCCTCCGGCATGACACACCATTACCAGCTCTTTACTGGCGTCTGGCCCGGTACTGGTTCTGGCTTGGCGTGCCAGCTTTTATTTCGATGGTTCTCATCGTGACGCTGATGGTTTTCAAACACATCCCGGGAGCCGGATCATGAAAAATCTGATGCAACAGGCTCTTGGCATCGATTGGGATCAATTACCGCCGGCTTTGCAGGCGCATTATCAATTCGGCGGGACGACCGACAGCGGCCACATGGATATCGAATATCCGAAATTCATGCAACCCTTCCTGACTGTCCTTGGTGTTCTCGGCGCCCTGGTCAATCGCCACGGCCGGGGTGTACATACCGTCATTGAAAAGCGCGTCGTTGGCGAGCGCCACTATTGGCGGCGAACCCTGACCTACCCGAACGGAAAAACAGTCCATTTCAACAGCTTCTGGATCTATGCCGGGCGCGGAGAACTGATCGAATTCGTCAACCCGGTTCTAGGCTTGCAGATGGCGGCCTGCGTGAAAGACGGCAGGCTTCACTATCGAGGCATCCGCTTCGTTGCAAAGCTCGGTCCACTGTTGCTGCCGATCCCGGAATGGCTGGCGCTCGGGCACACCACCATCGTCGAAGAAGCCGTCGATGCGAACCACTTCATCATGGATTTCCGGCTGACGCACCCGCTGCTGGGCCAGATATTCCGCTATTCAGGGAAGTTTGAGTCTGCCGTTGTGGAGTCCGGCTGAAGAAGCGACCGGGTTTGCTGCCTTGGGCAGAGGGATCCATGAGGAGCTTCCGGCGGCGAGCAAGAAAGCGGCGCGATGACTGCAAAAACCTTCATCGCTGGTTGATCACTTCCGCCGTGTTGAGCGTGTCCGTTGTGCCGGCTTGTACGGGTCCTCCATGTCGAACGCCGGGCCCGCGAAGCTCTTGTCGCCCGAACACAAGGTGACGACAAAACGGAACGTCCCCGGCGGTAAAAACATATTGCCACGACAGCCCACGCCGCACTGCAACTGGGAGCTGCAGGTGGAGCCGCTCCACGGTGGCGGCCGGAAACGCTGGCCGGCCCGCAGCGTGACGCATGCGGGAACCTGAAATAAATCGTCAGGGCACATGAAGTGCACGTCCACAGCCTTGTCCCACGTCCCATTCAAAAAACGCTGCACCTGCACGCTGGACGACAGCGAGACTTCGCCACCTTCATTCACAACCTCGAAAGCTCCTGGTTGCGCGAGGTTGTGCACACTCACACTCTGCGCATGAGCGCTTCCTGAGGCGAGCAGAAAAGCAGCGGAAATGGCCGCAAAAACCTTCATGACCGCCTCACATCAAAGGAAGCCCACACGGGACTTTCGTGGCGATTAAAAGAGCTGGCAACAGCAACGGCCGCGCTTGCAGCGCGGAACACATCGTTACAGCTTTGCGACTGCGGGGAAGTCAGCACGCCCGTGAACCTCGGATCGGTCGGCGCTCCCTGGATGACGGAGCCTACGCTGGCCCCGGTACCGGCCGCGATCGGCATGATCTGGAAGGTCGGCGCTATACCGAATATCAACGGTTTGAACGTCGCCCGCCACCGCTGATTCCAATAGAACGAGGCGAGATGATGAAAGACCCCGCGAGGATCGCGCACGCTCAGAACTGTGCAGAAGAAAAATTCGAGCTGCGCCTCGGCGAGATAGTTCGGTTTGCCGGTGCGCGAATTCCGCTCGATAAGGTTGCACCACTCTGCCGGCTGATCCGTATGGTGAACCGTCAACCGCTGCGGAAACGCCGAGCCAGCAGACATGCCCTTCGCAATTTCGCCATCGTTGGGGATGGTGCTGTAGAAGATGTCGCTGACCGGGGTTCGGCCATCACAGTCGCGGCAAGCCTGTACAGGGCGCGCTGGCGGGCGTCCGCGTTGAATGAAGATGCTGCCGTCCGTATTGTGCTGACCGCGGTAGTAGCACCAATTCGTCTCGGTCCACTGTGCCTGGATGAATCCCACAGTCCATCCCGACGCGTCATCGCCCGCGGCGCCGTTGAGCGTCACTTCACCGGTTGCAGCGAGTTTGCCGCCTTCGAAGAACATCTTTGTCCCAAGGATAAACGGACGATTGACGGTTGGCCGTTGTGTCACCACGATCTTCGCGGAATTGCTGGCGATGCTGACGGTCATGCCGATCCTTTCTTTCGAAGTTGATTCGCGTTGAGGAGTGCCCAGGTACCGGCTCCGAACATCGTACCGAAGATTCACCAGGCAGCTGTAACCGATGTTTTCACGCACGCGATGGTGAAACGGCAGGGATTGCGTCAACCCCACCCCGTAGCGCACAGTCTCCCGCCGTTTCCCCGGTTTTCGGTATAAACGCCTCGCTCTACCCAACGAGAAAACGTCGAATACGGCCAATCCTTGGCCTGCGCCGCAAGGCCATGCTTCACCGGGTTGGCGGTCAAGGTGATGCACACCATTGGCGGCGGCTTTACCACGCGCATGGAACTGGAAACGGTCGAGATGCAGGAGAAGGAGCCGAGCAGCACAGCCGGCCGCAGTTTTAACGCATGTCTCAGGCGGGCGCCGCCATTGCCACGCGAATCTCGACTTCATCAAATGGCACGTGCCACGTGCCGGCATCTGTCTGCTCGACCAAACCCAGGAACGCGAGCCGTGTCATGTCGGCATGCACATTGGAATAATTCCGCTTGGCCGTCTCAGCCAGCGCCTTGATGCTGCTGGCGCCCAATCCGCTCAAGGTATGCAGCAAGTCAAGGCGGGCGGGCGTCAGGTCGCTGGACAAGTCGCGCGCGCTCGGGTAGCTCAGGTGGTAGTCCGCCTCCGCCCTGCGCCGCCGGGAAGCCTCGACGCTGTTGCGAGCAGCGCGGAAGAAGTCGCCCTGCGATTGGATTTCGATGATCGCCTTGCTCATGTGGGCCTCCAGTCGTTCACATCCTGCTCGAAGTCGGTTGTTTGCACGCACCCACAATGATGAAACAGCGGGGACTAGGCCAACATCAGAAATCAGGATCAAACCGCCCCGCAACCCGCATGGATGCTGGCGCATAAGCTTATCCGCATAAGGCGCGCACTAAAAAATCGTTGGATTTGATCCGCCGTGCTTCTACAGTCGCGGCTCAATCGTTGTGCCGGTCTTGTGTTCATGCCGGCCTTTGTCAGATCCGCGATGTATCAATACACAGACTTTGATCGCCAATTCGTGCGGCTTCGCGCCGCGCAGTACCGTGACCAGCTCGAACGCTGGCAGGACGGCCGCCTGTCCGAAGACGAATTCCGCCCGCTACGCCTGCAAAACGGCTGGTACGTGCAACGTTACGCACCGATGCTGCGGGTGGCGGTTCCCTACGGCGAGATTTCCAGCGCCCAGTTGGAGGCGCTCGCAAAGATCGCGCGCGAATACGACGCGCCCGAAGCCGGGCTTTACCAGCACGCCCTGCAAACGCAGGCCCAATTGGGCACGCGGCGGCTGCCCACGCATTGCGCGCACTTCACCACGCGCCAGAACGTGCAGTTCAACTGGATCCCGCTGGCGCGCTCGGCCGACGTGATGGATCTGCTCGCCTCGGTCCAGATGCACGGCATCCAGACCAGCGGAAACTGCATCCGCAACATCACCACCGACGAACTGGCGGGCATCGCGTCCGACGAAATCGCCGACCCTCGGCCTTTCGCCGAGATCATGCGGCAGTGGAGCACGCTGCATCCGGAATTCGCCTTTTTGCCGCGCAAGTTCAAGGTGACCATTACCGGCGGCGCCGAAGACCGCGCCGCCACCGGCTGGTACGACGTGGGATTGCAACTGCACCGCAATGACGCCGGCGAACTGGGCTTTCGCGTCAAGGTCGGCGGCGGCATGGGCCGCACGCCGATCATCGCCACCGTGGTGCGCGAATTCCTGCCGTGGGATCAGTTGCTTAATTACCTCGAAGCGGTGATCCGCGCCTACAACCGCTACGGCCGGCGCGACAACGTCTGGAAGGCGCGCATCAAGATTCTGGTGAGAGCCGAGGGCCAGCGCTACATCGACCAGGTGGAAGAGGAGTTCCGCCAGATCGTCGAACGCGACGGCGCTCCGCACACCATCACGCAGGCCGAATACGAGCGCGTCAGCGCCTGCTTCTCGCCGCCCGCGCTCGCCGGCCGGGCGTGCCGCAGCCAGGAAGAAGTGCAAGCCGAACTGCACGCCCAGGCCGCCGCGCAGCCGCTTTTCGCGCGCTGGCTCCAGCGCAACGTCAGGCCGCACAGGAATCCGCTGCTGCGCGCCGTCACGCTGTCTTTCAAGCGCCTCGACCACGCGCCGGGCAACGCCACGGCCGACCAGTTGGACGCTGCGGCGGAACTGGCCCGGCGCTTCAGCGCCGGCGAGGCGCGCGTCACGCACGAACAGAACCTGCTGCTGCCCTGGGTGCCCGCCGAGGATTTGCACGCGCTATGGCTGGCCGCATGCTCGGCCGGCCTGGCGAGCGCCAACGTGCGCCTGCTCACCGACATGATCGCCTGCCCCGGCGGCGACTTCTGTGCATTGGCCAATGCGCGCTCGCTTCCGATCGCCGAAGCAATCGCTGAACGCTACCAGGACCTGGACGAGCTCGACGACATCGGCGAGATCGACCTGCACATCAGCGGCTGCATCAACTCCTGCGGCCACCATCACAGCGGCCACATCGGCATCCTCGGCGTGGACAAGGACGGCAGCGAGTGGTACCAGATCACCCTCGGCGGCGCGGACGGCTCGCAGCTGTCGGGGCCGGCACGGCCCGGCAAAGTGGTAGGCCCCTCGTTCTCGGCTGCCGAGGTTCCGGGCGTGGTCGAAGCCATACTGGACACCTACCGCGAACAGCGCATCACGGTCGACGGCCAGCGCGAGTATTTCATCGACACGCTGCGCCGCATCGGCATCGAGCCTTTCAAGGCCGCCGCCAACGCGACGCGCCTGGAGCCCGCTCAGGATCTGCTCGAAATGGAGGCCGCATGAAGCGCACGCTCGATATTCTCTCGGCCGAAGAACACCGCAACGAAGGCGATCTGGAGGTACTGCAGTTGCCCAACGACGCCGACCCGCTCAGCGTGGCCGACCGCTTGGCGAGCGTGCAGCGCATCGAGCTGCATTTCCCGAAATTCACCGACGGACGCGCCTACAGCCAGGCGTTCCTGCTGCGCCGCCGCCTGGGCTTCACCGGCGACATCCGCGCGACCGGCGAGGTGCTGATCGACCAACTCGTCCAGATGCAACGCGCCGGCTTTTCGAGCGCCGTGCTGCGCGAAGGCATCGATGCACGCGATGCGCAGCGCCAGTTCGATCGCTTCGCCGCCTATTACCAGGGCGATGCGGCCGAGACCGCGCCCTTATTCCAGCGCCAGAACGCCGGCGCACCGGCCTGACGCCATGCCGATCCCTATTTCATCAGATGCACCGATGAACGCCGTCTCATTGCACGCCAGCCCCAGCGCCGATTTCAGCGAGAAGCTCGCCGCGACCGAAAAACTGCTTGAACGTGCGGTGCGCGAGTTTGCGCCGCTCACCCAGGCTTCGAGCCTGGGGGCTGAAGACATGGTGGTGACCGGCCTGCTGCGCCGGCTGGCCCTGCCTTCGGCGATCTTCGTGCTCGACACGGGCCGGCTGCATCCCGAAACGCTTGCGCTGCTGGGCCAGCTCACCGATGACGGCTATCCGATCGACGTCTACCGGCCCGATTCGGAAGCGGTGGCGGCCTTCGTCGCGGCCCACGGCGAAGATGCGATGTACGACAGCATTGAACTGCGTAAAACCTGCTGCCACATCCGCAAGATGGAGCCGCTCGAACGCGCGCTGGCCGGCAAACGCGGCTGGATCACGGGCCTGCGCCGCGAGCAATCCGGCGCGCGCGCGCGGATCGAACCCATCGAGCACGACGGCATTCGCACCAAGATCAATCCGCTGGCCGACTGGACCTGGGGCGATGTGTGGCACTACATCGGCCTGCACCAGCTGCCCTACAACCGGCTGCACGACCAGTTCTATCCGAGCATCGGCTGCGCGCCCTGCACCCGCGCCATCGCGTTGGGCGAAGACTTTCGCGCCGGCCGCTGGTGGTGGGAACAGGAAGGCGCAAAAGAATGCGGCCTGCACGTGGCCGCCCATACCGTGGTTGAGATCCACGCCGTGAACGAGACCTGACACATGAACGCACGCACCGACCACGACCTGCTGCAGCACCGCCCGGCGCCCACGCCCGCGCATCTGTCCAACGCGCATCTCGACGCACTCGAGGAAGAGGCGATCTTCGTGCTGCGCGAAGTTGCCGCCGCCTTCGAGCGCCCCACTCTGCTGTTCTCGGGCGGCAAAGACTCGCTGGTGCTGCTCAAGTGCGCCGAGAAGGCTTTCGGCATCGGCCGCCTCCCCTTCCGGCTGCTGATGATCGACACGGGACACAACTTTCCCGAAGTGACGCAGTTTCGCGACCAGCGGGCCAAAGAGCTTGGCGCCGAGCTGATCGTGCGCAGCGTCGAAGACTCGATGGCGCGCGGCACGGTGCGCCTGGCGCATCCGGGCGAATCGCGCAACGCGCACCAGTCGGTCACCTTGCTTGAGGCGATCGAAGAATTCCGCTTCGATGCGCTGATCGGCGGCGCGCGCCGCGACGAAGAAAAGGCGCGCGCCAAAGAGCGCATTTTTTCGCACCGCGATGCCTTCGGCCAATGGCAGCCCAAAGACCAGCGGCCCGAACTGTGGACGCTGTTCAACACCCGCCATGCGCCAGGCGAGCACTTCCGCGTGTTTCCGATTTCGAACTGGACCGAGCTCGACGTCTGGCAATACATCGCGCGCGAACGAATCGAGCTGCCCTCGATCTACTACAGCCATCAGCGCCAGGTGATCGAGCGCCGGGGCCTGCTGGTGCCCGTGACCGAACTGACGCCGCCGCGCGAAGGTGAACACGTTCAATGGCGCGACGTGCGTTTTCGCACCGTCGGCGACATCACCTGCACCTGCCCGATCGAGAGCCGGGCCAGCAATGCGGACGACGTGGTGATGGAAACGCTCACCGTCGAAATCAGTGAACGCGGCGCCACGCGCATGGACGACAAGACATCGGACGCCTCGATGGAAAAACGCAAGAAGGACGGGTACTTTTGATGGACGCCACGACCGTGACCGCCGAACCATCGGCCAAAACAAAAACCGAAACCGAAACCGGAATGGATACCGGAATCGATACCGGCACCGCGCTGCGCTTCATCACCTGCGGCAGCGTGGACGACGGCAAGAGCACACTGATCGGCCGCCTGCTGGTCGACAGCCGCGCGGTATTGCAGGACCAGCTCGCCGGCGTGCAGCGCGGCGGCGAGACCGACCTGGCCTTGCTCACCGACGGCCTGGCGGCCGAGCGCGAACAGGGCATCACGATCGACGTGGCCTACCGCTACTTCTCGACCGCCCGGCGCAAATTCATCATCGGCGACGCGCCGGGCCACGAACAGTACACGCGCAACATGGTCACCGCCGCATCGAACGCCGATGCCGCCATCGTGCTGATCGACGCGGCCAAGCTGCCCTGGGCCGCGCAGGCGGGCCAAGCCGGCGCCGCGCACGGCGAACTGCTGCCGCAGACCAAGCGCCACACTCTGCTGGCGCATCTGCTGCGCGTACAGTCGATCGTATTTGCCGTCAACAAGCTGGACGCGGTAGCCGATGCCGCATCGGTCTTCGCGCGCATCCGCGCCGCGCTGACCGCCTTCGCCGATGCCGCCGGCGTGCACGTCAAGGCCGTGGTGCCGCTGTCCGCGCTCAAGGGCTGGAACGTGACGGCGCGCCACGCCGATTGGTGCGGCTACGACGGCCCGAGCCTGCTCGAAATACTTGAAACGCTCCCGGTGACGGCGCCGGATGAATCGGTGCCCTTCGCGTTTCCGGTGCAATGGGTCGAGAAATTCTCGAATTCGGCTGATACCTCGCAAGGCCGGCGCATCTTCTGGGGCCGCGTGGCCAGCGGCCATATCGCGCCTGGGCAGCGCATCACGGTGTTCCCCGGCAACCAATCGGCCACCGTGGCGCAGGTGCTGAGCCACACGCGAAAACCGTGCGCCGCCGCGCATGCCGGGCACAGCGCCGGTATCGTGCTCGATCGCGAACTCGACGTCTCACGCGGCGACTGGCTGCTCGAACCCGGCACCTTCGAGCCGGTGCAGCAAATCACCGCGACGCTCGCCTGGCTCGACGACGAGCCGCTGATCCCTGGCCGCGTGTACTGGGCGCTGCAGGGTCATCGATGGGTCAAGGCCAAGGTGGCGCAAGTGCTGGACCACCTGAACATCACCACGCTAGCGGCTGAACCGGCGCAACAACTCGGCGCCAACGCCATCGGCAAGGTGGTGCTCACGCTGCAACAGCCCCTCATCGTCAGGCCGTTCACGCAATCGCGGGCGCTGGGTTCGCTGGTTCTGGTGGACAGCGCCTCGCACCGCACGGCGGCAGCCTTGCTGGTGCGCGAATAAGGGAAAAGGCCGCAGTCGTAAAATAGAGTGTTTTCCCGATACCAAATAGCGTCCGACTCATGACCCACATCGTCTCCGAAGCGTGCATCCGTTGCAAGTACACCGATTGTGTGGATGTATGCCCAGTCGATTGCTTCCGCGAAGGCCCGAACATGCTCGTCATCGATCCCGACGAGTGCATCGACTGCGCGGTGTGCGTTCCGGAGTGCCCGGCCAATGCGATCTTCGCGGAGGAAGATCTTCCGGCCGATCAACTCGCCTTCATCAAGATCAACGCCGAACTGTCCAGGTCCAGCAGCTGGACCAGCATCACCCGGCGCAAACCCGCACCACCGGATGCCGACGAGTGGAACGGCGTTCCCGACAAAACCAAATATCTGGAGCGTTGACCGGTCCATGACCACCACTGCCCCGATCGAAACCGATGCCCTCATCATCGGTTCGGGGCCGGTCGGACTGTTCCAGGTTTTTCAACTTGGCCTGCAGGAAATCGGCTGCCACGTCATCGACGCGCTGCCGCAAGCCGGCGGCCAGTGCATCAAGCTCTACGGCGACAAGCCGATCTACGATATCCCGGGCATACCGATCACGTCGGGCCTCGGCTTGATCGAATCGCTGTTGCGCCAAGTCGAACCCTTCGCGCCGCATTTCCACTTCCGCGAGCAGGCCGCCACGCTGGCGCGCCAAGACGACGGCCGCTGGCTGCTGGGCACGTCGGCGGGCACCGCATTTCTCGCAAAAACCGTTTTCATCGCCGCCGGGCTCGGCGCTTTCGTGCCCAAGCGCATCCCCTCGCCGGATTTCGAAGCTTTCGAAGGTACGCGGCTGTTCTACCATCCTGAATCGCTGAGCGCCTTCGCCGGACAAGAGGTGATCGTCAATGGCGGCGGCGACAGCGCACTCGAAGCGGCGCTGGCCCTCACCGACATCGCCAGCGGCGTCACGCTGCTGCACCGGCGAGACAGCTTTCAGGCACAGGAAGAAACGGTCGCACGTCTGCGCGCCCACGTGGACCAGGGCCGGCTACGCCTGGTGATCGGCCAGCCCACCGCATTTGACGGCGAGCGGCTGAAGGCCGCGACACCCGATGGACGGATCGTCGAATTGCGCACCGGCGCCTTGCTCGCCTTCCTGGGCATTTCGCCACGCCTGGGCCCGATCGCCAAGTGGGGGCTTGAACTGGAGCGCGGCCAGCTACCGGTGAACACCGAGAACTACCAGACGAGCGAAGCCGGCGTGTTCGCGGTCGGTGACATCAACACCTATCCGGGCAAGAAAAAGCTCATCGTCTGCGGCTTTCACGAAGCAACGCTCGCCGCCTGGGGCGCCGCTGCGATCGTGTTCCCGGACAAACACTTGCCGCTGCAGTACACGACGACGAGCACGCGGCTGCATGAGCTGCTCGGCGTCGCGCGCTGAGGGCCCGTTCATGATCTGGATCGATATCAACGCACCAAACGATGCATCGCCACTGGCGCAAAGCCATGATTGAGCGGACCGTGGCCATGCCCCGTGCGCACGCCAGCGCCCGCGGCGATCGCGCCAGCAACGTAAGTACCGGCGCGCTCGATGGCATCGGCCAGCGTCGCGCCAAGCGCCAGATGCGCCGCAATGGCCGACGACAGCGTGCAGCCGGTGCCATGCAGGTTGCGGCTCGCGATACGCGCCCTGGTCATTCGCAGCGGCGCGCCGCCACACGGCATGAACAGATCCACCACCTCATCGCCGGGCAGGTGCCCACCCTTGAGCAGCACCGTGCGCGCGCCCAGCGCCAACAGTTCATGCGCCACGCCGTCAAGCGCCGCCGCATCGTCTATCGGGTGCTTCACGAGCAAGGCGGCCTCGTCCAGATTGGGCGTGACGAGTACCGCGCGCGGAAACAATTCGCGCACCATCACCTGGATCGTCGATTCGGCGATCAGGCGGTCTCCGCTGGTGGCCACCATCACCGGGTCGAGCACCACGTTGGGCAGCCGGTGGCGATCGATCGCCTCGGCCACGACCTCGACGATTTCGGGCGCATGCAGCATCCCGAGCTTGACCGCGTCCACGCCGATATCCTCCACCACCGCGTCGATCTGCGCGCGCAGGAAATCCGGCGGCACCCCATGGATGCCGCTGACGCCGCGCGTGTTCTGCGCCGTGAGTGCGGTAATCGCGCTCATGCCGTAGCAGCCGAGCGCGGCGAAGGTTTTCAGGTCGGCCTGGATCCCCGCCCCGCCGCCGCTGTCGGAACCAGCGATCGTCAAGACACGGGCGTAACGCACGCAGGAGCCATCCTCCGCGCCGGGCAAAACACCGGAAAGTGCATCATTCATACTGAAAATTATCGACCAGTAATCAGACCATGATGAATCATGACCGCCCCCTCCCCTTTAAATCTGCGGCCGTACTCGGCGCCGGCCTGATGGGCCGTCTGCTGGCGCTGGCGCTGGCGCGAGCCGGCTGCCGCGTCGATCTCTACGAAGCCGGCAGTTCCGCCGCCGAAGGCGCCGCCGCGCGCGTGGCGGCGGCGATGCTCGCGCCACTGGCCGAATCGGCGATCGCACCGCCGAGCGTGGCGCGCATGGGCCATTACTCCATGACGCGATGGCCGCAACTGATCGATTCGCTTGGACAAGACATTTTTTTCCAGCGTGAAGGCACGCTGGTGGTCTGGCACCGGCAGGACGAACCCGAGGCCATGCGCCTGGCGCGGGTGTGGTCTCGCACCAGCGAGACCGTGCCCGAGCTGCCCGCGCTGCAAAAGCTCGACGCCGAAGGCATCCGCGCGCTGGAGCCTTCGCTGGCGGGCCGTTTCACGCGCGCGCTGTATCTGCCGCAGGAAGGCCAGCTCGGCAATCCCGCGCTGTTTGCCGCGATGCTCGCGCAACTCCAGGCCCTGCCCAACGTAGGCCTGCACTGGCACAGTCCGCGCGCGCCCGGTGACTTCACCCCAGGCGCCGCCGGCCAGCCCGACCGGGTCATCGATTGCCGGGGACTGGGCGCGCAGCCGCAGTGGCACGGAGTACGCGGAATACGCGGCGAAGTGGTGTGCGTGCACGCGCCGGAAGTCACGCTCTCGCGGCCCACGCGGCTCGTGCATCCGCGCTATCCGCTCTACATCGCGCCCAAGCCCGGAAAGGTATTCGTGGTCGGCGCCACCGAGATCGAGTCCGAAGATCTTTCGCCGGCCAGTGTGCGTTCCACGCTTGAGCTGCTCAGCGCGCTGTACACGGTGCACAGCGGTTTCGCGGAGGCGCGCATTCTGGAGATCATGGTCCAGTGCCGGCCCACGCTGCCCGACAACCTGCCCGCGATCCGTCTGCCGAGTCCGGGTGTGCTGCAAATCAATGGCCTGTACCGCCACGGATTCCTGATCGCGCCCGCGATGCTCGACGCCGCGATGCAATGGCTGCGCGACGGCCAGTGGCTATTGGCCGAGCGCCTGGGCCTTGCGATCGAAAACCGGGAAAACGCATGAAGGTCCTGATCAACGGTCACCCCTACGAACTGGCGGCCGATGCCAGGCTGCCCGACGCGCTCGCCGCGATCGAAGCGAAACCGCCCTTCGCGGTCGCGCTCAACCGCGAATTCGTGCCCCGATCGGACTACGCCGCGCGCACGCTCAAAGCCAACGACCAAATCGAAGTGATCCGCCCGGTGACCGGCGGATGAAAGCCCCTGCCATGACTGCTCTTTCTCCCGACAACGACTCCCTCGTCCTTTACGGCCAGCGCTTTGAAAGCCGGTTGCTGCTGGGCACCGCGCGCTATCCCTCGCCGGATTTGCTCGAAGCGGCGGTACGGCGCGCCCGGCCCGCGATGCTGACCGCCTCGCTGCGGCGCCAGACGGCAGCGCCGGGCACACCGCCCACCGACAATCACTTCCTCGAATTGATTGGCGCACTTGACGTTCCGGTGCTGCCCAACACCGCCGGCTGCCACAGCGTGCAAGAGGCGGTCACCACCGCGCTGATGGCGCGCGAGCTGTTCGGCACACCGTGGATCAAGCTCGAACTGATCGGCGACGACTACACGCTGCAGCCCGATACGCTGCACCTCGTCGAAGCGGCCGAGCAACTCATCCGCGAGGGCTTTCGCGTGCTGCCCTACTGCACGGAAGATCTGGTGCTGTGCCAGAGACTGGCCGACATCGGCTGCCAGGCGTTGATGCCCTGGGCTGCGCCGATCGGCACCGGCAAGGGGCCCGTCAATCCCTACGCATTGCGCGTGCTGCGCGAGCGCCTTGACGTGCCGCTGCTGATCGACGCCGGCCTGGGGCTGCCATCGCACGCCTGCCAGGTCATGGAGTGGGGCTATGACGGCGTGCTGGTCAACACCGCCGTTGCGCTCGCGCAGGACCCGGCCGCGATGGCCGGCGCCTTCGCCGACGCGGTCAACGCCGGCCGCACCGCCTTCCGCGCCGGCGCGATGACCCAGCAGGAATCGGCCCAGCCGAGCACCCCGGTACTCGGCACACCTTTCTGGCATTACGCGGACCGTGACTGAAATCAACGCCATGCGCGACGCGATGTACGACGCGATCGTTGCCGCCCACGGCGCGCGCCTGGGCATGCATGACGCGGCGGCGGCGCAAGTCAGCGATGCGCCCGAATCGGGCGATCCGGTCTATTGCGCCGCGTGGCGCGCTTGCCGTGCGCTCGGCTTCATCGCCGTTGACGCCGACTGCCTCGCCCGCGCCTGGGAAAGGCAGACCGCGCGCACCGGCCGTTTCGATCCCGCCGCCTGGCCTGCCTTGCCGGCCGACTTCGGCATGAAGCCCTTCGGGCCCGCCGCGCGCGCCGATGCCTTCGCACCCTGCCCGCAAGCCCTGGGCCTGTACGCGGTGCTGCCCGACGCGCAATGGGTCGCACGCATCGCGCGCGCGGGCGTGCCGACGGTGCAATTGCGCTTCAAATCCGCCGACCCGGACGCGATCGAGCGCGAAGTACGGGCCGCCGTGCGCGCCGTTGAAGGCACGCCGGCGCGCCTGTTCATCAACGACCATTGGGAAACCGCGATCGCCGCGGGCGCTTACGGCGTCCACCTGGGCCAGGAAGACCTCGATGCCCTCACCCCCGCGCAAGTGCGGCGCCTGCGCGCAACCGGCCTGCGCCTGGGCGTCAGCACGCATGGTTACGCCGAAATGGTGCGCGCCGATGCGGTCAGCCCGAGCTACCTCGCGCTGGGCGCGGTGTTCCCGACCACGCTCAAGCGAATGGCCACGGCCCCGCAGGGCATTGCGCGGCTGGCAGCCTATGCGCAACTGATGCGCGGCTATCCGCTGGTTGCGATCGGCGGCATCGATCTCGAACGGATGCCCGAGGTGCTTGCCACCGGCGTCGGCTCGGTCGCGGCAGTGCGCGCGATCGTGAATGCGCCTGACCCCGAGCAAGCCTGCCTGCGTCTGATGAAAGCGATGCACTGCCCATGACTGGCAATATCTCGACGACCCGGCAAGAGCGCCTGCGCGCCTGGCAACAAAGCCTTCGCCTGCACACCCTGCCGCTGGCCTTCGTGGCCATCTTCGTCGGGTCGGCGCTGGCTCAATGGCAGGACGCCTTCGTTGCCTCCATCGCGCTGCTGACGGCGCTGACCGCGACGCTGCTGCAAATCCTCTCGAACCTTGCCAACGACTACGGCGACGTGCTCAAGGGCGCCGACACCTTCGGCCGCATCGGCCCGCGGCGCGGCATGCACACCGGCCTCATCTCGCCTGCTCAGATGCGCCGCGCGCTGTGGATATGCAGCGGGTTGTGCGTGCTCAGCGGCAGCGCCCTGATCGCGCTCGCCTGCCGCGACTGGGCGACCGCAGCGGGCTTCCTGATGCTCGGGCTGCTGGCGATCATCGCGGCGCTGACCTACACGCTGGGCCGCCATGCCTACGGTTACCTGGGACTGGGCGATCTGTCGGTGCTGATGTTTTTCGGCTGGGTCGGCGTCATCGGCAGCTACTGGTTGCAGACCGGATTGTGGAACCCAGCCGTCCTGCTGCCGGCGACGGCCAGCGGACTCTTTGCGGCGGCGGTGCTCAACATCAACAACATGCGAGACATCGAAACCGACCCGCGCGCAGGCAAGAAGACGCTCGCGGTGCGCCTGGGTCCGCAGCGCGCGCGCCGCTACCATGCGGCGCTGCTGGCGAGCGCCTGGGCCTGCCTGGCGGCATTCGCCGCCCTGCACTCACCGGCCTGGAGTGTCTGGCTCTTTGTGCTGATGACGCCGGCGCTGATACGGCATGCGCGGCAGGTCATGCGCGAACCGCGCGCTGAAGCCATGCGCCCGATGCTGGCGCGCACCGTGAAAGCCGTCATGTTGACTCAACTGCTGTTCGCGCTGGGCGTTGTGCTGGCCTAAGAGCCGATGGCGGATCACACATCCGCCGCGGCCTGAAACGAAAAATCGCCAGAGACCGCCTGCCCACGCTCAAAAACACGCTATAATTTGCGGCTATTCCCCGATAGCTCAGTCGGTAGAGCGCCGGACTGTTAATCCGTAGGTCCCTGGTTCGAGCCCAGGTCGGGGAGCCAAATACCGCTGCACGCAAATAAGCGTCAGACTGTCACATACCAGCCCCTTGGGCGCCGGAGATGGTGAGGGTTTCTCGAAGCATGCGCTTGAGCACCTTCCCGTAACTGTTCTTCGGCAGCGCGTTGGTCAGCACATAACGCTTCGGCCGCTTGAAACGGGCGATACGTTCCAGACAGTGCACATCGAGATCGCGCTCGCTGACCGAGGTTCCCGGCACGAGAACGACAAAGGCCGCAACGGCTTCGCCCCACTCGGGGTCGGGCATCCCAACCACGCAAACCTCGGCCACCGCGGGGTGCGTGAGCAGCACCTCCTCCACCTCGCGCGGATAGATGTTGGAACCGCCGCTGATCACGACATCCTTGCTGCGGTCACGCAGCGTGAGATAACCGTGCTCATCGAGTGCGCCCATGTCCCCGGTGTAAAGCCAGCCATCGCGCAACGCTTCGGCCGTTCCCTGCGGATTGCGCCAGTAGCCGGCCATCACCGCATCTCCCCGGCAGATGATCTCGCCAGTCATACCGACCGGCAGATCGCGGCCATCCTCGTCAACGACTCGAACCTGCATCCCGGTTCGCGCGATTCCAACCGACCCCAGCACGGCTGCATCGCCGCACGCGTGATCGGCGCGGCGTAACCAGGTGATCGTCATCGGCGATTCACCCTGGCCATAGATCTGTACGAAAACCTGCCCAAACACGGAGAGCGCCTTGCTCAGTTCCTCCACGTACATGGGGCCGCCGCCGTAAATGATGGTTCGCAAACCGGGCGGTCTGCCCTTGCCTTCAGCCTCGGCCGCTAAACGCAGACGCTGCACCATGGTGGGCGCGAGAAACACGCCGCACTCAGGGTGCGCATCGCACAGATGAAGAAACTCCCCAGGCTCGAAGCCCTGAGAAACCGGAATGACCTGACGGGCGCCGCGTGCCACATAAGCGGGTATGTAAAGCCCCGAACCGTGAGACATGGGCGCGGCATGGATCTGGCTGCAACCTTCATCGATCGCCTCGACATCGGCAAGGTGCGACAGGGTCGTGGCCATCAGGTTGCGATGCGTCAGCATCGCGCCTTTGCTGCGGCCTGTCGTGCCGCTCGTGTAAAACAGCCAGGCGAGTGCTTCAGGCTCGGTCACGCAGGGTGGCGCGAGTGCCGCCCGGAAGAGCGTTTCGTAATCGGCGTGGCCGATGGTCACCACGCGCCCGCGCCAGCCGGACGGCAGTGCATCGCGCAGCCCCGGCGCCAGCGCCGGCGAGGCGAACAGCCAGGACGGCTGCGCGTCGCTCACGATATCGGCCATCTCGCGGGGATGCAGCTTGTAGTTCAGAGGGACCACGGCGCCACCGGCGGCCCAGGCGCCGAACATCAGCTCCAGATACTGGGGACAGTTTTCGCTGGCGATGGCAATCCGCCCTGGTTGGGGGCCCAGGGCAGCAGCAAGCCGCAGGGCTCGTTCATGCAGTTGCGCCCAGCTCTGCACGCATTGGGTGCCACTGAACACGGCACCGGCACCCGGCCAGCGCCGTGTGGTGCTTTCAAGGAGAGAAAAAAGATTCATGGCCTCGCATATTGATATTTTTCGCTCGCCCTCTCCAGAGCCGGTTGATCGTCTTTTCGAGGCCGCGAAAGATTATGAACAGGCTCTCAGGCGGCGTGCAACTGGGGTTCGTTCAGCCAGTTACGGTCAGAGACGCAACTTCGGCTAGGAGTCTGGGCGGCAGACGGTTTGGAGTCAGCGAAACGGACGTGGGGCAAGAGTGCGTGGCCGCTTGTGCGTCGCCCCCGGTGATCCCGGGGGCGGGTTTGGATTGGCACGGCCCCGGCGGACGCGTTAGGTTCTG
>CAYTPC010000034.1:0-11837 GCA_964439605.1 uncultured Burkholderiaceae bacterium
GGCGCGCTTGATGCCCAGCATCTGCGCGTTTTCCTCGGGCGAGAATTGCACGCACATCGAGTTGAGCTTTTCCACGCCCACGCCATGCTCGCCGGTTACGGTGCCGCCCAGGCGCACGCTGGTTTCCAGTATCTCCGCGCCAAAACGTTCCGCGCTCCGCAGTTGGTCGGGGTCGCTGGCGTTGAACAGGATCAACGGATGCAGGTTGCCGTCGCCCGCGTGAAAGACATTGCAGCAGCGCAAACCATATTTCTGCTCCATTTGTCCGATCGCCAGCAGGATGTCCGCCAGGCGCTTGCGCGGGATGGTGGAATCCAGGCACATGTAGTCGGGGCTGATGCGCCCGGAAGCGGGGAAGGCGTTCTTGCGTCCGCTCCAGAACTTCAGGCGCTCTTCCTCGCTTTCGCTGACCGCGATGGCGGTCGCGCCCGAGGCGCGCAGTACCGCGCTCATGCGCATGATTTCTTCTTCGACCTCCTCGGGCGTGCCGTCCGATTCGCACAGCAAAATCGCGGCCGCCTGGAGGTCGTAGCCGGCGTGCACGAAGTCTTCGACCGCCGCGGTCATCGGCTTATCCATCATCTCCAGCCCCGCCGGGATGATGCCTGCGGCGATCACCGCCGCCACCGCATCGCCGGCTTTGCGCACGTCATCGAAGCTGGCCATGATGCAGCGCGCAAGCTGTGGTTTGGGCACGAGCCTGACGGTCACTTCGATGATCACGGCCAGCATGCCTTCGCTGCCGACCAGGAGTGCGAGCAGGTCCAGGCCCGGCGCGTCCAATGCCTCGCCACCGAACTCGACCGGTTCGCCGTCCACCGTAAAGCCGCGCACGCGCAGCACGTTGTGCAGGGTCAGGCCGTATTTCAGGCAATGCACCCCGCCCGAGTTTTCGGCCACGTTGCCGCCGATGGTGCAGGCGATCTGGCTCGACGGATCGGGCGCGTAATAGAGGTTGTAGGCAGCGGCGGCCTCGCTGATCGCAAGGTTGCGAACGCCGCACTGCACGGCCGCCGTGCGTGCGAAGGGATCGACTTTGAGGATTTTGTTGAACTTCGCCAGCGATAAGGTCAGCCCCATCGGATGCGGCAACGCGCCGCCCGAAAGCCCGGTGCCGGCGCCTCGCGCCACAACCGGCACCCCCAGCGCGTGACAGGTGCGCAGCACGGCCGCGACTTGTTCTTCCGTCTCGGGCAAGGCAACCACCAGCGGCCGCGCGCGGTAGGCGCTCAATCCGTCGCATTCGTATGGGGTGGTGTCTTCGGCCTGCCACAGCAGCGCATGCGCCGGCAGTTCGGCGGACAAAGCCCGCACCACCTGCGCCTGGCGTTCAACCCGGGCGGCGTTGTCGAATCCGGCGCGCGCGGCGGATTCCGGGGATGTGTTCATGGCGGATGGAAAGGCGGATGTAAAAGCCGGATGTTAGAACTAGAACGTGTTCAGAATCTATTCGCGGCCCTGAATAGATCGGTTAAACAGGCACTTACTGCGCGGTATAGCCGCCATCGACGAGCAGCGAGGAACCGGTGACGAAAGACGCCTCGTCGCTTGCCAGGAACAACACGCAGCGCGCCACTTCCTCGGCGCGGCCGAGCCGCCCCATCGGGTGCAGGCGTTGGAGTTCGGCCTTCGTCTCGGGTGGGATGGCACTGAGCAGCGGCGTGTCGATATAGCCGGGACACACCGCGTTGACCCGGATGCCCTTTGGCGCATAGTCGATCCCCAGCGTTTGCGTCAGCAATTTCACGCCGCCCTTGGCCGCCGCGTAGGCCGTTACACGTGACTTGCCCACGTGGCTGTGAATCGAACCGCAATTGACGATCGCGCCGCCGCCGCCCTGCTTGAGCATCTGCTCGATCACCACCTTGTCGCACAGATAAACGCCTTTAAGGTTGATGGCGATCGTGCGGTCCCAGTCGGTTTCGCTCAACTCATCGATCGGCCCGTCGTGGGCGATACCGGCGTTGGCGAACAACACATCCACCCGCCCGAAGGCGGCCACCGTGCGCTCGACCATCTGCCGCACCGAGGCGGCGTCGGAGACGTCGGTTTTGACGAACAGCGCGCGTGGCGAACTCTCTTGACCCTGCTGCCCCTCTGGCCCTTGCGCAAGCGCATCGGCTATCGCCTGCCCATGGTCGGAAAAATCCGCAATCACGACTTTCGCCCCTTCGGCGGCAAAGCCCTTCGCAGCGGCTTCGCCAATACCGCTGGCGCCGCCGGTGACGATCACGACCTTGTTCTGAAAACGCATGGAAGCCTCCTGATCTGCATGGGTCGGGAGCTTGTCCCGCGCCGCCTACCCTACTCTACCGTCACACTTTTGGCCAGGTTGCGGGGTTTATCGACATCGGTTCCGCGCACGCAGGCCGTGTGATAGGCCAGCAACTGCAAGGGCACCACATGCAACAGCGGGCTGAGCTGGCCGTAGTGTTCGGGCATGCGGATCACGTGCAGGCCCTCGCCGCTTTCAATGTGGGTGTCGGCATCGGTCAGCACGTAGAGTACGCCGCCGCGCGCGCGCACTTCGTGCAGGTTGCTCTTGAGTTTTTCCAGCAGCGCATCGTTGGGCGCGACGGTGACCACCGGCATCTCGTTGGTGACCAGCGCGAGCGGGCCGTGCTTGAGCTCGCCCGCGGCGTAGGCCTCGGCATGGATGTAGCTGATCTCCTTGAGCTTGAGCGCGCCTTCCTGCGCAATCGGATAGTGCAGCCCGCGGCCCAGAAAGAGCGCGTTTTCCTTGCGCGCGAAATCCTCGGCCCAACTGATGAGCTGCGGCTCCAGCGCGAGCACCGATTGCAGTGCGACCGGAAGGTGGCGCATTTCGTCCAGATAGCGCGCCTCGTGCTCGGGGGTGAGCCGTCCCTTGGCCTGCGCGAGCGCAAGCGTCAGCAGGAACAGGCCCGCGAGTTGCGCGGTGAATGCCTTGGTGGAAGCCACGCCGATCTCGGCGCCGGCGCGCGTGATGTAGGCCAGCTTGCATTCGCGCACCATCGCGCTGGTGGCGACGTTGCAGATGGTCAGCGTCTGTTCCATGCCCAGGGATCGCGCATGGCGCAACGCGGCCAGCGTGTCGGCCGTTTCGCCCGATTGCGAGACGGTGACGACCAGCGTGCGCGGATCGGGCACCGATTCGCGGTAGCGGTATTCGCTGGCGATCTCGACTTGCGTCGAGATGCCTGCAATCGCCTCCAGCCAGTATTTCGCGGTGCAGCCGCTGTAATAGCTGGTGCCGCAGGCAAGGATCAGCACCTTGTCGATCTCGCGAAATACGCGGTGGGCGCTCGCGCCGGGCGTGCCGTCGACCGTGAGGCCGTCGAACAGCTCGGGCACGATGCCGCTGATGCCTTCGAGCGTATCGGCGATGGCGCGCGGCTGCTCGAAAATTTCCTTTTGCATGTAGTGACGGTACGGCCCGAGTTCGGCGGCGGCGCTATGCGCCTGCACCGTGCGCACGGGGCGCGTCACGGGATGATGGTTCCGGTCGACGATCCAGTATTTGCCGGGCTGCAAATCGACCACGTCGCCTTCTTCGAGATAGATGATCTGGTCGGTCACGCCGGCCAGGGCCATGGCGTCGCTGGCCAGGAAATTCTCGTCCGGGCCGATGCCGAGCACCAATGGCGAGCCGGCGCGCGCGCCCACGACGCGCTGGGGCTCTTCACTGCAGATGGCGGCGATCGCGTAGGCGCCGGACAGTTGTTGCACGGCTGCTTTGACCGCCTGGAACAGATCGCCGTCGTACAGGCTGTCCACCAGGTGCACGATGACTTCGGTGTCGGTCTGGCTCGAAAACGAATAGCCGCGCGCTTGCAGCATCGCGCGCAGCATCTCGTGGTTTTCGATGATGCCGTTGTGCACGAGTGCGATATGCGGGCGCCGTCCGCTATCGGCCGCGCCGGGGCCGTGGCTGAACTGCGGGTGCGCGTTATGCACCGCCGGCGCGCCGTGCGTGGCCCAGCGGGTGTGGGCAATGCCGGTGGTGCTTTCCAGGTGTTCTTCCTTCACCTGCGCGAGCAGATCCGCCACGCGCGAGGTGGTGCGCGCGCGTTTCAGGCCGTTGGCCTGCACCGCGACGCCGCAGGAGTCGTAACCACGGTATTCAAGCCGCTGCAGCCCCTGGACCAGAACGGGAACGATGTTGCGCAGGGCGCTGGCGCCGACGATACCGCACATGAGAAATCTTCCTTTGAAAGCTGACAACGACGGGCATCGTAGAGGATTCGAGATAAAATTAAATATCCATTATTCACGCTAATATGAAATAAATATTCATTTTCATATTGACTTGGATTTTAATTTCAAAATATCCATATTTATGGAACAAATATCCATCGATGCGATTGATCTGCGTCTATTGAGCGCCTTGCAGGAGGATGCCTCGCGCACCAACCGGGAACTGGCCGCGCTGGCGCACATCTCGCCGTCAACCTGTCTGCGGCGGGTGCAGCAATTGCATCAAGCGGGGCTGATCGAGCGGCAAGTCGCGGTGCTTTCACCCGAGCGGCTTGCGCCGCTGATCGGCCATGGCGTACAGGCGGTGGTCGAAGTTTCGCTGGACCGTCAGGGTGCCGAGGCGCTCGATGCTTTTGAGGCGCGCGCGATAGCCGAGGCTGCCGTGCAGCAGTGCTACCGCGTCTCGCCGGGACCGGATTTCGTGCTGATCGTGAATGCGCGCGATATGCCCGATTACCTCGCGCTCACGCAGCGCCTGTTCACCAACGATGCGAACGTGCGCAACGTCAAGACTTTCTTCAGCCTCAAGCGCGCCAAGTTTGAGACCCGGGTGCTGCTTTAGGGAGCGCCCTTGTCCTTCTTCACGGGCCGCTGCCAGTTGGCGAGACTGACCTGCCGCGCTCGCGCGACCGTCAGCACGCCGGGCTTCGTGTCTTTGCTCACGGTCGAGCCGCCGCCCACCGTGCCGCCGGCGCCGATGGTCACCGGCGCCACCAGCACGCAGTTGCTGCCGATATGCACGTCGTCCTCGATCACGGTGCGGTGTTTGTTTGCGCCGTCGTAATTGGCGGTGATGCTGCCGGCGCCATAGTTGACGCGCGCACCCACCGTCGCATCGCCGAGGTAAGCTAGGTGGTTGGCCTTGGCTCCGGCGCCGAGCGTGGAGTTTTTGATTTCGACGAAATTGCCCACGTGCGTTTCGGGCCCGAGCCGCGCGCCGGGCCGCAAGCGCGCGAAGGGGCCGACCAGCGCGCCCGCGCCCACGGTGACGCCGGCCTTCTCGCCGTCGATGTGGGTGAAGGGGGGAATCACCGCGCCGTCCTCGATGCACGCGTTGGCGATGACGCAGTTCGCGCCGATGCGCACGCCCGCGCCGAGCGAGACATGGCCTTCGAAAATGCAGTTGAGGTCGATCTCCACGTCTTGCCCGCAGACAAGCGTGCCGCGCAGATCGAAGCGCGCCGGGTCGGCCATGCGCACGCCCTGCGCCATCAACGCCTGGGCCTGCCGCAATTGCCACGCGCGTTCGAGCCGCGCGAGCTGCGCCGGATCGTTGATGCCGGCCACTTGCAGCGCGTCGTCGATGCAGTGCGCAACCACCGGCACGCCATCGTCCGCAGCCATGCGCACGACGTCGGTCAGGTAATACTCGCCCTGCGCGTTGCGGTTATCCAGGCGTGCCAGCCAGGGCTTGAGCAGATGCGCCGGCGCCGCCATGACGCCGCTGTAGATCTCGCGGATCGCGCGCTGCGCCGCATTCGCATCCTTTTCCTCGACGATCGCGCGCACGGCTTGTCCCTCGCGCACGATGCGGCCGTAGCCCTTGGGGTCTTCGAATTCGATGGTCAGCAGCGCGAGCCGTTGCCCGTCGCTGGCCGCGAGCAGTGCGCGCAGCGTGTCCGCGCCGATCAGAGGCACGTCGCCCGAAAGCACGAGCACCATGCCATCGCCGGACAGCTGCGGCAGCGCCTGCTGTACCGCGTGGCCGGTGCCCAGTTGCGGCATCTGGCGCGCGAAAACCACCGGCGTGCCGGCATGGCCGGTGCTCAGGGCATGCTCGACGGCATCGGCGCCATGCCCCGTCACCACCACGATGCGGCGCGCCCCGAGGCTCGCGGCGGTGTCGATCACGTGCGACACCAGCGGGCGGCCCGCAAGCCGGTGCAGCACTTTGGGCAGACGGCTCTTCATGCGGGTGCCCATACCGGCGGCCATGACGACGACGTCAAGCGGTAAACAAGTGTTTTTTTCGGATGCCATGTTTTCGTCTGAGGTAAATCCCATGTCGGGCGCGGATTATCGATTTTGCACAGGGAAGTAGTGCACGCGGTGTTATTCCAATTTACTTAGCTTACAAACTGCGACTTTTTTATCTGTGTTGAGCTGCCCGCGCACCCAGGGTGCCCTGCCAGAATACGCTTCATTGCATGGATGCGCTACATGGAGACGCTCTATGCATTCTGTTTGACCTGTCGTACATACCGCTCCGCCGTGAGCGGCGGGATCAATGTCTGCACTCAGTCAAGAAAACCTTTTCGTGAACCCACCTCAACGCATCCTGGCCGTCACGGACTTGTCGGCCCCCGCGCTTCAAGCCGTGGAACGCGCCGCATCGCTGGCCAAAACCCTGGGCACGGCATTCGAGTTGCTGCACGTGTTTCACACCACACCGCTCAAGCAATTGCGCCAGCTCATGATGGAATCCGCGGCCGAGATGGAGCACAAGATGCTCGAAGCGGCGCGCCAGAAGCTCGACGAATTGGCCGCCATGCTGCATGAGCGTTACCAGATCCCGGTGGACACCCGCCTCGTCGCCGGCGCGCTGCTGCAGGAGCTGGTGGCCGAGGCGAACCGCCTGCCAGACAGTCTTGTGGTTTGCAGCGTGCGCGGCGAACGCTTCATGCGCCAGCAGTTGCTGGGTTCAACCGCCGAACGGCTGCTGAACCTGAGCACGAACCCGGTGCTCGCGACCAAACAGGTGCCGCACGAACCCTATCGCTCGGTACTGGTCGCCGTGGATTTTTCAGAAACCTCCGTGCCGACGATCCGCTGTGCCCAGGCGATCGCGCCTGATGCGGCACTCACGCTCATGCACGTGATCGAAGTGCCTTTCGAACGGCAGTTGTATTACGCCAGCGTCGGAGAGGCGCTGATCAAACGCTACCGCAGCCTGAGCCGGCAAGAGGCGATGCGCCGGCTTGAGTCGCTCGTCATCAAAGCTGGTCTCGAACGCAACGCGGTGCAACTCGTCGTATCGACCGGCGACCCCTCGATGCGCATTCTTGAGCAAGAGCAGGAACACCAGTGCGACCTGCTCACACTTGGCCGGCACGGCGACAACGCGATCGAGACCCTGTTGCTGGGCAGCGTTGTCCGGCCCGTGCTGAGCAAATCCCAGTGCGACGTGCTGATTTCGGTCTGAGCGCCTCGTTCTCATTCCCCGGCGGAAGTTCCCTCGCGCCTGGGCTTCACGGCCGGTAGCAGCGCGATCACCAGCAACAGCAGCGCCACGGCCAGCAGCGTGGCCGAGACCGGCTTGGTGAGGAACACGCTCCAATCACCGCGCGACAGCAACAACGCACGGCCCAGATGCTCTTCCATCATCGGTCCGAGAATGAACCCCAGCAGCAGCGGCGCCGGCTCGCAACCGAGCTTGCGGAACAGGTAGCCGACAAAACCGAAGATCGCCACCAGCCAGATATCGAAAGTGTTGTTATTGGTCGTGTACACGCCGATCGCGCAGAACAGCACGATCGCCGGAAACAGGAAGCGATAGGGCACCGTCAGGACGCGGATCCATATGCCGATCAGCGGCAGGTTCAGGATCACCAGCATCGCGTTGCCGATCCACATCGACGCGATCAGCCCCCAGAACAGTTCGGGGTTCAAGGTCATCACTTGCGGCCCGGGCTGGATGTTGTGAATCGCCATCGCACCGACCATCAGCGCCATCACCGCGTTGGGCGGAATGCCCAGCGTCAGCAGCGGAATAAAGGAAGTCTGGGCGCCGGCGTTGTTGGCCGACTCGGGCGCGGCCACGCCCCGGATATTGCCCTTGCCGAACGGCACTTCGCCTGGACGCAGCCGGGTTTTCTTTTCGAACGTGTAAGCCGCAAAAGAGGACAGCAGCGCGCCGCCGCCGGGCAGTATCCCCAAGAATGAGCCGATGGCCGTTCCGCGCAACACCGCGGGGAACATGTCCTTGAAATCCTGCCGGGTCGGGAGCAGCCCCGAGAGTCTGGCCGAGAAAATCTCGCGCTCCTCGTCGGAGTGCGTCAGATTGGCGATGATCTCGCCGTAGCCGAACACACCCATTGCAATCGCGACGAAACCGATGCCGTCGGTCAACTCGGCAATGTTGAAGGAGTAGCGCACGACACCCGACATGACGTCGGTGCCCACCGTGCCCATGAGCAGGCCCAGCACGACCATCCCAATCGCCTTGAGCAGCGAACCCGAAGCCAGCACCACCGCGCCGATCAAGCCCAGCACCATCAGCGAGAAATACTCGGCCGGGCCGAACTTGAACGCCAATGCAGTCAGCGGCAGCGCGAAAGCCGCAATGATCAGCGTGCTGACGCAACCGGCGAAGAACGAACCCAGGCCCGCAGCCGCAAGCGCCGGGCCTGCCCGGCCGCGCCGCGCCATCTGGTAGCCGTCGATCACCGTCACCACCGACGAGGATTCGCCCGGCAGGTTCATCAGAATGGCGGTGGTCGAACCGCCGTACTGCGCGCCGTAGTAGATGCCGGCCAGCATGATCAGCGCTGATTCCGGCGGCAGCGCGTAGGTGGACGGCAGCAGTATCGCGATCGTGGCGACCGGACCGATGCCCGGCAACACGCCGATCAAGGTGCCCAGAAAGCAGCCCACCAGGCAATACAGCAGGTTGGTGTAGGTGAAGGCAACGCCGAAACCCAGCGACAGATGATCGAGCAATTCCATGGTGCGCGCCTCAACCCGTGATGAAAGTGGGCCAAACCTGGATCTGCAGATTGAGCACCCAGATAAAAACCACGTAGCTGCCGGCCGCAAGCACGGTGGCGAGAATCAAAACGTTGCCCAGCTTGAACGCCTTGCCGGCCAGGCTCGCGATGATCACCAGCGCATAGATCCCGATGATCATGCCCATGGCCGGAATCCCGATGCGGGGCAGGCCGCCGAGCAGCACGCCGAAAACCAGATTGGCGCCCAGGATGCATATCAACTGCCGCCATGCCCACTTGCCGATCTTTTCGCCGTCGGGGTCGTTCGCCGTCATGCCCTTGAACGTGACGGCCGCGCCGATCAGCATGAGCAGGCTGCCCAGCAGCAGCGGAAAATAGCCTGGCCCCATGTGCGCACCGGTTCCAACGGTGAAGTCCGTCGCGCCCCATGCAAACGCCGCGCCGGCGATGATGAACATCAGGCCCGCAAAAAAATCCTTTTGATTTTTGATGGTCACAAACAGATTCCTCAAAAACTTTTGGATGCAAAATTGTCTGAACTCACCAAGGCGAATCCGTTTGAATTCCGCCTGCCGGAAGCATAGGGTAAATTCTGAGGCTGACTTTGATGAATCTCTGAATAACCCTGCGTATTGCTTTACAAAGCTACAAAGCGGCCTGCCGCAGGAGCCCGCGCCTGGCGCCTGCCGAACGGGTTAGGTTCGCGTAAGTCCTGAGCCGGAATTCCCACGGAATGTGGCCCACGAATGTGGCCCACAATAGAGGCATATCAAAAACTCCCGATGCGGCAATCGCGAGGAACTCGTTCGACCTTGCCCGCATTCGTCAAAGGATCCCATGCCCGGCTATTCCGACCCTGGTTTCGACACACTCGCGCTGCACGCAGGCGCCGCACCCGACAGCGCCACCGGCGCGCGCGCGGTGCCGATTCACCTGACGACTTCTTTCGTCTTCCCGTCGAGCGACGACGCGGCGGCCCTGTTCAATCTCGAACGCGCAGGCCACGTGTACTCGCGCATCAGCAACCCGACCAACGCCGTGCTCGAACAGCGCATCGCCGCGCTCGAAGGCGGCATCGGCGCCCTGACCACGGCCAGCGGGCAGGCGGCGCTGCACCTGGCCGTCGCCACGCTGATGGGTGCGGGCGGCCATATCGTCGCCAGCACGGCGCTGTACGGCGGCAGCCAGAACCTGCTGCATTACACGCTGCGGCGCTTCGGCATCGAGACCACCTTCGTCAAGCCCGGCGACCTGGACGGCTGGCGCGCCGCCATCCGGCCCCAAACGCGCCTGCTGTTCGGCGAAACCGTCGGCAACCCCGGCCTGGACGTGCTGGACATTCCCGCCGTGGCGCAGATCGCGCACGACGCCGGCGTGCCGCTGCTGGTCGATTCGACCTTCACCACGCCCTATCTGCTCAAACCCTTCGATCACGGGGCCGGCCTGATCTATCACTCGGCCACCAAGTTCCTCTCCGGCCACGGCACCGTGATCGGCGGCGTACTGGTCGACGGCGGCAGCTTCGACTGGGACAAGGCGGGCAAATTCCCCGAACTGACCCAGCCCTACGACGGCTTTCACGGCATGGTGTTCAGCGAGGAAAGCACCGTCGGCGCCTTCCTGCTGCGCGCCCGGCGCGAGGGCCTGCGCGACTTCGGCGCGTGCATGAGTCCGCACAGCGCCTGGCTGATCCTGCAAGGCATCGAAACGCTGCCGCTGCGCATGGAGCGGCACATCGCCAATACCGAGGCCGTGGTGCGCTTTCTGGACGGGCACCCGTTCGTCGAGCGCGTCGGCCACCCCCTGCTTGAGTCGCACCCCAGCCATGCGCTGGCGAACCGGCTGCTGCGGCACGGCGCCAAGGGCGCGGGCAGCGTGTTCAGCTTCGACATCAAAGGTTCGCGCACGCAGGGCAAGGCTTTCATCGAGGCGCTCAAAATCTTCAGCCACCTGGCCAACGTGGGCGACTGCCGCAGCCTGGTGATCCACCCGGCCAGCACCACCCACTTTCGCATGAGCGACCAGGCCCTGGCCGCCGCCGGCATCGGCCCCGGCACCATTCGCCTGTCGATCGGCCTGGAAGATCCCGCCGACCTGATCGACGATCTGAAACGCGCGCTCAAGGCCGCTGAAAAGGCCGCATGAGCGGCTCATCCCGGATCAATGAACCTGGAAAGGCTCCCCGTATGTACTTGAAGGTCCACGGACACGACCTCTACGCCTACACCGGCGGCAAACCCTTTGATGCCGCCAAACCGACGGCCGTGTTCATCCACGGCGTGCTCAACGACCACAGCGCCTGGATTCTGCAAACACGCTATCTGGCGCACCACGGCTGGAACGTGCTGGCCGTCGATCTGCCGGGGCATGGCCGCAGCAGCGGCGGCGTTCCGCCTGAAAGCGTGCAGCAGGCCGCCGATGACATGCTGGCGCTGCTCGATGCCGCAGGCGTTGCGCAAGCGGCGCTGGTCGGCCACAGCCTCGGCTCGCTGATCGCGCTGGAAGCGGCCGCGCGCGCGCCGCAGCGCGTCAGCCATCTGGCGCTGGTGGGCACGGCCTGGCCGATGAAGGTTTCGCCCGCGCTGCTGGAGCTTTCGCTCAGCGCGCCCGAAAAAGCCATTCACATGGTCAACGTGTTCTCACACAGCACGCTCAGTCCCCCGCCCTCGGCGCTGGGGCCGGGCACCTGGCTGTACGGCGGCTCGCGCGCGCTCATGCGCCGCGTGCTGGCAAGCAACCCGCGCGTCAACCTGTTTCACACCGGCTTCAAGGCCTGCGACAGCTACGCGGGCGGCGAGCAGGCCATGTCCGCCGTGCGCTGCCCGGTGCTGTTTCTGATTGGCCGCCACGACCAGATGACCCCGCCCAAAGCGGCGCAGTCGCTGGCACGGCACGCGCGGCAAGCCAAAGTGGTGCAAGTCAACGCCGGCCACG
>CAYTPC010000035.1:0-17592 GCA_964439605.1 uncultured Burkholderiaceae bacterium
TGCATCAGGATGAAGGTCGCGCCGGTGATCGGCCAGGCGGCATCGCCGGGCTGGTCGGTCAGGATTTGGTAGAACGATTTGTCCCACTGCGCGCCGGCGGCGGCGGCCTTGAACGCCTGGCTGTCCGGGTGCACGAACTTGCCGGCGGCGTTTTGCATCTGCACATGGACCATTTTGTTTTGCTTGACGTAGGCATACTCCACGTAGCCGATCGCGCCCGGCAGGCGGCCCACGAAAGCGGCCACGCCCTCGTTGCCCTTGCCGCCGGCGCCGGTGGGCCAATTGACGGCGGTGCCCGCGCCCACCCTGGTCTTCCACTCGCCATTGACCTTGGAAAGGTAGTTGGTGAACAGGAAGGTGGTGCCCGAACCGTCGGCGCGGCGCACCGGGGCAATGGCCGCGTCGGGCAGCTTCACGCCGGGGTTGAGCGCGGCGATGGCCGGATCGCTCCACTTCGTGATCTTGCCCAGATAGATGTCGCCCAGCACCTGCCCGTTGAGTTTGAGCTGGCCGGGGGCGATGCCCTGAATGTTGACCACCGGCACCACGCCGCCCACCACGGTGGGAAATTCCAGCAGGCCGGCTGCGTCAAGATCTTCGTCTTTCAAAGGCATGTCGGAAGCGCCGAAGTCCACCGTTTTTTCCTTGATCTGCTGGATGCCCGCGCCGGAGCCTATGGACTGGTAGTTGATCTGCGCGCCGGTGGCCTTGGCGTAGTCGGCCGCCCACTTGGCATACAGCGGCGCCGGAAAACTGGCCCCCGCCCCGGTCACAAGCTGCGCTTGCGCCTGCCCGGCCAGCCCCAGCGCGCCCAGGGCGCCGCCGAGCATGAGTTTGATCAGAGTGCGTTTCATCGTGTCGATTTCCAAGAGTTGTTTCAACGATGCGCGCACTTTATGCGGGTACTGTGACAGCCGTGTGACATGCGCCAGTTGGGCCGGCGATCAATCTGGGCTAACGAGAAACTTGCGCGAGTAATTCACCGTGGGGCATGCAAAACCAGGCATCGGATTCGCCGCCCCATTTGCGCCAAGCGTTGACAATCCCTGCAATGTCCGCCGCGGCAAGTCCTTGCGCTTTGGCTTGCTGGGAGAAAATTTCGCCCGCACAGCGGTCGGCCCATCCATTGCCAAACCAGCGGCAGCTATCCGTATCGGCGTAGCTCCATACCGATGCCGTGATTTGCGGATTGGGGATACCCGCCGCATGCGCCCATGCGCGCAACCTTCTGCCGGCATCCGGTTCTGCGCCATTCGCGCGAGCCGCAGCGCGATAGGTCCGCCGCCATTGCTCGAGTTCAGGCGGTTCTGGATACCAACTCATGGCGGCATAGTCCGCGTCGCGGGCGGCGATCCAGCCGCCGGACTTGCACACGCGAAGCATTTCCCGCAAGGCGATTACGGGATCGGTCAGGTGTTGCAGAACCTGATGGGCGTGCACCACGTCAAAGGATTCATTCTCGAAGGGCAGTTTCAGCGCGTCCCCAAGCTGGAATGCGGTCGTCGTATCCGAACGGGCGGCGGCCTCGGCGCGGGCGGCCAGCAGCGGCGTTTCGCTGTTTTCCATGCCGACGACCTTGCCGGGCGCGACGAGCGCCGCCAGGTCCAGGGTGATCGTTCCGGGGCCGCAACCGATGTCGAGGACGTGCATCCCCGGTTTCAAGCAGGGCAAAAGATAGGCCGCCGAGTTTGCCGCGGTGCGCGTGCTGTGTGAAGCCAGGGTGGTGCGCTCGTGACCGTGCGTATAGCGACCGGATGAATTTGGGTTCATGTGCTTCATTTGTCCTTCAAGGTGACACTGTCTTTAACGTCCAATCAAACCAGCCCGACCGCGTGCAGTTCCTTCTTCAGGTAGGCATAGAACAGCGGCGCTGCCACCAGGCCGGCCGGTCCGAATACGGCCTCGGCGACGAACATCGCGGTAAGCAATTCCCAAACCGACATCTGCGTGCGATGCCCGACGACCTTCGCGTTAATCACGTATTCGGCCTTGTGGATCAGAATCAGGAAGGCCAGGCAGCTCAGGCCCACTATTGGCGACACCGACAATCCGACCACCGTGATGACCGCGTTGCACACCAAGTTGCCGACGATCGGCACCAGCCCGGCCAGGAAGGTCAGCGTAATGAGCGCCGGCGTGTAAGGCAGTTCATGCTTCCACAACGGCAGGATGACGAGCAGGAAGATGCATGTCAGCAGCGTATTGAAGGAGGCGATCCAGAATTGCGCAGCGACAATTTGGGCGAAGGCATCACCGAATAGCACGATGCGCTGGTGCAGCGCCGCCGTCAGCGGTTTGAGCGTGAGGGCGCGCCGGCGTACCGCCGCCAGTGCGCCGACGATCAGGCCCACGTACGCAAACAGCAAGCCGTTGAGCCATGCTCGTCCGGCTTGGGCCAGCGCGCCGGCCTGCGCGTTCAGGGACTTGGCCACCAGCCGCTGCACGTCGTCGACGCCATCGGGCAGGTAAACCGCGATTTCGGGCGAGAGTTTTTCGCGCAGTTCGAGCACGGTGCGCGCGGTGTAGTCGAGCAGTTCGCGGTATTGGGCGGGGGCATCGAGCAGCGCCTCGCGCGACTGGGTCAGCGTGCCGGTCAAAATGCCGATTGGCGCCAGGATCACCAGCGTTGCGGCCAGCGTGCCCGCAAGCGCGTGTGGCCACGACATGTTGCCGCGAACCCATTTGAGCCGCCGCAGGCCGCGTTCGATCCAGCCGGCCACCCATCGGGTCAGCAAGAAGCCGACGCATACGCACAGCAGCCCAGCCAGCATGTGCGCGTACAGCACCAGAAATAGCGCGCCGGCCATCAGCGCATAGCTCGTGATGGCCGCGTAGCGTGCGGCGATGGATTCGGGTGGCGGAGCCGCCACCGTGCGGGTGGGTGAGCCGGTGGTACGCGGCATTCGGCTTCAGGCGATGACCACGGCCGCTTCTTGGTCGCGCTTGGCGATGGTGCCGATTTCGTACACCGCCTCGCCCGCGGCGCGCAGTGTGGCGGCGCAGGCGGCGGCTTGGGCGGCGTCGATCACTACCACCATGCCGATACCGTTGTTGAAGGTGCGGTTCATCTCCAGATCGGAAATTGCCGCCACTTTCTGCAGCCAGGCGAACAGTTCGCTGCGCGGCCAACTGCCCGCGCGCAGGTGAGCGGCGCAGCCTTCGGGCAGCACGCGCGGAATGTTTTCAAGCAGGCCGCCGCCGGTGATGTGCGCAAGCGCCTTGACCGGGTGCTTGGCCAGCGCCGCCAGCACCGGCTTGACGTAAAGCCGTGTTGGCGCCATCACGGCTTCGCGGAAGGGTTTGCCGTCCAGGGTGAGCGGCAGCTCACCCTGCGCGCGTTCGATCACCTTGCGCACCAGGCTGAAGCCGTTGGAGTGCACTCCATTGGAGGCCAGGCCCAGCACCGTGTCGCCGGGCTTGATGTCGCGGCCGGTCAGGATTTTTGATTTTTCGACGGCGCCGACCGCAAAGCCCGCGAGGTCGTATTCGCCGGGCGGATACATGCCGGGCATTTCGGCGGTTTCGCCTCCGATCAGTGCGCAGCCGCTTTCTTCGCAGCCGCGCGCGATGCCGTTGATTACGCGCGCGGCGGTGTCCACGTCGAGCTTGCCGCAGGCGAAATAGTCGAGAAAGAAGAGCGGTTCGGCGCCTTGCACCAGCACGTCGTTGACGCTCATTGCGACGAGGTCGATGCCGACCGTGTCGTGCATGGCCCAATCGAAGGCCAGCTTGAGCTTGGTGCCGACGCCATCGGTGCCTGAAACGAGCACCGGTTCCTTGTAGCGCTTGGGGATTTCAAACAACGCGCCAAAACCGCCGATGCCGGCCAGTACGCCTTCGCGCAAGGTTTTTTTCGCGAGCGGCTTGATGCGCTCGATGAGTGCGTCACCGGCGTCGATGTCGACGCCGGCGTCCTTGTAACTGATTGGAGAGGAGAGGGCGCTGGTCATGACGTGTGGCGGACAGGGATGGAAGGGGCGCTGCGATCGCAGCAATCGGGGCGAAACAGGGCTGCCCGATAGAATTTGCAGAATTTTAGGGCTGTCGGAGCCTGTTCAAAGTCTTTTTTTGGTTCTCAGAAAAGACTTTGTACAGGCTCTGGCGGTCTGCCTTACGCACACTTCCCCATGGCATGAAGCAGCTTGTGCTTGACATCGGCCTGGCTTCAGGGCCGACGCTTGATGGTTTTTTCGCCGGATCGAACGAGGCGGCATTGCGCCACCTGCGGCTGTGGGTGGGCGAAGGCGAGGGTGCCCAGGCGCGCTCGCCGGTGCCGACCTACCTGTGGGGCGAAAGCGGCAGCGGCAAGACGCACCTGCTTGAAGCGGTGTGCTGCGCACTGCACGAACAGGGCGTTCGGGTCGGCTGGCTGCGGGCCGGCACGCATGAGCCGCAACCCTTTGATGACGGCTGGGACGCGGTGCTGCTCGACGATGTCGATCGCTATAGTGCACAGCAGCAGCACATGGCGTTCAACTGGTTCGTCAATGCGCAGAGCCTGCAATGCGGCGTGATTGCCGCCGGCGCGCTGCCGCCGGCTGATCTGCCGCTGCGCGAAGATCTGCGCACCCGCCTGGGCTGGGGGCATGTGTTCCATTTGCAGGTGCTTGGAGAAATGCAGCGGCGTGCCGTACTGCGCCAGGCCGCCGATGCGCGCGGCGTGCGGCTGTCCGACGAGGTGATCGACTATGTTCTGCATCGCTTCAGCCGCGATCTCGGCAGCCTGATGGAACTGCTTGTGCAGCTCGACGGCTATGCGCTGCGCATGCAGCGAGCGATCACGATTCCGCTGGTGCGGTCGATGCTCGAAAATCAATAAGTCCATAACGGCGTCTGACGGCGCCGTAAAGAAACACAATGATCAAGAAAATCATCAGTAAATTGCTCGGCAAGGCGACCGGTCCGAAGCGGGGCGCGAAGGCGCATTTCGGCAGGCGCCAGGAAGTGCCGGCAAGCGTGCACGGCATCGATGTGTCGATGGTCGACCAGCGCGCGAAAGACGTGGTCGCCACCTTGCAGAAGGCCGGCCATGAGGCCTACGTGGTCGGCGGCGCGGTGCGGGATTTGCTGCTGGGCCTGCGGCCGAAAGATTTCGACGTTGCCACCAACGCGACGCCGGAACAGGTCAAGGCGCTGTTCCGGCGCGCTTTCATCATCGGGCGGCGGTTTCGCATCGTGCACGTGGTGTTTGGGCGCGGGCGCGAGCACGAGGTGATCGAGGTGTCCACCTTCCGGGCCTACCTCGATAGCGCCGATGCCGAGCAGGTGGCCGGCAACGAGCGCACGAGCAGAAGTGAATTGGCCGCGATGAAGCATGCGGTCGATGCCAGCGGGCGCGTGTTGCGCGACAACGTCTGGGGGCCTCAGGAGGAGGACGCGGCGCGGCGTGATTTCACCGTCAACGCGATGTACTACGACCCGGCCAGCCAGATCGTCGTGGATTACCACAACGGCATCAAGGATGCGCAGAAACGCACGCTGCGCATGATCGGTGATCCGGCAACGCGCTATCGCGAGGACCCGGTGCGGGTGATCCGTGCGATCCGCTTCTCGGCCAAGCTCGTGCCGCTTGGTTTCAAGCTCGACGCCAAGACGGCGGCGCCGCTGGTGGCGTCGAGCCAGCTCCTGTCGCAGGTACCGCAAAGCCGGTTGTTCGACGAGATGCTCAAGCTCTTGCAGACCGGCCATGCACTGGCCACCGTCGCGCAGTTGCGCGCGCTCGGACTTGCGAGCGGCATTTATCCGCTGCTGGACGTGGTGGTTGCGCGCGCCGACCTGCCGTTCGTAAAGGCCGCGCTGCAGGATACCGATCGCCGTGTGGCCGAAGGCAGGACCGTGGCGCCGAGCTTTCTGCTGGCTTGCGTGCTTTGGAGCGACGTGCGCGAAGGCTGGACCCAGCGCACGCAAGGGCGCAATGGCCAACGCGGCCAGCCATCGTTTCCCGCGCTGCAGGATGCGATCGCCGAAGTGTTCGATGCGCGCATCGGTGATGTTTCGGGCCGCGGCAAGCTGGCAGCCGACATGCGTGAAATCTGGATCATGCAGCCGCGCTTCGAAAAGCGCAGCGGCAGCATGCCCTACAGCCTGGTGGAGCAGGCCCGTTTCCGGGCGGCCTTCGACTTCATGCGCCTGCGCGCCGACGTGAGCGAGATCAGCGAGGCGATTGCCGAGTGGTGGCAGGAGTTCAGCACCGCCGATGATCCGCGCCGCCAGGATTTGATGGAGCAGGTGCGCGCCGAGCAACAGCAAAAGAGCCGTGCTCGCGTCCATACGCGTGCACCGGAGCCGGAGCAGCCCGCGACCGCCGTGGATACCGCGGATGCCATGGATGGAGACAGTGCGCCGGGCGCGCCGCGCAAGCGCCGCCGCCGGCGCAAGCCGCGCAGCGGGGCGGATACGCCGCCAGCATCCGAATAGACCTGAGCCCATGCAGGTCGAACGCATGCAGGCCGTCGCTTACGTTGCCCTCGGCGCCAATCTTGGCGATGCGCAGGGTACGGTGCGCGCGGCCATGAAGGCGCTTGGTGCATTGACTCAGACTCGCCTGCTGGCCTGTTCTTCTCTGTACCGCAGCGCGCCGCTCGATGCTGGCGGGCCGGATTTCATCAACGCGGTGGTGAAACTGGAAACCGCGCTGACGCCGCAGGCCCTGTTGGCGCAATTGCAGGACATCGAGCGGGCGGCTGGGCGCGAGCGCCCTTATCGCAATGCGCCGCGCACCCTCGATCTGGACCTGTTGCGTCATGGCAAAACCTGTGTTGCATCGCAGCAACTGACCTTGCCGCATCCGCGCATGCTCGATCGCGCCTTCGTCCTGCTGCCATTGGCCGAAATCGCGCCCGATGAGGTGTCGGCGGCGCAACTCGCACGGGTGGCGGGGCAGTCGATCGAACGGTTGGAAGAATCTTGTACCTGATGATCGCAGTGAGTATTCATGCACCTTGCAAGGGCCGGGAAACCGTGCTTTAGCAAATTCATACCACAGAAAAATTCCGGGCCTCCGGCGCCGGGGCATATAAAATTAGAGAACCATGGCGGCACCGACGCCATCCACAATCAGCGCAAGGAACGACAGCTTATGTTCGGCAGGCTGCTGCCCCGTGAGGGCAGTTTTTTTGAAATGTTCAACCAGCATGCTGATCGCATCATGGAAGCGGCTACGGCGTTCGAGCGGCTGGTCGAGCACTATAGTGATCTGCATCTGCGCGAGCAGTACAACCGCGACGTCGATGAGGCCGAGCGTGCGGCCGACCGCGTCACCCATGAAGTCAATCGGGTGTTGCATAAAACCTTCATCACGCCGATCGACCGCGAGCATATTCACAACCTGATCAACACCATGGACGACGTGGCCGACCTGATCCAGGATTCGGCCGAGAGCATGGCGCTGTATGACGTGTCCCAGATGACCGAGGAAATCACGCGGTTGACCAGCCTGTGCGTCAAGTGTTGCACGTTGGTTCAGGAGGCGGTCAGGTATCTTGGCAAGATTGCCCAGCCTGCTTCTGCCGAGGCGACGCTCAAGGCATGCGCGGAAATCGACCGTTTCGAGTCCGATGCCGACCGCGTGATGCGTTCGGCGATGAGCAAGCTGTTTCGCGAGGAGCCCGACGTGCGCGAGGTCATCAAGCTCAAGGCGATCTATGAATTGCTCGAAGCCATCACCGACAAGTGCGAGGATGTGGCCAACGTGATCGAGGGCATCGTCCTCGAGAATTCCTGAATCGGCAGCATATATGACGTCAGTGCAGGTTGCCCTGTGGGTGGTGGTCATGCTCGTGGGGATGGCGATCGCGTTCGATTTCATGAACGGGTTTCACGATGCCGCGAATTCGATCGCCACGGTGGTGTCCACCGGTGTGCTGCGACCGGGGCAGGCCGTGCTTTTTGCCGCTTTTTTTAATTTCATCGCGGTCTTTGTATTCCACTTCAGCGTGGCGGCCACGATAGGCAAGGGTATCGTCGGTGTAGGCGTGGTCGACGTCAACGTGGTGTTCGGCGCACTGGTCGGCGCGATCGCCTGGAATCTGCTGACCTGGTATTACGGCATCCCGAGCAGTTCGTCGCATGCGCTGGTCGGCGGCATCGTCGGCGCCGTGATCGCCAAGGCCGGCTCGGGGGCGTTGATAGCCGCGGGGATCATCAAGACGGTGGTTTTCATTTTCGTCTCCCCGTTTCTGGGGTTCGTGCTGGGCTCGCTCATGATGGTTCTGGTGGCGTGGCTGCTGCGCCGCATGCCGCCCAGGCGCGTGGACCGGTGGTTCCGGCGCTTGCAGTTGATCTCGGCCGGCGCCTATAGCCTGGGCCACGGCGGTAACGACGCGCAAAAAACCATCGGGATCATCTGGATGCTGCTGATCGCCACCGGCTACACGGCGGCCACCGATCACGAGCCGCCGTTGTGGACCATCGTGTCTTGTTACACGGCGATTGCGCTGGGCACCATGTTCGGCGGCTGGCGCATCGTCAAGACCATTGGTCAGCGTATCACCAAGCTCAAGCCCGTGGGCGGTTTCTGCGCCGAGACGGGCGGGGCGTTTACGCTCTTTCTGACCACGGTGCTGGGTATTCCGGTATCGACCACGCACACCATTACCGGCGCCATCGTTGGCGTGGGCTCGGCGCAGCGCGCCAGCGCGGTGCGTTGGGGCGTAGCGGGCAATATCGTCTGGGCCTGGATTTTCACGATCCCGGCTTCCGCCTTCATTGCCGCGATCGCTTACTGGATCAGCTTGCAGATTTTCTGAAACACTTCCCCTCGAACGCCCGCCGCAGCGGCGGCCCGGATCGAGAAAAGGCATCGGAAAGGCATCACGATTGGATGCCTGCAAGCTATAATCGAAAATTCTCAGCGTGTCGCTGGCCGGGTGGCCATGTCGCGTGTCTCAACGCTGGAGTAAATCAGCCGAACAGCCTGAAGGTATTGCGGGGATCCGCATGGCATCGGGCATTCGGTAACCACCCGAGGATAAATCATGGTCGTGATTCGACTCTCCCGCGGCGGCTCCAAGGGCCGTCCGTTTTTCAACATCGTCGTGGCTGACAAGCGTGTGCGCCGCGATGGCCGTTTCATCGAGCGCATCGGTTTCTACAACCCCACCGCCAAGGAAACCGAAGAAGGTCTGCGTCTTGCGCAAGACCGCCTGAACTACTGGACCGGCGTCGGCGCCCAGCCTTCACCGACGGTATCGCGCTTGATCAAGCAGGCCGCCGCGGCCGCTCCCAAGGCTGCCGCCTGACGGTTGCCCCTTCCGGCATGCTGCCCACGCTCGAAGCCGCTGAATTGCCGGCGGATGCGATCGAAGTGGGCCGCATCGTCGATGCCTGGGGTATCAAGGGCTGGTTCAAGATCCAGCCTCACAGCGCCCAGCCCGAGGCGCTTTTTTCTTCCAAACGCTGGTTTCTGTGCCCCCCCGGCGCAGGGGCGGGCGCTTTTCGGCTCGCGGTTCGCGAGGCCAAGGAGCATGCGGACTGCATCGTCGCCCGTTCGGACGATGTGCCCGATCGCACGGCCGCCGAGGCGTTGCGCGGGGCGCGTATTTTCGTGCCGCGTTCGAGCTTTCCCTCAACCGCATCCGACGAGTATTACTGGGTCGATCTGATCGGCCTGAAAGTGATCAACCGCGAGGGCCTTAGCCTGGGTATCGTGCGCGAGCTGCTGCCCGCTGGGCCGCAGACCACGCTGGTGCTCGAGGCTGAACAGGACGGCAAGCGCGTCGAGCGCATGATTCCCTTCGTGGCGGCCTTCATCGACCATGTCGATCTGGCCGGCGGAGCCATCGTGGCCGATTGGCAACCCGACTTCTGAGAAGGCGGCTCCGCAGTTCTGGAGGCGATGACCGTGCGCTTCGATGTGCTTACGCTGTTTCCCGACTTGTTCGCGCCGTTCCTGGCCAGCGGCGTGACGCGCCGCGCCTATGAGTCCGGGCAGGTCGAAGTGGTGCTGTGGAACCCGCGTGACTTCGCCGAAGGCAACTATCGGCGCATCGACGACCGCCCTTTCGGTGGCGGGCCGGGCATGGTGATGATGGCGCAGCCGCTGTCAGCCTGCCTGGATGCGGCGCTGGCTGCGCGTGGCGCCGAAAGCGGTAGCACGATCCCGGTCGTGCTGTTCTCGCCGGTTGGGCAGGTGTTGGATCACCGGGCTGTCGCGCAGTGGTCCGCCAGCGCCGGAGCGGTGCTGGTGTGCGGGCGCTACGAAGGGGTTGATCAGCGCTTCATCGATGCGCGCATCACGCATCAGATCAGCTTGGGCGATTTCGTGCTCTCGGGCGGCGAACTGGCCGCGATGGCGCTGCTTGACGCCGTGGCGCGCTTGCAGCCGGGCGTGCTTGGCGACGAGGCCAGCCATGCCCAGGACAGCTTCAATCCGGCGCTCGACGGCCTGCTCGACTGCCCGCACTACACCCGGCCCGAGCAGTGGAATGGCGCTGGGGTTCCGGCTGTTTTGCTGTCGGGACACCACGGACAGATCGAGCGCTGGCGCCGCGATCAGCGCCTGCGGGTGACGGCGGCGTGCCGGCCCGATCGGATCGAGGCGGCGCGGGCCGCAGGGCGGCTGACGCCTGCGGATGAAGCGGAACTGAAGAAAAAGTTATAATCCCAAGTTCTCCGATCCTCTGGCTGGCTGGACGGTTGTAGGGTTTTAGGGCTGTGGCGCCGGCAAACTTCGTTTGCGAGCGTGCCGCGTTATGTGCCTTTCGAGCCTTATGTACCTTTTATTTGTATATGCGCAGCCATGATCGATACGCAGGAAAACATGAATCTCATCCAGATCCTCGAACAGGAAGAAATCGCCCGCCTGGGCAAGAAGATCCCCGATTTCGCCCCCGGCGACACGGTGGTGGTCAGCGTCAACGTTGTCGAAGGCAATCGCAAGCGCGTGCAAGCCTATGAAGGCGTCGTCATCGCCAAGCGCAACCGGGGCCTGAACAGCGGTTTCACGGTGCGCAAGATTTCCAGCGGCGAAGGTGTCGAGCGGACGTTCCAGACCTACAGCCCGCTGATCGCCGGCATCGAAGTCAAGCGCCGCGGAGACGTGCGCCGCGCCAAGCTCTACTATCTGCGCGAGCGCAGCGGCCGTTCGGCGCGCATCAAGGAAAAACTGCCGGGCAAGAGCGTCGCGGCTGCGGCGCAATAAGCTCCGGCGTGAGGATGATCAAAAGAAAACCGCCCTTGGGCGGTTTTTCTTTTTTTCTGACGTAATCCCCATAGGCAAGCGCGGCCCCGTGCGCGATGCTCGGCGGGCCGGGCTGCGTCCGGTTCATTTTTTTCAATCCAGGTTCGTTCATGCAACCGCCCCGCACACCACCCGAACTGATCAACGCCGTTTCGCCGACGCTTTTCGATCCGCGTTCGGTGCCGGTGACCGCGGTGGACGGCGATTTGCCGGCGGTGGCAGCCGATCGCCTGTCGGCGCCGGCTTTGCGTGCACGCTTTGCCAATCCGCCGGTGTGGGCGCCTGAGGTTGACCGGGAGCCACCGCAGAGTAATCGCGCGCCAGCTCCAGCGGCGGTGCTGGTGCCGATCGTGCAGCGCGAGCAGCCCGTCGTGCTGCTGACGGAGCGTTCCTCCAAATTGAACACGCATTCGGGGCAGGTTGCGTTCCCCGGCGGACGCATGGACCCGGAAGATGCCAGCCTGGCTGCCGCTGCCATGCGTGAAGCCTGGGAAGAAGTGGGGCTGCCGGCGGAGTTCATCGAAGTGCTGGGGACCTTGCCGGTTTATTCCACCATCACCTCCTTTGTCGTGACGCCGGTGGTGGCTTTGGTGCGGCCAGGCTTCGAACTCAGGCCCAATCCGGATGAGGTGGCCGATGTTTTCGAGGTGCCGCTGTCTTTTCTGATGAATCCGGCACACCATCGCCGGCACACGATGGAAGATCTGTACGGCCATACCCGCCAGTGGTTCTCGATGCCTTACCAGGACGATGGACGCGAGCGCTTCATCTGGGGCGCAACGGCCGGCATGCTGCGCAATCTTTACCGGTTTCTGATGGCCTGAGCGTTTGTTCAGGCCATGAAACTGAGTGGAGATGTTGGAGATGTGGGGATGCGTGCTCTCGGCCGCTGTATGCTGGCTATGATCATCGTATGAGTTTTTTCGCCATCCTTTGCGCTTTATTGATCGAGCAGGTTCGCCCGATCGGCGATCGCAACCCGGTGTATGCGGCCTCGATCGTCTGGATACGCTGGGTCAGCCGCAATTTCGATGCGGGCAAAACACACCACGGCTGGATGGCGTGGGTGCTTGCGGCCGGCGTGCCGGCCCTGCTGGCGCTGGGTATTCACTGGCTGTTGGCGCTGACCTTGGGCATGCCGTTCGCGGTGCTGTGGAATATCGTCCTTTTGTACTTGACGCTGGGGTTTCGGCAGTTCAGCCATCACTTCACCGGCATCCGCGATGCGCTTGACGAGGGCAGCGAGGAACGCGCGCGGGAGCTTCTGGCGCAGTGGCAGCACGTCGACGTATCGAACCTGCCGCGCAGTGAAATCGTCCGGCACGTCATCGAATACTCGGTGATCGCCGCGCATCGCCACGTATTCGGGGTGCTGGCCTGGTACTCGATTCTGGCGGCCTTTGGCTTCGGCCCGGCCGGCGCGTTGTTTTACCGGATGAGCGAATTTGTCTCGCGTTATTGGGCGCATCACAAAGGCGCGGTCATCCAGCCATCGAGTCCGGCCGTGCAGGAAGCCGCGCGGCGAGCCTGGGCCATCATCGATTGGCTGCCGGCGCGCATTACCGCGCTGGGTTTCGCGGTTGTGGGCAGCTTTGAGGATGCGATCAACTGCTGGCGCAACGATGCGGGGCGCTTCCAAAACTACAATGACGGCGTCATCCTCGCGGCGGTTTCCGGTGCGATCAACGTGCGGCTGGGCGGCGGCACGCTGCAGCCTTCGGTGGCGGATGATCCGTTGCAGCACGCGCAGGCTGGCGATGCCGCACCCGCTTCAATGGGGCCGGATGGCGGCGGTACGCTGGGATCCGAACCCGAGCCGGCCCATCTGCGCAGCGTGGTTGGGCTGGTCTGGCGCTTGGTCGTGGTGTGGATGGTGCTGCTCGCGCTGCTCACGCTGGCGCGTCTGCTTGGCTGAAAACGACACACTTTTCGATGACTCTTTCCGTTTCCCCTCTCTGGAGTCCGCGTATCGCGGCGCTCGAACCCTACGTGCCCGGCGAACAGCCGCGCATTGAAGGGCTGGTCAAGCTCAACACCAACGAGAACCCTTATCCGCCTTCGCCGCGCGCGATCGATGCCATCGTGCACGCGGCGGCACAGGGGCTGGAACGCTATCCCGACCCTGAATCGACGGCGTTGCGCCAAACCATCGCGCGCCGCCACGGGCTCGATGCGGCGCAGGTTTTTGCCGGAAACGGTTCAGACGAAGTCCTGGCACTGGCTTTTTTCGCGTTCTTTCAACAGCGCGAATCGCTGCTGTTTCCCGACGTGACCTACAGCTTCTACCGTGTGTATGCGCAGCTCTACGGTATCGAGGCCGAATTGATGCCGGTGGACGAGGCGCTTGCCATTGACGTCGATGCGCTGGCCGCGCGTGCCGCGCGCGGCTGTGCGGGCGTCGTGCTGTGCAATCCGAACGCGCCCACCGGCATCGGCCTGCCGCGTTCGCGGGTCGAGACGCTGCTGCGCGCCTGTCCGCAGCGGGTGGTGCTGGTCGATGAGGCTTACATCGCTTTCGGCGGCGAAAGCGTCATCGATCTGATCGCGCAGTACCCCAATCTGCTGGTGGTTCAGACACTATCCAAATCGCACGCGCTGGCCGGGTTGCGCGTGGGCTTCGCGCTTGGGCAGGCGCCGTTGATCGAGGCGCTGGCGCGGGTGAAGAACAGCTTCAACTCCTACCCGCTGGACCGCCTGGCGCAAGCGGGCGCCATCGCCGCGATCGAGGATGATGCGTGGCTGGAGCAAACGCGCGCGGCGGTGATCGATACGCGCGAGGGCCTGACGCTGCAGCTTGAAGACCTTGGCTTTCAGGTGCTGCCTTCGCAGGCGAATTTCGTTTTTGCGCGCCATCCGCGCCGCGACGGCGCTGAGCTCGCGGCCGCCTTGCGTGAGCGCGCCGTGCTGGTGCGGCACTTTCGCCAGACGCGCGTGGCGCAGTATCTGCGCATCAGTGTGGGCACGCGCGAGCAGTGCAGCACGCTGGTCGATGCGCTGGCGCGGATTCTGCAGGAACCATCAGCGCCATCAGCGCCATCAGCGTAACTGGGCAAACAGCTCGTCGTAAATCTGGTAGCGCGAGGCGCTGATCCGCCCCGCCTCGACCGCTGCGCGCACGCCGCAACCCGGTTCGTGCCGGTGCGTGCAGTTGTAGAAGCGGCATTGGCCCAGGTGCTCGGCGATGTCGGGCATCAGCGTCGCCAGTTGCGTCGGCTCGATGTGGTGCAGGCCGAATTCTTGAAAGCCGGGCGAATCGATCAGCGCCGTCGCGCTGGTGCGATCGACCCAATACCAGCGTGTGGTGGTCGTGGTGTGGCGCCCCGAATTGAGCGCCTGCGAAATCTCGCCCGTGGCGGCTTGCGCGCCTGGCACGAGTTGGTTGATCAGCGTGCTTTTTCCCGCGCCCGAAGGACCGAGTACCAGTGTGGTTTTGCCGTGCAGCAGCTCTTCGAGCGCGGCGCGGTCGGCATGGCCCGGCGCCGCCAGCGACAGGGGCAGCACCTTCTGGTGCATCGCGCGGTAAGGCGCGAGCCGCGTCCAGGCGCGTTCGAAAGCTTGCGTGAGATCGCTCTTGTTGAGCGCGATGATTGCCGCGATGCGCTCGGCTTGCGCGGCGATCAGCGCGCGCGTGAGCTGATGCTCCGAGAACTCGGGCTGCGCCGCGATCAGCACCAGAACCTGGTCCAGGTTGGCCGCAAACGATTTGGTGCGCAGTTCATCTTGCCGGTACAGCAGATTGCGGCGCGGCAGCACCGCCTCGATCGTTCCTTCGTCCTGACTGGGTTGCCAGCGCACGCGGTCGCCGACGACGGCTTGATTTTTCTTGCCGCGCGGGTGGCACAGCACGTGCGCGCCGTCGGCGGCTTCAACCATGCAATGCCGGCCGTGGCTGGCGATGACCAGTCCTTCTGGCAACGATGATGCGCTGGTCACGGTGGGGATTCCAGGGTTAGAGGTTCATCAGGTGGCATGGGCTTGATCCAGCCGCGCCAGCCGTTCATTCGCCGGCGGATGCGAATAGTAAAAGCGCACGAACAGCGGATCGGGCGTCAGCGTCGAGGCATTGTCCTGAAAGAGCTTGAGCAGCGCGCTGCGCAGATCGCTTGCATTGGCGTGCGCGGCGGCGTAAGCGTCGGCCTCGAATTCCTGCTTGCGCGACAGCAGCGCCGGCAGCGGTGCGACGAACAGCATGAACACCGGCACCGCGAGCATAAAGAGCAGCAGCGCCAGCGCGGCATTGGGCGCGGTGATGTTGGGCTGCACGCCCAGCCCGGCGTAGAACCAGATCTGGTCCGACAGCCACCCCAGCAGCGCAAAACCGGCCAGGCTGAGCGTGAACATCATCACCATGCGTTGGATGGTGTGACGGTGCTTGAAATGCCCCAACTCGTGCGCCAGCACCGCTTCGATTTCGTCCGCGTTCAACTGGTTGAGCAGTGTGTCGAAAAATACCACGCGCTTGTGCGCGCCAAAGCCGGTGAAATACGCATTGGCGTGTGCGCTGCGGCGGCTGCCGTCCATCACGAACAGGCCCTTGGACGAAAAACCGCAGCGCTCCATCAGCGCGTTCACGCGTTCTTTGAGCGCCTGGTTTTCCAGCGGCGTGAACTTGTTGAACAGCGGCGCGATGAACGCCGGATAGATCGCTATCAGCAACAGGCTGAACGACACCCATGCGCCCCACGCCCACAGCCACCACCACTGGCCCGCCGCGCCCATCAGCCACAGAATCAGCGCCGCGATCGGCAGTCCGATCAGCGCGGACAACACCATGCTCTTGAGCGTATCGGCCAGCCAGAGTCCGCGCGTCATCTTGTTGAAGCCGAAACGCTGTTCCACGCCGAAGGTCTGCCACAGCGTGAACGGCAAATCCAGCAGCGCGCCGATCATGGCGAAGCAGGCGATCAGCGCCAGCTCCTGCCACAGCCCGCCGCCCATCCAGTCCAGCAGCGCTTGATTGAGCGCATCCAGCCCGCCCAGCAACGTCCAGCCCAGGAGCACGGCAGCCGACCAGGCCATTTCCAGCGTGCCCACGCGCGCCTTGGCCAGGGTGTAATCAGCCGCGCGCTGGTGCGCCGCCAGGGTGACCGTTTGCGCGAAAACTTCCGGCACCGCGTTGCGATGGCGCGCCACATGGCGTACCTGCCGCGAGGCGAGCCAGAATTTCAACAGCAGCCCGAGCATGAGCGCGGCGGCAAAAACGAGGGTCAATAGCAGCGAGGCGGACATAAGGCGCGAAGTGTAGGGCCTGTCTTGCGCGCATGGGCGCAGCGGTGAAAAGGGTAGCGGGCAGGGCGGTCAAAGGCCTGCGTGAAGCGCCGAGTGTAGAACGGTCCCCGCGGTGATGGCGGACAATCGCGCGATGCCTGATATCACCGATTCGACCGCACCCGCCCCCGCCGCCCCCGCGCTCGCCAAGAGCGACATGAACCTTGTCTGGATCGACTGCGAGATGAGCGGTCTTGATCCTGAAAAAGAACGCCTGCTGGAAATCGCCGTCGTCGTCACCGGCCCCGACCTGACGCCGCGCATCGATGGTCCGGTGCTGGTTATTCATCAGGACGAGGCGGTGCTTGGCGCGATGGATGCCTGGAACAAGGGCACCCACGGCCGCAGCGGCCTGACCGACAAAGTGCGCGTCTCCACGCTCGACGAGATGCAGGCGCAGGCGCAGATTCTTGAATTCATCGCGCGTTACGCGCCCAAGGGCGCCTCGCCCATGTGCGGCAACACCATCGGACAAGACCGGCGTTTCCTCGTCAAATACATGCCGCAACTGGAGGCGTATTTCCACTACCGCAACCTCGACGTCAGCACGCTCAAGGAACTGGCGCGGCGCTGGAAGCCGCAGGCGCACGCGGCTTTCAAGAAGCGTCAACTGCACACCGCGCTGGCGGACGTGCATGAGTCGATCGATGAGCTGGTGCATTACCGGGATAGTTTTTTGCGGCTGGACTGACAACTGACGCTCACCCCCAGGCTTCGCGCACTTCGTGTCGCTACGCCGGGCGGCCGCCAGAGGCGGCTGCTCTTCGGGCACGTCCAAGCCTGCGCAGGCAGGCTTGGAGCCGCGGCCCTCAGCCCTCTCCGGGGGCGCACCCAGCGGCCCGGCGAAGCCGGTTCTGCGGGTGCCCTGGGCTGTACCGCTGTACCGCTGTACCGCTGTACCGCTGTACCGCTGTACCGCTGTACCGCTGTACCGCTGTACCGCGCCAGTTTTTGTGTTGCGGATCGCGCGGCAACGCAGTGGAAAACGGAGATCTATTCGTGGAAAGGTTGATGAATCCTGTCACCTATGCGATAATACAAAGCTCTTCTGAATGAAGAGCCTTCCGCTGGCTGATGCTGATAATTCGGCTTCGCGGCAGTTTCCACCTCTTTCTGTCTTGCACGCGCGTCCGCGCTTCCTCAGG